>NZ_JAWLIQ010000010.1:0-161249 GCF_033485175.1 Sporosarcina sp. YIM B06819 | reverse complement strand
ACTCCACAGGCGTAAATTCGGATGCAACGAATCCTACACATTAGCAGGTTCTAGTTGGTGATTACGCTGCTAATTGCCCTGCCTTTCGCAAATTCAATGCCGCATTCAAGTCCCGATTGATCCGTAATCCACATGTACATGTATAGACACGGTCCTTCAGCTTCAAATCCTTCTTAATTTCATCACAGGATGAACACTTTTTGGACGATGGAAAGAAACGATCGACTTTCATGTATTCAATGCCATACTTCTCACATTTGTATGCCATTTGGCGAGAGAATTCGCTGAACTTCTGCTGCTGAATTGCTTTGGACAGGTGACGATTTTTCATCATCCCTTTCACATTCAAATCCTCCATCACAACTTTACAAGGCTTGTTTTTCGCGATTGCGTTCGTTGCTTGGTGAATGTGATTGGTGCGGATGTTGGCCAATCGTCTGTGTAGGTGCCGTATTTGCTTTTCGATTTTTATACAGTTGCTCGTTTTGGCGAAACGGTTTCCCTCCTTATTCATTTCGTATTTACGAGAAACTCTTCTCTGCAACCTACGAAGGCGTTTCTCGATTTTGCGGACTGCATTTGTTTTATTAATATTTTTGACTTTGTTGCTATTTGAACAAACTGCTAATGTTGTAATACCCAAATCAATGCCAACAATTTCATCTGTTACCTTTTCCTCTGTAAACGCCTGCTCAATACCAACGGACAAATACCAATACTTCCCGTCAAATGAGACACGAGGATTGCAATATTTCACATCGACCGGAATCTGTTCGGAAGTCTGCATCCAGCCCACTTTTTCAATCAAAACCAGTTTGTTTGGCTTTACTTTTAACTTCTCGGTATCGTTATAAAAAGACAATCTGGACCGCTTTCTACTTTTAAAACGTGGAAATTTAGATTCTCCCCGAAAGAATTTTTTATAGGCTTCACATGCGTCTTTGACCGCTTGTTTCGCAACATTGTTCGATACACCAAACAACCAGTTGAATTCCTCTAGCTTTTTCATTTCAGTAATTTCTTTTCTTAAGTCGTTATCCGTTATAAATTTGTTACCTTGTTTATAGTTTTCCTGTTGCCGAGCAAGCGTCCAATTATAGACCCATCTTGCGGTACCAACTGACTTCCACATTTTTAATTCTTGCGCTCCTGTCGGTTTCAACCTGACCTTCTTCCCTAGAATCATCAAAATCACCTCTGTACAAATCCTTTACCCCTTGCACGGAAAAATATGCATGCTATCAATAGACTTTCAACTATGTTTAATAGTTTTTTATATGCTGTTCAAGTGCCTCACCTTCCTGATTGACGGCATAGAGCATTGTTTCAAGCATTGTCAAAAGTGGTAATGATTTTTTACGTTTGTTCGCTTTGCGAATAACAGCCGTGACAATCGTTTCAATCTCCATCGGGCGACCTACCAGACAATCTGTCAGCATAGATGATTGGTTACGTGCTGTTTTTTGACAGACACTTGCCACATCCTCGTACGACAGAGTCGACTGCACCTCCGGAAAAGTAGTCATCAGTTCATCATACAATTGATCGAAAAGCATACGACAATGCTGATTTGTTAACAGTTCACCATTTTTCACTTTTAAAATTGCTGTCAATGGATTAATCATACAATTGATAAGTACTTTGCGCATCAAAATTTGTTCAGCATTTGTATGATAACTAATCGGAAAACTATCAGAATGCGCTTGTCCTAGCTCGTCAAATAAATGCCTATCCCCTTGCGCTACTGCAATGGTCAACATCCCTACCCCATTATGACTAACTGTTCGATCGTCTGCTCTGCGCGCTCCGTGTTCCACCGTAGCGAAAGCAACATGTGGTAGAGGTACATCCGCTACTAACTCCATATGCCCAACCCCATTTTGAACGAATAACACCGGATTCTCTATCCTTGCCTGCTGCATCTCAGAAAGGAGACTTCGAAGACCCGCATATTTGACCGCTACAATCCACAATGCTGACGGTGATACCTTGCTGATGTCCGTCGTAACCCCTACATCGTATCTACTCGCTGTCCCATCTTGGTTAATACGCTGTATCCCTTCATTCCGAATTAGTCGCGCCTGTTCTTCCCTTTGGACGTAGAAAGTCACAGCCATTCCCGCTTCAGCTAAAAACGATCCGAGTAACAGACCGATTGAACCCGCACCTGCAATGACCACATTCATCCATACCCCTCCTAATCAAAAAGGTCCACCTACTCACAGGGTGGACCTTTATTTCTTTAGTTGATTATACAGGATATACCGGGTGTTTTCTCGGGGGGTGTGCAATATCTTTTGTGCTATACAAACGGAATCGTTCTGCCAACACGCCCCTTAAACTTGAAGGAGCTACAATTTCATCAATGATCAGTTCAGATGCTAATTTATAAATATCAATTTCCTCTTTGTATTCCCGGTGTTTCTCTTGAACAAACGCAATCCGTTCTTTCGGATCTTCAATCGCTTCTATTTTATTCGAATAAACGGCATTGACAGCTGCTTCAGGTCCCATCACAGCGATTTGAGCGGTCGGTAGAGCAATGCACACATCTGGCTCAAATGCCGGTCCCGCCATCGCGTAAAGGCCCGCCCCATACGCCTTACGGACAATGACAGAAATTTTCGGTACCGTTGCGGAACTCATAGCCATAATCAGCTTGGCACCATGACGGATAATACCCGCACGCTCGACTTTCGTACCAATCATGAAGCCTGGCACATCGGCTAGGAATAGCAATGGAATTGAAAACGCATCACATAATGTAATGAATTTCGTCGCCTTATCTGCTGAATCGACAAACAACACGCCGCCTTTGACCTTTGGTTGATTGGCAATAATCCCAACAGACTGCCCTTCAATACGCGCAAAACCCGTAATTAATTCAGGCGCAAATAATTTTTTCACATCAAAAAAACTTCCCTCGTCAATCAATGCATCAATCGCTTCATACATATCAAACGGTGCATTTTGATTTTCCGGAATGATCGCTTCAAGCGTTCTACCAGCTTTCGCTTCCACGACACCTCGAAGTGTAGGCTTCTCCGTAAAGTTCACTGGGAAATAGGTGAGGTAACGGCGCGCTTCTGCAATTGCTTCTTGCTCATTGGCTACTAACACATCCCCACAACCACTGACCGTACAATGCATACGCGCGCCGCCCATTTCCTCAAGCGTCACCTTTTCCCCAATGACTTTCTCAGCCATACGCGGCGAACCTAAATACATCGATGCATTACCATCCACCATAATGACGACATCGCAAAACGCAGGAATATATGCACCACCTGCAGCTGAAGGTCCAAACAATAGACAAATCTGTGGGATAAACCCGGATAACCTCACTTGGTTATGGAATATCTTACCGGCCCCCCGGCGGTTCGGAAACATATCTAGCTGGTCCGTAATACGCGCACCCGCTGAATCCACAAGATAAAGCATCGGCACACGATTTTTTTCTGCAATTTCCTGGATACGAATAATTTTCTCAACCGTGCGCGCTCCCCAAGAACCCGCTTTTACCGTCGAATCATTCGCCATGACACAAACTGTTTGACCATCCACTTTCCCCATTGCGGTGACCACACCATCAGCCGGCAAATCGCCTGCCTCACAGTTAGCAAATCGCCCATCTTCTGTATACTCCCCGTCATCAAAGAGCAGTTCCAGCCGATCACGGACAAAAAGCTTATGCTGCTCCTTCAATTTGTCATGATATTTTGGATGGCCTCCTTCAAAAATCCCCTTTAGCTTCGCTTCCAACTTGTCATTGTACGCGGACATTCCAACACCCCCTTTAGCCTTCCATCATCACCAAAACGTCTTCTTCATTGACGAAATCGCCTACTTGTACGTTAATAGCCTTCACTTTTCCAGCGGTTTCTGCTTCAACCGGAATCTCCATTTTCATAGATTCCAACACAATCACAACTTGCCCCGCTGCTACTTCTTCTCCCACCGCTACATTGACTGTAAATACGGTTCCCGCCATCGTTGCTTTCACTTGAGTCATTTATTGTTCCTCCTTTTGTCTTTCTAGCCAAGCCGGTAAACCTGCTGTTGAATAATCACCTGCCTGGAATTCCTTTGATGTTAGGAATCCATTAAATAATGGGATATTCGTTTTCAAACCTTGAATGTCTACTTGCGCAAGAAACGCTCGTGATTGCTGAATGGCTTCCTCACGGGTCGTCGCGTGCACAATTACTTTTGAAATCAGCGGATCATAAAACGGCGTGACTTTACCACCTTCGACGTATCCAGCATCAATACGGATGCCCGCTGTATCTCCCCAGTCGAGTTTTGTGATAGTTCCTGGTGAAGGTAGGAATCTGACGGGATCTTCCGCATAGATGCGAAATTCAATCGCATGGCCATTTGACTGGATACTCTCTTGCACTTTCACTGGTAACTCATTGCCTCTGGCGACTTCAATTTGCCACTCAACAAGGTCGTAGCCCGTTACTTGCTCTGTCACCGGATGTTCAACTTGAAGCCTTGTATTCATTTCAAGAAAGTATATGTGATTGTTGTCATCGACAATGAATTCGACTGTCCCGGCATTTTTATAGCCAACCGCAGTCGCTGCATCGACTGCCGCTTGAAATAGACGAATTCTTGTTTCCTCTGGCAAGCGCGGCGAAGGGGATTCCTCTATCACTTTCTGGTTGCGACGCTGCACAGAACAATTGCGCTCGAATAAGTGGACAACATTTCCATGATGGTCGCCAAATATTTGCACTTCAATATGACGAGCGTTGGCGATGAACTTTTCAAGGAACACAACATCATCACCAAAGTACGCTTTGGCACGGGTTTTGACGGACTGGAAATGTTGACTGAGCGCTTGCTCATCATCACAACGAATCATGCCAATCCCTCCGCCACCTGCACTTGCTTTCAACATGACTGGATAGCCTATATCCACCGCCGCTTGTATAGCTTCCTCCAAAGAGCTAATTCCTTCATCAGTTCCCGGAACGACCGGCACCCCAGCCGCTTGCATCGTCACACGCGAACCGATTTTATCCCCCATTTTGTCGATGGTATCTGCATCAGGTCCGATGAATGTCATACCTACCTGCTGGACTTTACGTACAAAGTCCGCATTTTCCGACAGCAGCCCGTAGCCAGGATGAATCGCATCCACCCCTGCTCGAATCGCAATATCGATTATATCGTCCGCTTTTAAATAGGATTGTTGAACTTGTGCAGGTCCTAGCAAAAATGCCTCATCTGCTTCCTTCACGAATGGCATATCGACATCCACTTCCGAATAGATGGCGACCGTTCGAATGCCAAGACGCTGACAAGTTTTGATGATTCTAAGAGCGATCTCCCCACGATTCGCAATCAATACTTTATGCATAATCATCCCCCTTATGAACGTGAACTTCCCTTCCTTCTTTAGTGTAAACGATAAATGAAACCGTTTTCAAGCCTTTGTCCGAAAAAAACATGTTTTCGAAGGACTTCGAAAACATGACTTTAATGATTTACGAACGACTTTTCAGATTTACCGACGACTTCGCCTGACTCCCCAATAGAAAAAACCGTCTCGCAAGTTAATCCCCACTTTGCAAAACGGTCGTCTAATTATTTTTTCGATAAAAATCGGTCTACCACCTCATGGTGCGCTTCACTTTCCCAAAGGAGAGAACATTGACGCGCTTCTTCAAGCATACGATCGCGCATGAAATCAGCCGTCCATTTCCGAATGGCTACCGTCTTATAAGCACGGTGAACGGATGAATGAACCTTAGTCATTTTTGCCAGGAAATTCTTCAAGCCCTGTTCTGCGCTACCTTCGTAGAGTTCCGTCGCCCAACCCATAGCCAACAACTGATCTGCGGTATGTATTTCGGCTTCTGATAGCAAGCGGAATACTCGATCATGCTTACCGTCTTTTTCAAATAGCAGCGTTGCGCCGCCCCATCCCGTTGTAATTGCTAATGTCCCCTGGATGAACCCCGCTTTCGTATTGGATGAAACAAGCCGGTAGTCACATGCCGTGGCGATTTCACAGCCCCCACCGACAGCTGCGCCATTGACAACAGCGATCACAGGCATTGGTAGTGTGGCCACTCGATACAACAAACCAGCCATTTTGCTTAACATCGGAAATGCTTCATCAGCCGTGCGAAAACCATGAAATTCAGCTAAGTCCCCTCCCGAACAAAATGCTCGGTCACCCGCGCCCGTTATAACAGCAAAAGAGACGTCTAAATTGTCCTCAATTTGATTTAGAAATTGTTCTAGTCCTTCAATGACAGCATGATTGACCGCGTTGCGCATTTCCGGTCGATCAATCGTAAACGTAGCGATACCATTGTCAATATGAATAGTGTAAGACATTGTCCATTCCCCCATATTTCTATTAAGAATAGTTGAATATGCAGATATTATACAACGAAACGAACAAACACAGCTCTAATTGCCCAATAATAACCCGTAATTTCAACTCTGAGATCCTAATTGCAACTTTCCAGTTTTAATTGCAACTCGGCATTTCTAATTGCAACTCCACGATTCTAATTGCAATCCAGCCTTTTTATGTACAGAAAAAGGCTACCGTGAGCCATGGTCTCACGGTAGCCTTCATAGGCAAATCTTACTTATTCACCTATTACTTCTTTTCCTTTGTATTGACCGCATGATTTACAAATGCGGTGAGCCAATTTGATTTCGCCACAGTTAGTACAAGTAGTCATTCCCGGTACTTGCAATTTATAATGCGTACGGCGCTTGTTTTTAACTGTTTTGGATGTTCTTCTTTTTGGTACAGCCATCTGGGGCACCTCCTTACGTTCGCCTTATTCGTCCTTGGATTCAAAGAATTTTGCCAAACCGGCAAGTCTCGGATCCACTTTCGTTGCCATATCCTCACGGAGTTTGGCGTCGTACGCCTCGTCGGTAGTATATGACCAGCCTTGTCCTTTAGCCTGTTGCATGTCATCGGCGTTATCGCTGAATATTTGTAACGGCACTTCAAGGAGGACGAGCTCCTCAAAGACAGGGGTCGGATCGATGACTTCTCCCACAACAGGATGGATTTCATCGTCTGTCGCCAGCACTTCTTCATCCCAGCTAAACTGTTCATCAGCTTCGATTAAAAATGGCATTTCGACGTCTTCCCATGTACGGGAACAAGGCAATGTCATTGTACCTTCAAGCCGGAATCGGCAGGTCAATTTCTTAGAACCGATTGTACAACTTCCGGTCACGCGGACAGGCGTAATATTCCGGATTTCCGGATTCCGTATTTTAACGGATTCAAGGTCGACAGCTTCGTCAAGCGGCATCGCACCTTGCCTGTATTTCTGTAATTGATGGATTGACCATTTCATGTCTATCACCTCAAGACAACAATGTTGATTATATAATGGGTGAAAAGGGATGTCAAGATATTTTCTTGTCACTTCATCAACCGCATAGGTATAATTACAATACATTGTAGCAAAGGAGTGACAACTTTGAAAGCCACAGGGATTGTTGTTGAATATAATCCGTTCCATAACGGACATGCCTACCATGCCGCACAAGCAAAAGAGTTAACTGGAGCAGACGTTGTCATTGCCGTCATGAGCGGGAATTTTCTGCAACGGGGTGAACCCGCATTTGTTGATAAATGGTCACGAACTAAAATGGCGCTGTCTAATGGCGTTGACATCGTTTTTGAGCTTCCTTACGCATTTGCCACCGCTACTGCTCCAATCTTCGCCAAAGGCGCTATCCGGCTATTAGACGCCGCACAGTGCAGTGCTTTTTGCTTCGGCAGTGAAGATGGTGAAATTGAGCCGCTTGAAAGAAGCCTCCAGCTCATCCAGCGAGCCGGTACTCGTTACGAACAAACTGTACAAGAGGCCGTCAGCCAGGGAATCAGTTATCCAAAAGCTTTAAACGCAGCCTATATAGAGGCTGCTCAATGTTCTGCGATGAAAGGCACGCTTGCAGATTTATCAAAACCCAATAATATATTAGGCTTTCATTACATGGAATCAGCTCTCGCTATTCAGTCAACCATGACTGCGACAACCATTCCACGTATTGTGGCGCAGTATCATGATGATGCCATTTCCGGCAATCAAATCGCTAGTGCAACTGGCATTAGAAAGGCATTTTTTGAATCCGATGCCCTGTCGACAGTGACAGACTTCATCCCAGACTCGACACGGGATGCCCTTATTGACTGGCAGTCCACACAGCAATCATTTGGCAACTGGGCATCGTTTTACCCCCAGCTGCGCTTCACAATCCTGCGAGAGGGGCCTGAACGCCTCAGAACGATTGCTGACATCTCAGAAGGCATCGAGAACTTGCTGTACCGTGCAGCGGCCACTCACGGGACTTTTGAAGGCTTCATGACTGCGGTAAAATCTAAAAGGTATACATGGACACGCATTCAACGCATGCTAACACATATTTTTACAGGCTTCACATACGCTATGCGTAGTGAGATGACAGATCCTTCTTACCTACGGTTACTTGGGATGACACAAACAGGAAGACTTTATTTGAATGAACATAAAAAAAGGCTAAAGCTGCCTCTTGTTAGCAAAGCAGCCGCCTTATCAAATCCATCATTAAACCTAGATATCCATGCAACAGACATGTATGCACTCGGTATCGGCAACGTGACTTCCCATTGCCGCATCGGTCTAGATTACAATACAAGTCCAATTATAATGACTTGAAAATGCCTTACTTTTCTTCCAATGATGCTAAATAATCTAGTGCATCATCAATCGTTTTCACTGGCACGATTTTCATCTTCGTGCCAATTTTTTCTGCCATTTTTACTGCCTCTTCATAATTTGTTAGGATTCCTGGATTGGCAGCTTTCACTTCTTCCGGCAAATCATCAGCAGGCGCAAAGAATATTTCTACGTCTTTTCGATCTGCGGCTATCACTTTAAAATCAGCCCCACCAATACGTCCCACAGTCCCATCCTCCAACATTTCTCCCGTTCCAGCGATGTTATAGCCTTTTGTCAGGTCTTCATCGAGTAGCTGGTTCATAATCTCAAGTGTGAACATCAGTCCCGCGGATGGCCCTCCAATATTAGATGTTTGGAAATCCACTTTAGGATCAGTTGTCAATTCTAGATCCTCTTGAAATTGGACGCCAAGCCCCACACGCCCTTCACTATCTGGAATTTCTTTCAAAACAATAGTGACGTCCCGTAGCTTATCGTCTCTTTCTACTGATAACTGCACTTCGTCGCCCAGTTTCTTTGCACCGATAAGCGAATAGAACTGCCCAGATTGTTCAAGATGAACACCGTCAATCGCCCGAATTTTATCTCCCGCTTCCAATATACCTTGAGACGCTCCTCCTTCAACAACTAACATGACGAAAATGCCATCAAACTTAACGTCAACTGGCAATCCCGCCTTATTAAAAGCGACAGTAATTGCATTGTATTGTGAACCGGTCATCATTTTCTTCTGGCGAATATTGTATTCCTTATCATCTTCCCCGTCTCTTCTTACTTTATTAGCAGGCAGGATTTTCTTTTTATCCGAAAACTTTGCCCAAGTATAAGAAAATGGTGTGGCCTTGGCAACAGAAATCGTTAGGAGGCTGAACGTCCCGCGATCATCGCGATCCCCATTCTCCACTTCAACAAGTGGCTCCAAGCTATACGCTCCACCTGGTTGCGATACATAAGTATCTAGTGGGTAAACAAGTATAATCGCCAAAATGACAAGCACTACACCTATCAAGCCAAGTCTTTTCTTTCTCATTTTTAGTGCACCTCCGTTAATAGCCTGTACATTCTTGACATATATATAAGTGTAGCATCGAATAAAAAGGCTGACAAAAATATACTACCAGTTCTATCTGAAATCGAAAGGAGCGAGGTGCGTGGAAAAAGGAATGCATGCACATCTTACGAATACCGTAAATATTGCCGTCATTTGGGGGCTAATCATTCTATTCATTTGGCAACCTGGCACCGCGCACGACGGTGCAGTAGCTGGTGCACAACTGTTTGTGCATGCATTACTCCCCTATCTACTTCCTTATATCATTTTGACACAATGGCTGTTAAAAATGCCCGTTCGTACGCAGAAAGTTTCTAAATGGCGTCGCTACATAAAAGCCTACGTACTTGGATCATTCGGTGGATTCCCTGTCGGAGCCGTCACCGTGACGGAAATGATGAAAAACGGTGAATTATCACGGCATCAAAGTAGCTTACTGCTCGCCGCATGTCATGCACCCGGACCTATGTTCATTATCGGTTTCGTCGGCACTGAACTTTTTGGTAACGTCAGTGCAGGTTGGAAATTACTTACAGCCATCCATATCGCCAATATATTATTTTTTTTGGTCGCCTTGTTATTGCTTCTCCGCACAAATGACACCGCTATCCAGCCCATACAACCGCTAAAAAAAGATGGTGGAATACCGCTGCTTGACGCGATTAAAGAAAGTTCAACTATCATCATTCTTGTCGCAACAACTGTTATTTTCTTTTCCTCACTCGGAACGGTGCTGTCGACAATTGGAACAGCCGCGTTTTCAGTTGATACAGGCATCGCAAAAACGTTTGCCTTATCTTTTTTGGAGATGACATCAGGCGTTAAATCGGCAACTGACCATTTCTATGGTCTAGCCATATTTCCTTTTCTAATCGCCGCAATTATTTCCCTCAACGGGCTCAGTATCCATATGCAAGTTTTTATCATCGCAAAAACCTGTAACATCCCCATGCTCCCGTATGTAATCGGGCGAATATGGAGCGTCATTTTGGTTCCCATCATCTTTTTTTTAATTTTATAAATCAATTACGCCTCGGCGTAATTGCGTCCAGATTTTGAATCGAGCTTGAGGCCTGCACGAAGCAGGTTATGCAGTCGTTGCGACAGGACGTCGCGAACTTAGACTGCCTTCCCTTAACTCCTTTCAAAATCTGTGACATCCGCCGGAGGCTTTATCTTTGTTCAGCAAGCCTTTGAACACCTATTGAGCAGGGAATAAAACCACAATCAACCTCTACCCATAGTGTGGGAGTCTTCTGCTGAATAAAGATAAAAAAAGGGTTATGGCGAAAAACAATTTTCACCATAACCATTTCTCACACTTCAAATTTCATTTTCAATGCTTCTTCCACTTGCTTCGGCACAAGTTCAGAAATGGCACCGCCATACTTTGCCACTTCCTTAACAATGCTTGAGCTAAGAAATGAATATTGATTGTTCGTCATGATAAAAAACGTTTCGATGCTTTCATCTAACACGCGGTTCATCGACGTAATTTGCATTTCGTATTCAAAGTCTGTAACCGCCCGCAAACCGCGAACAACTGCGGTTGCTCCAACACTTTTCGCATAATCAATCATCAACCCAGCAGAAGCATCGACATGCACATTCGGGATATTAGCAGTGACAACACGAATCAATTCAATGCGTTCTTCAGCAGTGAACAGTGAATTTTTCGCCGAATTATTCATCACGACAACATTAACTTCGTCAAAAACTCGTGCCGCCCGCTTGATAATATCAAGGTGTCCATTTGTTAATGGATCGAAACTTCCTGGCACAACCGCAATTTTAGACAATAGTGAAACCTCATTTCTCATAAATAGATACAGCGCTATTCCCATACACTGAACTTTTAATTTTGTGATACGAGCCATATGACTCTGGTAATACCAATTTCTTGTCATGCTCACAAATAATAGCCGCATTGTCCGTCAGTAAATCTGCTTCAACGAAATCTCCTGCTAGTTCATAAAATGCCGTTTCAGCATAAGGAGGATCGATGAACAACAGTTTGGCTTGTTTTGCGGCTGCTTGTAAAACCCTAACCGCATTCCGGGCATCTGCCCGCTGAATGTGTAGTTGTTCCGTAAAGTTGCATTTTTCTGCATTGGCCTGAATGACGGCACATGCCTTAACATTTTTCTCGAAAATAAATGCCTCATCGACTCCACGCGATAACGCCTCCAAAGACAATGAGCCACTACCGCCAAACAATTCAACCGACACTCCTCCATCAAAATAAGGCCCAATCCGATTGAAGATTGATTCTTTCACTTTGTCAGATGTTGGACGCGTATCCGTGCCCGCTAACGATTTCAATGGAATACCTTTCCTTGATCCTGCAACAACTCTCACTGCTCAACCCCCTCTAGTACCGTCGACAAATTGGCGATATCAATCGTATCTACCGTCTTATCGATTGTTAATAGGAATAGTCGCTTAAACCGATTTTCTTCAAAGTAAATATCGCCTGCTAACACCTCAAACGGCGTTGTCATCACATCAAATTTCCGTTCATTATACACATAAAACAGCTCTTTTCTCGGAAATCTAAACTGTCTATTCGCACTTTCAATATAAATCGATCGTTCGTTTGTTGTGACAGAATAGCCCGTTAGACTTAAAATAGCCTTTGCAGGATAAAGCGTTTTTCCATCTTTCCAAATGACATCGATATGCGCTTGACTCACACCATCTACCGTGACTTCCCTGGTATCTCCAAAAAGAAATGGATGGTGTGCTGTTTCTTTTTGCATCACTGTTTTGAAATAAGCAGTCTTAAAACCCGTGACTTCCCGAATCATATCATCCAAAATAGCGGCACTTATTTCCTGTCCTGACTTACTCGTCACCAATTCTTTCAGACTTTCAAGTTCTTCAGGCGTAAGAGCCGTCGTAAGTTTGTCATAGGCCAGCCGTGATTGCTTTGGACCCGTGGCTTTATCCCCTAAAATGGAAGCCATTATTTCAGCAAGTAGACGTTGCTGTGGTGGAATTGAAAAGCGGGCAGACATAGCGGACGTTAAAAATTGATTGGACACTTTCTCGACATCTTCATTTTCTGAAACGATAAATCGCTGTGAATGGACAGCCAGATTTGTATGATCAATGACGATTGCCGAATGATCAGCTCCAATCACTCCAAGGGCTTCATTCACGGCATCAAACTGCTCGGCATTCCCCTTTGCTCCATAAACAGCAAGCTGCTTTCCTTCATAAAGGAGTGGTAAACGATTTTCCTGCCAATAAAGATCCTTAATCTCTCCTGAACCTCGGAAAAACGTATAATCAATCAAATCCATTTTTTTAGTACCGACTTGCTTCAATCCGTTTACCCACATCCCACCGCTACCTATTTCGTCAGTCAAATGGAATAATGTCGACGTTGCTGAAGTGCCATGTAGCTTAGCAAACGGTTCTTTGAATAACATTGCTTGTCCCATAGGCCCATTTTTAGGTATTTTATATGAAATAGATTGTTGTTCATGGCTACCATCTAAAAAAGCAGTCAAATTATCATCCAATCGTTCGCACGAACTCGTATCTGCAGGATAACATGAACGTTCAATGCTTGCTTCCGGCCATACAATTTCATGACGCCCTTCGGACAAACCACTAAAATGATGACGGACATACAAGGCATCCGCACGGTTCATCACTTCAATTTCCTGTTGATAGGTTAGTTTTTTAGGCTCTTTGGCAACAACATCCCCTGCCTGTTTATAGTGCATGTACACAAGCAGTATGTTGACAATAAGTAGCAGGACAACCGTCCGTCCGATAAATTTCAAGATATACACCTCAATGCGTGTTATAATTGACGTAATGTAGAAAGGTAGTGTTATGTATGATATTAAACCAACAATTTATAGAACTCGGTGAAGGCTTTGGAGATGTTTACGAATTATGTGAGCTCATCCAGACAAATAGCAGCCGTTTGCATCAGTCATTCATTCTAGCCGCGCCAACACCATCGGGCTACGCACTATCACTTGCAGTAGCCTTCAAGCCTGCAAATACTGGTTTTTTCATGCCCGTGTATATTTGCAGAGAAGGGATTATCCAGCAAGGCGACCAAAAATCGAAGCGCAGACTGCTATTTGAAGAAGCTGCCGACAAGGCCGGTAGCACACCTGTGTACATCGAATTGAAACATTCCTCTGAATTCGCTGAACGCAATCTATTCTTTCAGTATGTGACAGGCATCCTTCGTCTCAACAACCTGCTCCCACCACTAAAATAGATCTTATAACCCAGCCTTATAGTCATATTCTTTTGCCTTATCTGGTTTTGCATTTTCATATTCTGTTTTAACGTATGGTCGATAGGACGGCAACACTTTTTTCACGGAAGGAAGACGTTCTATTTTACTCATAACCATATCGGCATCCTCCTTATTGCAATAAAGGATGACGTACTTCATTTTACGTGATATATAATGAACATGACCATATTTCCGAAATGATTTTGCCTGTTTCAAATGTTGAAGATAGACGATAATTCCTTGACGTTCAACCATAGATTTCCCCTCTTTCCTTATCCCATACAATACCATAGGAATGCGAAGCTAGGCAATAAGTTCACCATATCCTGTCACACTTGCTGACAGCACCATTCTTTTGCCTTATAATAAAAAAAAGCATATGCAAACGAGGAGGATCCTTTCATGGGTAGAAAAACTAAAGTGGCCCTTACCGTAGGTGCAGCGGGGGTTGCTGCATGGGCAGCTTCTAAAGTCGTTGCGAAACCAATTCCGCGTGAAATAAAAAAAGCACTCGATTTCAACAAACCAGTCATTCTAGCTCATCGAGGTGGTCATTCCGAAGCACCCGAGAACACACAAGCTGCATTTTCACAATCGGCCGAACTCGGTGTACATGGATTTGCAGTCGATATCCGATTAACGAAAGACGAAGAAATTATTGTCTTTCATGACGAATTTACTGATCGAACAACGGATTTCTCTGGAAGAGTTGCCGATTACACACTAAGTGAATTGAAAAAGGCGGATGCAGGCTATCGATTTGAAGATAATGCTGGGCACTTTCCTTATCGCGGACAAGGTGAGGTTATCCTTTCCCTACGCGAACTATTACAAACGTTTCCTCATATGTTCATTGCCATCAATCTGAAAGATTCGCCGGATACGTATGAAGGCAGTTTAATGCCTTCAAAACTTTGGAGACTACTAGATGAACTCGAAGCTGAGAATCGTGTCGCCGTGACTAGCGCTTATGATGAACAGACAGACAGGTTCAACTTGTATTCTCAAAATCGCGTTGCCACTGGTGCAGGTGATGGTGAAGTGAAAAAAGCCTATGCCGCCTTCACAAGTAAATTGGGCCATCTTTATAGTCCGCATGCCGATTTGTTTAGAATTCCAGAAAAGCTAGGTGTATTCCCACTTGGTACTGAAGGTTTTATCCAGTTCCTTAAACAATTGAACGTTGCCGTTTACTTTGAAGATGTTACAGACAAAGATTCATTCGTCAAACTGCTATCCATTGGAGCAAGCGGTTTCATCACAGATCGACCCACTGTAGTCATGGAAATTATTCAAGAGCATATCGGTGAGTAAATAAAAGAAGGTTGCCTGTGTATCGAATTAGTCGATATACAGGCAACCTTTTTCACTGGATCATTTCCGGTTCGCTTTCGGCAATTGATGGACGACAGAATAAACGTGGGAAAGATGTGTCTAGAAATGACTTCGTCATTTCTAGACACATCTTTTTCGGTCATCTTGTTGTACATCATTGCCTGTCGCGTACCTACAATGACCAAGTGATAAATACTGTTTCTTGGGAAGAAAGGAACAGATTTCTTTGTGTATAGTGAGTAAGTTCCCGAAGATGAAATTTCGGGAACTTTAGCACGTTGAACATAGTATTTGCTTCTTAAATTCTCGTAAAGTTAATAAAAAGTTACACTTGATTAGAAGTGGGGGAAAAGCCTAATCTATCCGTATTTCCAGAGAGCAATTTGGATTATAATCTACAACAATCGCGCCCGTTTATGGAAATGGGTTCCATTTTCATATGTTCAGACATATTTTTCTGGTATGTACAACCGCATATAAAGATAACCATCCTCCATATCGTCTGTTATTTCAAAGCCTATGTTGCTCCAAAATTTTTGTGCGGTTATATTTTCTAGATTAACTGGTAAGGAAATCCTACTTGCATTGTATTCTTTACACAAATATTCAACACAAAGCCTAGCCGCTGCTGATCCATAGCCTCTTTTTTGAAAACGGCTATCTATCATAAAATTTATGATTTGAGGGTTATTTTCGCCAATATACATTAAAACAAAGCCCACCATCGCATTATCGGCATAAATTGCAAAGGGGCGTGAATCATCATAAAGCACCCACGCTTCGGCTAAAGACCACGCTACAGGGTCTACAAAGTCCACATTGGTATCAGTTGTATGCAAGTTTAAACATTCTTCATAATTGTCCCCATTAATTTTTCTTAACTCCACCAAAGAAATACCACCTTCAAACATAGTTAAGGATGTTTAATGTAATTAATTCAACTTTTGAAAAGTGGAATTAGCAAATAAATCTTAATACATCCTGGAAATCCTAGAACTTAATGCTCCAATTGATTTTGAATCCGTTCTCCTTGATAATAGTCATTCATATAGTCGCATTGCACCACTTTATTATTATAGCTCTATGCCACATAATGGCCCGTTTGCGGTAATTTATTTATTAAGATCAATCAGAAATATATAATAGTTATAACATTTTTTATTTAAAAAAGTTTGACCTTTTATCTATTGGTCATCTAAAAGGTTTAAAATTGTAAACGGTTTATCATTCCGTGATGAAATGTATGTCAAGAATTGTACATTTCATTGGCTGTAATAAACATTTCCTTAAATAACAATGAAAAAACCATTAATGAAAACGACAGCGGCCAAAATTGTATCTTTGGCCACTTTTACGTAGTTAGAATTGCTCTATTCCCTTATTCCCAAAAAGCATTATCACTTTGTGTCGCATTTCCTTTGGAGAGCGACGGATGAACGACAGCCAAACGATTACCGAAAAAAGTAGGGAGGAATGCGACGTAGTCGCTTTCCTCCCTACTTATAACACGGTCATTGTACAGCAGTCATTCAATTCAATGCGTTCCAAAGTAATAAAACACAAAAAACAATGTGGTTTATTGTTAAGCAGAACACGAACAGCCTCCACCTGTACCGCAACCATCGCCGCAAGATGACCCCGTAGAGAACATACTTTCAGCTGGTACTTTCACCGCATCTGATACGGATTTGGCTACAATTGAACCAATTTGATCAAATAGATATTGAACGTCATTTTCAGCTAATCGGAGTGCAGCAACCTGCTCATTCATATCGAGATCACGTTTTTGAACGCGAATGCTTTTCATGACTATATTATAATCCGGATGATATCTTCCGAATCGTTGAACTTCCTCATATCGTTCTTTCATAGCTGTAAACGCCTTAATCTCTGCAACTAGTACAGCGTCTGTATAGACAGCATCATAAGCCTTGCGGTACTCTGCGACCACTTCTGAAGTCAGCAACATATCTGCCAGTTCTTCAGCCTGCTCGATGATGGTCATCCACTCGCCGGTCATCATCATATAATGATCCTCTCCCATCATCACTTATCATACCAGATGAGAGTGTCTACATGCACCTACTGATGATTTATTTCACTTGAAATCTAAAAATGTTTTCTCGAAAAGTGCTCGCTTCGCCACTTCAAAATCAGAGAATGGCAGTATACCGTCTGCTGTTTGTTGTGTTTTTTCGTGACCTTTTCCAGCAATGAGCACACTGTCTCCCGGAGCTGCACTGAAAACCGCCTTACGTATCGCATTTTTTCGATCCAGTATTACTTCGACGGCCGAACAGTCTCCACCAAACCCTTCCAAGATATCCCCAATAATCGCCAGAGGATCCTCGTTTCTTGGATTATCTGATGTCACAATCACATTGGACGAATAGAGGACTGCCAGTTCTCCCATCTCCGCCCTTTTCCCTTTATCCCGATTACCGCCGCATCCAAAGACCGTTATCAATTTACCATAACAGCAAGTGGAAAGCGTGCACAACACCGCTTGAAGTGCATCAGGTGTGTGTGCATAATCGATATACACCTTCACACCGTCCCGCTCCAATTGCTGCAATCTTCCCTCTGGAAGCTGCAATTGACCGCAGTATTGCATGACATCATCCAAACTATACCCAAGGACAACAAGCGCACTCATTGCCGCTAATGCATTCATACGATTGTAGTGGCCTGGAATCACAAAGTTCTTTTCCAGGTCTGACACAGGGACACCCGCTAACGGATTCATACCAAAATAAACAACCGGGGTAGTTGTATCTTGAACCATTTGCACACATTGTTCATCTTCCCCGTTGACAACCATCATTGTCACCATCTGACTTAATCGCTTTTTCGCTAGAATATAAGCAAGCTTCCCACCATGCTCTTCATAATGGTCTGTTCCAATATTTAACAAGATACCGATATCAATTTCACAGTAATCTAAACGTCTTGAAGCCAATCCAAGAGAGGAAGCTTCAAGGACAACATGCGTAACCCCCATCCCCTCACATTTTTGCAATAAAGGATGAAGATATTCAGCGGGTAATGTTGTCATTTGCGGGCTGTCATAATCTATTTTAACACCATCGATAAAAATTCCTGTTGTGCCGATGACAACTGGTCGATTGCCTAAACTCTGCAATAATTGACCGATAAAATGGGTCACCGTTGTCTTGCCATTCGTTCCAGTCACCGCAATCACTTTCATTCGCCTAGCAGGGTATCCGGCAAACCGAGCACACGCATGGGCTATGAATAATTTGCAATCCGGTACAATAACAACAGTTATATCGTCCGGAAGCGAAATCAAATCTGTTCGATCCACAACAATTGCAACTGCCCCTTGATCAATCGCTTGTTGAATATAAATCGTTCCGTCATTCCGCCCGCCCTTCCTTGCTACAAAGACAAACCCTTTCTGTACCCTTGAAGAATTCTCAGTAATCCCCGTGACTGAAGTTCTAATTCCGCCTCCACTAACTGTGCAAGGCCAGTCTTTTAAAAGCTCCGTTAAAAGCAGCACCACTCTCCCCTTCCCGAACATTTTCTGCGACAGCGAATATATTGAGAGCGAACATACTTTATCGTATGAAGAAAGCGCAATGAACGACACGAAGAAAGTTGGGAGCCTTGATGATTATCCAGAAATTCGGTGGAGTTGCGATGAAAAATGAAGCAATGAGAATGATTTGCATTAACCATATAAAGGAAGGAATACATGAATTCGACAAGGTTGTCGTTGTTGTTTCCGCAATCGGGCGCTACGGTGATCCTTATTCAACGGACAGCCTTCTCCAACTCACAGATGCCTTCTCATCCTCTACGGCGGCGAGTGACCTAGTGGCCTCTTGTGGAGAATTAATTGCAGCAGCTGTATTATCTGCAGAATTAGCACGTGAGGGTGTTTCAAATACCATCCTCCACGGCGTCAAAGCCGGGATTTGGACGACTGGAGATTTCGGTGACGGGTCCATTAGTCATATTGATACTACATCGATTATTGAAAGTCTTAAACTGACACACTGTGTCATCATTCCAGGTTTTCAAGGAATAGATAAAGACGGTCATGTGATGACGCTTGGAAGGGGTGGTAGTGACTTAACAGCCATCGCGTTAGCAGGTGCACTTCAGGCATCACATGTCGAGTTTTTCAAAGATGTACCTGGCGTCATGACACATGATCCGCATGAAGCCGAAAATTATAGCAAGCTGGATGTGTTAAAATTGGACGAATTCCTCGTTCTGCTCGACTGCGACAGACCGATTATCCAGAAACGCGCAGCACTTCATGCTATAAAAACAGCGACACCTCTTTATATACGAGGTATCGCCAGTTCAGAGTCCGGTACATGGATTTTGCCTTAGGCAGCGATATTATCGCTGCCCTTGTTCTTCTACCAATAAACGCACAAAATTTTGTGTATAAAACTTGCCATATGCGCCTGTACCAAGATGTGTAAAATCCTTATCGAGTAGAACATTGCGGTGTGCGGGGGAATTAAGCCACCCGTGGACGGCCTCTATCGCATCTACATAATTAGAGGCAATATTTTCTCCGGCTTTTCGATGTTCAATTTTCGCCTCTTTTAAACGATCCGCTAGATTACCAGTCACAGGCGATTCATGTGAAAAATAATTTTCCCGCACCATATCTTCACTATGTTTACGCGCTACCTCGCCCAAGTGATAATCGCTAAACACTTCGTCCACTCCATGTTTCTTGCGATAGACATTCGTTAATTCGAAAATTTGACGCTCCACCGCCCGGTCCACCTCGATTTGCATCGTGGATGAAGGGTGATGCGGACTAACGATTTCCCCCATATAAGACATATCATAAGGTTGATGCAGAACAAGTGTGACAGGATTGATAAAACGCACCGCTTCCAGTACTTCATCAACACTGTCAATATACAACTGCGCATAGACCCCCTCATATTCGATCAGCAATCGTGTTTTCGCATCATCCCCATTCAACGTAAACGTGTAGATGCTGTCATCTACCTGTGCCGCCACTTCTGTTTCCACAATCGTAAAGCGATAAATATCTTGTGCCAGCTGCCCAATTGTAAAAGGAGCAACATCAGCGGATACATCTGCTGTGTAGATTTGATTTACTACATCATCCTTTACACCCACCATAAATTGCGCATTAGCAGTATAAATCCACCAATCATACCCATAATCCGAAGGCTCAATCCGGTCTGGCTTGCCTATTTCGGCAATTAGCTTATCTACTGATTGACCAACAAATAATGATATCCCAACTTCGGGTCTCGCTTGTGCTATCGGCAAACCTTCCCCTTTTCCAGGCACTGGTATAGCTGTGCCATGCTTAACTGGTGATTCAAGCGGTTTATTTTCCTTCACCCGGTCATCTGTGATATAAAAAAACGCAAGAACAATAACGAGTAATAGCGCTATTTTCCAAAGTACTTTCATTTTTGCACCGCTTTCAAAAATAGGTAGTTTAGTCAATTCACTTATACCATATACTACAAATGATTATCCCTTATTATTATACTTCGTCAAGTAGACAAAAATGTTGAGGATTGTCTTATTCATTACAATATAAAAATGATGACACAATGTTGTCATTGCAACTAATGGTGATTTGTTCTATTATAAATAGGTATAGGGAATTGGCTGAACGATATATAAGGAGGACACGAACTATGTATATTGAAGATACAGGCATCGAAAATATTGTTGCCGATTTGGCAATTGTTGATGAAATTATGCTGAAACACAATCTGATCCGCGGAGGTCAGTGGGACTACGAAAGAGCTACATTCGATAAAAAATATGTAATTAAAGAAGGTACATATTATTTACGTGTCTTCAGTTACACAATTGATGGTAACGTTGACTCACGCCATGCAGATATGATCCTAAAAAAACCTGTCATCGGTAAACATTACTATCCACATGGTGTAGAATACGGCGAAGGCGAACACTTCCCTGAAAGCCTTGTCAAAGACTGCGTTGCAACTTTAAAAGCTGTATATGCTGAACTACTACCTCATAACCTAAAAAAATAATAGTGTGATGAAAAACCGGAAACCATATAGTTCTCCGGTTTTTTCTATTTTTTCCCCTCTGCTAATGAAACATCTATAAATTGGGTATAATTGAATTAAATACGCAGTGAATACTTTGGGGGAATAAACTTTGACAAAATGGCTTACTAAACGAAACTTTATCCTAACATTAATCGTGGTTATCACTATTTTCACTTCAATCTTTATTATTCCTGTTTCAATTCCCCTCATTTTCTCACTTCTTATGGCCATACTCATCGAGCCACTTGTTAGATTCGTAGAAAATAAATGGAAATGGCACCGGAAAATAGCGGTCACTTCTATTTTTATTTTTATTCTTACAGGTATCATTGTCATCCTTTATTATACCGTTACCCAATTAGTTGGCAAGATTATGAAGGTTACGCAAGCCGTACCTGATTATTTAAATTCACTAGCAGGCCTCTGGATAGATAGCCAAAGTAAACTATTTCAATATACCTCCATTTTGCCTGACGAAGTTATTAAACCTATCCGAAAAGAATTCAAAGACATATTTGAATCCATGCGAGAATCCATTCTAAGTTTACTCAATTATGACAGGGTCCTTGCGTTGATGACAGAAATTCCAAACTTTCTCGTCAGCTTTATCGTTTTTTTAGTCGCTTTGTTTTTGCTGATGCTCGAATTACCCGAACTAAAAAAAATGCTGTTTAGACACTTAACGACTTCAACCGCAGAAAAAGTTCGTTATATGATTAGTAAAATCAACTCTGTCATCTTTGGTTTCTTGAAAGCACAACTGTTAGTTAGCCTCATCGTCCTAGCTGTTACTTTCGTCGGACTTCTTTTGATTACCCCTAAATATGCGATTGTCATGTCAATTGTCATTTGGATTATCGACATTATTCCTATTCTTGGCTCCATCATCATTCTTGCACCTTGGGCATGCTATCTATTCATTAGCGGAGATGTAGCCACTGCAACGAAACTGGCGATTCTCGCAATCATCCTGCTCATTATACGACGAACTGTTGAACCAAAAGTAATGGGCTCTCAAATCGGACTTTCCCCACTTCCAACATTGGTTACGATGTTTATCGGATTGAAGCTATTAGGATTTTTTGGATTATTCATCGGTCCATTTATTGTCATCCTCTTCACAACCGCCCGTGAAGCAGGGATAATCAAAATGAACTTTAGAATCTAATTAAATACTAGGCACTCCATGTATAGTTTCTTTGGTTCGCTTTGGATAAAACAATTTCTATACCATTACCGTGCTATTTTATATATAGGGATGCGACTTCGCCGCATCCCTATATATGTTTTCTCTAATCGTATGGTGGTTGTTCATCCGTCACTCTCCAAAGACATAGACACACGAAGTGCTAATACTTTTTGGGAAGAGGGAATAGAGGGCCTCTTAACTGGATAAAAGCCGCCAAAAAGAACGGCTCGAACAAAAGCGAAGCGTTGAGAGCAGTGGAAAAGATGCCTTAATTTCCGCAAAGAACGCAGAAATACGGCAAATCGAACCCTACGCTGTTCGATTGGCTGAAGCTATCACCATAGTCTTTTCTTTTTTTATTTTTGGAAGTGTGACTTTCCACAAAGTACAAGAGTGCCCGAAATTGCATCTTCGGGCACTTATCTCTTAATAAAAAGTCAGCTATTCTTTACTTTCAAAGCAACCGCATTTTTCACTTGAATGTTGTAGTTACGCGACTGGGAATTATTCATAACAAGATTACCGAAAAAGTGTGGCTAGAGATGACGAAGTCATTTCTAGCCACACTAGCTCCTTGAGGGAGGAATGAACTGCAATTCCTCATTGGTAATTATGTCGCGAAAATTTTGCCGAAAGCGAACCGGAAATATCACAGTGAAGATAATGGTTTCAAACCTTAACTGCCTATAGTTTATGCAAGTAAATGGTTAATCGACAGACGTGACTGCGTGTTTTTTTAAATCCCAAAGATTGCTCTGAAGACCGACGTCGTCTCTCCACCCTTGTAGAAAACATAAAGAAGCAAATAGACGGCAACGCCCGTAATCGCTGTAAAAAACCAAATAACACTTGCTACGGGACCGATTTTTCGGTGTTTAGCCAAGTTATTCTTCAACCCCGAGTGGATTGTTATTCCTCCTAGTACTGCACCTGTCGTCGCAAGACAGATATGGAAAATAAGAAAAGTCATATAATACACTTTCAAATGATCCGGACCACCGAATGCCGTATTACCGACAAAAATGCTTCTTGACAAATAGATAATCAAAAAAAGAATGGCCGAAGCTGCCGCGGCAAACATCATTTTCTTATGCGCTTCTATGTTCTTTTTTCGGATAAGATTCCATCCAATTGCTACAAAAATAGCAGATAGAACAATCAATAATGTACTAATTGTAGGCAATAATGGCACAGTCATTCGCTACGTTCCCCTTTTCTTACACGTACTTAGTGTTCATGCATCGTCAATCTTTGTCGCTCTAGTAGAGCATTCTGTGTAATTTCATCTGCATTTTCTTGCTCATCTCTATACCACTTTATAAAAATTTTACCGAGGACACCAACATAAATGATTTCTTGTATCACCTTCATAAGAATTCCACCTAGTTGTTGGTCAGCCAATGTAGACATATTCGTAAACATCTCTGGACCTGAAATACCTAATCCAGAAAGCCCTGCTAGCGTACCAGCAGGCACACAAAGTGCCATTGCTTTCAGCCATGCTTCTCCACTTTGATACGTTTCATAAACAGGTACGTCCACAAAGATGATTAGTGAACAGGCTGGAGTGATTAAAATTGCACTTAAAATAATATAGCCAATTTTTTTCAATCCATGAAGTTGTGGTTGCCCCTTCAATGTATTAACAACTGGCCACCAAAATAACATTGCCGCGATAAATAACGTAATGGTAAAAATAGTGTGTAATGGCGCACTTAATTTTACATTATCCAAAATAATAGGAATGTGATAAACCGAAAACATACCTACAAATAACATAATACTAATTACTGGTTTTGTAAAAACATCAAGAACACGAGCCAGTTTTTTAATATCAAAAACTTTCTTCCACATCCAGTTAGGAATTCCCATAATGAATAATGGAGCAACTAACAGTAATAGTAGTGCCATTTGCACCATATGCATTGTAAATAGGATATGTCCCATTAAATCGACAGGTGAGCCTTTCACAATATAAAGTAATACCATTGAAATTAAAAATAATACTAGCTGATTCCGAGTAAGCTGCTCTGAGCCTTCAAATCGATGACGCATCTTTATCGTAAGTAATAAATATAATGCAATACCAAGTACGATGAATAGTAAAAATAACGGACTCCATAATGCTTGGAATCCAAATATGCTCAAAGGCATCATTGCCATCGCTCCTTCAATAAAGTCTATCTTCATTATAAAACGAATAACACCGTAACTCAATGAATGAACTATGACATTTTATTAGAAAAGTACTAAGGGACGCCTTCTCAATTGATCTTATGGCTTCAGCTAAAAAAATTTTAAAAAAACAGGAAAAGCCTGTAGAAGATAAAATCTCTACAGGCTCTTGCGTCTGTTGCTTACCACCATACGATTGTGACAAAAGTCAACGGAATGAGAAGTCCAAGCATTAGCCCCGTGTATAAAAACATTTGAGGAATGCCATGTCCTTTTTCATTCATATGCATGAAGTAATACAATTGTAAAGCGATTTGGACAACCGCAAACAGTAGAAGTGCTGGAATAACGAAGAATTTCGAGAATCCTGCAACATCTGCTTGGTATGCAGTAACCATTGTGAACGAGATAAGCGTCAAGAAAATCATAAGCGAGAACATCATTATTTGATTACGCATCGCGCTTTTTGCACGTCTCTGTCCTAACTCAAATTCAGCTGGTGATTTTTTGTAAACTTGAATGTCTGCCATATTAACCTATCACTCCCATCAAATAGACTACAGTGAAGATGAATACCCAAACAACGTCAATAAAGTGCCAGTACAGCGAAAAAGTATAATACTTCGGCGCGTTATACAAGTTCAAACCACGCTTCGCGTTACGGAAAATAAGTAGCGTTATCCAGACAAGTCCGATGGCTACGTGGAAACCGTGAGTCCCGACAAGCGTATAGAACGAGGAACTGAATGCACTGTTGTCGTAAGTGAATCCAAGACTAACATAATGCACAAACTCATACACTTCAAGCATTAGGAAACCAAGTCCAAGTAATGCGGTAATGGCAAGCCATAGCTGCATTTTCTTGAAGTCATAGTTTTTCAAGTGATACATTGCATAAACACTTGTCAAAGAAGATGTAAGAAGAAGCATCGTCATGACTAATACAAGTGGTAATTCAAAAAGTCCTTGCGTCGTAAATTCAAAACCACTTGGTCCTTTGTTTTTCAATGCAAGATATGTTGCAAAGAGTGTAGCGAATAGAACAGTCTCTCCACCAAGGAAGAGCCAGAAACCAACAAACTTATTCTTCGCTTCCAAAGTTGCTTTTTCCGGATTTTCCGGCCACGTCTCAGGGGTGAATTTTTTGTTCAAATCCATTAGTTTTGACCCCCTTTACGTTTTAAATCCTTAAGAATGTCTTCCTTCTTCACATAGTAACCCAAGTCGTCCTTCACAGAACGAAGTGACATTGCTATGAACGTCCATAGAAGACCGAAGATTAGAAGTGGTAGACCCCATGAGTAATCTAGACGGAACATCGCACCAAATCCTGCGATGAACATCCCCACAGTCATAAAGAATGGAATGATTGAACCGTGTGGCATATGAATATCCATTACAGGTTCAGCTGGTGTAAGTCCAGATGCATTTCCTTCTTGTTTTTCAATCCAGAACGTATCAAGCCCACGTACAAGCGGCGTTTGTGCAAAGTTATAGAAAGGTGGTGGTGATGAAATTGCCCATTCAAGTGTACGACCGTCACCCCATGGGTCATTTCCAACACGCTCATTTTTAACAGATGTCTTAATAATGTTAAGCACAAGAACGATGACACCAATCGCCATGAATAATGCACCCACAGAACTGATCAAGTTAGCTGAGTTCCAGCCTTGACCGTCCATGTATGTCCACACACGACGTGGCATTCCCCAGAATCCTAACCAGTGTTGAATTAAGAAAGTCATATGGAAGCCAATGAAGAAGAACCAGAATGTTACTTTACCTAATTTTTCATCCAACATCGTACCGAACATTTTTGGCCACCATAGATGTACAGCCGCTAAAATAGCTAGCACAACCCCACCAACAATAACGTAGTGGAAGTGGGCTACGATGAAGTACGAGTCATGTAATTGGTAGTCAAGTGGCGCAGCACCTTGCATAACACCTGTTACCCCACCCATTACGAATGATGGTATAAAACCAAGTGCATAGAGCATTGGCGTTGTAACAGTAATACTACCGCCCCAAATTGTCAGTAACCAGTTAAAGATTTTAACCCCAGTCGGAACAGCGATTGCCATTGTTGCTACTGCGAAAATTGCGTTTGCTGTTGGCCCAAGACCCACTGTAAACATATGGTGAGCCCAAACCATGAACCCTAGGAATCCGATTAACACCGTCGCGAATACCATCGATGAATAACCGAATAAACGCTTACGTGAGAAGATCGAGAAGATCTCCGAGAAAATACCGAAAGCCGGTAAAATCAGAATATATACTTCAGGGTGTCCGAATATCCAGAAAATATGCTCCCAGATAATCGTGTTTCCGCCCATCGTATGATCAAAGAAGTTACCTCCAAACATTCTATCGAATGTCAGGAAGAAAAGTCCGATTGTAAGAGGTGGGAAAGCGAAAAGAATCATCGCTGATGCTACGAACGTAGTCCATGTAAAGAGTGGCATACGCATGTACGTCATCCCCGGAGCACGCATGTTAATGATGGTAACAAGGAAGTTAATTCCCCCCATTAACGTACCTCCACCGGCAATTTGAAGACCTATTGCATAAAAATCGATACCATGTCCTTCAGATGCGATAGACAGTGAAGCATAAGAAGTCCAACCTGCATCAGGCACTTGGCCGAATAACCAAGATACGTTTAAGAACACGCCCCCGAAGAAGAACATCCAAAACCCTAATGAGTTTAGGAATGGGAAAGCTACGTCACGCGCTCCGATTTGGAGTGGCATGATGGCATTCATAAATCCGAATAATATCGGCATGGCCGCAAGGAAAATCATTGTCGTTCCGTGCATGGTTATAATTTCGTTAAAAAGACCAGCACTGACAAAATCGTTGTTTGGCTTTAAAAGCTGGATCCGAATGATCATCGCTTCTATACCGCCCATTACGAAGAAGAATCCTCCACCTAGGAGATAAAGGATACCAATCTTCTTATGGTCGACTGTCGTCATCCAGTCCCACAACGTTGCGCCAAAACCTCTTTTTTGAGCAACTGAACTCAATTTATTTACCTCCCCTTCAAAATCATGTTAGCAATTATTTTTCAACTGAAAGTCCCATCAAGTACTCAGCAAGAGCATCAAGTTCTTGATCAGTAAAGTGAGTAGATGCTGGCATCTTATTACCAGGCTTGTATTTCTGTGGATCAACAATCCACTCTTTCAAGCTTTCTTTGTCATGATCCATAAATCCAGCAACGCGGTTACGGTCACCAAATGACGCTAAGTTAGGTCCCTGTGCTCCCGTTTCACCAACAGCTGATGTTGCGTGACAGCCAATACAGCTGCTTTGTTGGAATAGTTGTTCTCCTTGACTAGTAGCTGCATCCGCAACACGTTTATCAGTTGCTTGCATAGCAATTACCCACTTGTCAAAGTCGGCGCGTGGCATTGTTTTTACTTTGAAGTCCATCAGCGCATGTGAAGGGCCACAAAGCTCAGCACATTTACCGTAGAACACGCCATCTTTTAGGTTCTGTGAATCTTTTTCAAATGTTAAATAAAATTTATTAACGTTTTCAACGTTCGTATCAAGTTTTCCACCAACTGCCGGAATCCAGAATGAGTGCTTCACGTCTGCAGCAAGTAGGTTAAAGTATACTTTTTCGTCCATTGGCACAACAAGCTCCTGTGCAGTGACGATTCCTAGATCTGGGTATTCAAATTCCCACCAGTAAAGTTTTGCCGTTACATCAACAACTAGATTTTCTGCATTCCCATCTTCATCTACAGACCCCATTGCTGCTACATCACCTAGTTTATATGTGTAATAAACTGTTGGGACAGCAAGAAGTAGGATAAGAAGAATTGGAATAATCGTCCAAACTAATTCTAATGTATGACTCCCTTCAACTTGTTCAGGAATATGTTCTTCACCTAGTTTTGAACGTCTAAAACGGACTATTGCAATGACATAGATGATTACAACTACAATGATTACCAATAACATGATTGCCGATGATAACATCAACAAATTAAATTGATCCTGTCCGACTTGACCAGCCGGAAGAAGCGTAGATAGCTCTTCTTGACCACACCCTGCCAGGAACACGGTAAGAGCTGCCAATAGAGAAAAGAGACGCCACTTTTTGAGTCCTTTCATCATAGCTTAATGATACCTCTCTTTCTAAAAAATGTTTTTCTGCTTTGAGGACTATTGACCTCTCTATATGAATTCCTGTCAAAAGAAAGAATTCCGAATGTATTAGACAAAAATCGAGAAAATAATCATCGCAACAAAAAGGATGGTCATGTAATTTAGCGAATAGATGAACATAGCCGTCGCCCATTTTAAATCTTCTTTCGCTTTAAACCCTCTTAGTGCTAGATAGAGCCATCCGATGTTCAATACAGTTGCAAGTATTAGGAAACCAATCCCAAGCTCCGTAAGAAGAAACGGTAGCGGAAATAATAATAGTACCCAAACCAACATCGATTTTTTAGTTCTTGCAAAACCTTTTACAACAGGCAACATCGGAATGTTCGCTGCACGGTACTCTTCTGTCCGACGCATCGCAAGTGCATAAAAATGCGGCGGTTGCCAAATGAACATAATGAGAAATAACGCCCATGCACCTGCACCTAGAGCTGGTTCAACAGCAGCCCAACCGATTAGCGGTGGAATAGCTCCTGAAATACTTCCTACAATGGTGTTACTGACGTATCTACGCTTCGACCACATCGAATAGAGTACAACATAACTGAAGATACCTGCAAGCCCCCAAAAAGCAGCTGCTGGTGATGCGGCATACAACAATATTTCACCTGCAACGATAAATGTGAAGGCAAGTGTCCACACAGCAGGCGCCTTAAATCGTCCAGTAACTGTCGGTCTAGCCTTCGTTCTGGACATGATTGGATCAATATCACGATCAATCAAGTTGTTGAGTGCGGCAGAACCGGCAATAATCAATCCCGATCCTCCAAGGGCAAATACCAGTAAATCTATATGATGAAGAAAGTTTCTACCCGTGAATTGGAAAGCTAAAAATAACCCAGTAAATGTCGTTATCATATTGGAATTGACAATTCCGATTTTAATGAGTGCTAGAAAATCTTTCAGTACTGATGTCGTTCCAATTGTCGAATCAGTGGCTGTAGAAATTGTTCGTTCGTTCGACATAATTCCCCTCCTTTCAAAGGTGTTAGTGAATACTGCTAAAACTAACTATATCGAAACTAAGGTACATTTTCCATAGCAAAAACCGATTCTCACCTTACTTCCACAAATATCTACATAAGTATTCCTATACTCTATATATAGTAAATCATTTCTACATACCTTTTGTGAAGTAAAAACGTCTTATTTATGAACAATTTGTGAAAACGGTGACTACCGACCTATTTTTAATTGCTTGTCATTGTCTTTCCTCTCTCTTTTCGTTATCATCAGAAAAGCAGGTGCCTTTTACACGATGGCCAACAATTATAAAGAAGGTGTCTTATTTTTGCGATATCATAAGTATTTGAAATGGTTTGCAGTCGCTTCAACAATTGGTATGTTATTAATCCTTCTTGGTGGAGCTCTTGTAACAAAAACCGATAGCGGTATGGGGTGCGGTAGACATTGGCCCGGTTGTAATGGACAACTGATTCCTGATGAAATTACTGCTGAAGTGCTCATTGAATTTTCACATCGGCTCGTCACTGGGTCCGTCGGTATATTTATTGTCATATTAGCCGTCTGGTCTTGGAAGGCAATGGGACATATTCGTGAAACAAAATTTTTAGCCTCTATGGCCGTGTTCTTTCTTGTATTACAAGCATTAATTGGAGCTGCCCAAGTATTATGGGGACAAGGTGATTTCATCCTTGCGCTGCACTTTGGTATTTCACTAATTTCTTTTGCCTCAGTCCTGTTATTAACACTTCTTATCTTTGAAGTAGATCAGAAATTTGATGCAGATCAGTTACGCATAGGCAAGAGATTGAAATGGCATACAATCGGTGTTTCAGTTTATTCCTACATTGTCGTCTATACAGGTGCACTCGTTCGCCATACTGATTCCGGACTTGTTTGTATGGACTGGCCGCTTTGCCGCAACGGTTCTTTTGAACTCCCAAGCAACATGTATGAGTGGGTACAGATGGGTCACCGCGTAGCTGCAGCAATTATCGTTATCTGGCTCGCCATCATCATGATACATGCTATCCGAAATTATAAAGACCAGCGTGTTATCTATTGGGGTTGGATCATTGCATTCATCCTTGTTGCTACTCAAGCAACAACAGGTATGCTTGTAGTTCTAACAAAGCTAAATCTTTATATTGCTTTGCTACATTCACTGTTCATCACATTATTATTTGGCTTGCTAACGTATATGATTCTACTTGTTTCAAGAAGTAGAATACGCAAATAATTTTATGGGGCTGCCTTCTTTTCAGAGGCAGTCTTTTTTATTGTCTACCCTTCTTATCTCTCTCCATAAACAAAAAGCCCTTGGAATTTTTGCTCCAAGGGTTTTCGTTATTTATTAATGTTCCAACTCAATTAGCAAATCGCCCGTCGCAATTGATTCACCGGCCGATACATAAATATCTTTGACCGTGCCATCGAATGGCGCTTGAATCGTTGTTTCCATTTTCATAGCTTCAGTGATGAGAAGGTGCTCACCCTTCTTCACTTTGGCTCCTTTGGAAACGGCTACTTTTAGAACTGTTCCTGGCATCGTCGCAGAAATATGTGCCTCATTTGCAGGATCTGCCTTCTGTTTGCGAATAGAAACAGACTCCACGCTTAGGTCTTCAATAATGACTTCACGCGGCTGGCCATTCATCTCAAAATACAGTACCCTTGTAGCATCCGATTGTGGCTCACCGATTGACACCAGCTTAACCATCAATGTTTTACCTTTTTCAATCTCTACTTCAATTTCTTCACCAAGTCGCATTCCATACAGGAATTCAGGTGTATCGATTACAGATACATCACCAAACTGATTATTCGTTTGGCTATACTCCTCGAATACTTTTGGATACAGTGCATAAGAAAGTACTTCGTGGCTCGTCACTGGACGTCCTAACTTGCCATTCAGTTCATCCCTTAATTGCACAAAATCAACATCTTCCAGTAGTTCGCCAGGGCGTACAGTAATCGCTTCACGCTCTTTCAAGATGACTTTTTGAAGTTCTTCTGGGAATCCACCATAAGGTTGTCCAATATACCCTTCAAAAAATTCAATAACTGATTCTGGGAAATCAATTGTTTTCCCACGAACGAGGACTGTATGTTCATCCAGATCATTCTGAACCATAAACAAGGCCATATCGCCAACTACTTTGGACGAAGGCGTTACTTTCACAACATCCCCAAATAATAGATTAACACGAGAATACATGTCCTTGACTTCTTCCCAACGTTCGCCCAAGCCTACCGCTTTCGCCTGTTGTTGTAGGTTTGAATACTGACCACCCGGCATTTCATGTACATAAATTTCCGAATGCGGGCTCATCATGCCACTTTCAAAGTGTTGGTAATACTTCCGTACATCTTCCCAATAATAAGATAGACCTTCCAGCGACTTCACATTAGCACGTACACTACGCTTACTGCCTTGTAGCGCATAATGCAAGGAGCTTGCTGATGGCTGGGAAGTTAGACCCGCCATTGAACCAAGTGCCGTATCGACGATATCCACACCCGCCTCAATCGCTTTCGCATACATATAAATACCATTGCCACTTGTATCATGTGAATGCAGGTGGATCGGCAAATCGACTGTATCTTTCAGTTCAGAAATAAGTCGGTAAGCAGCTTCTGGTTTCAACAGGCCTGCCATATCTTTAATCGCCAAAATATGCGCACCAGCTGATTCTAGTTGTTTAGCCATCTCTTTATAATAATTAACCGTGTATTTCGCCCGTGAATCATCTAAAATATCTCCCGCGTAACAGATTGCTGCTTCCGCAACTTTCCCCGCATCGCGTGTCGCATCAATGGCAACTTCCATTCCTTTGATCCAGTTCAAGCTATCGAAAATTCGGAATACGTCAATTCCTGCTTCCGCTGACTTTTTAACAAACTCACGGATAACATTATCAGGGTAGTTCGTGTAACCCACAGCATTAGCACCGCGGAATAGCATTTGGAACAGCACATTCGGAATTTGTTCACGTAGTTTCAACAACCTGTCCCACGGACTCTCTTTCAAGAAACGATAAGAAACATCGAATGTTGCGCCGCCCCACATTTCATACGAAAACAGATCTGGCATTAATCTTGCCGACTCCGAAGCAATGGCCGTAATATCAGACGTTCGTACACGAGTCGCCAATAACGATTGGTGTGCATCTCGGAATGTTGTATCTGTCAATAAGACATCATCTTGTTCTTTGATCCATTTGACAAGTCCTTCTGCCCCGTGTTCGTCCAAGATTTGTTTTGTTCCTGGCGTTGGCGCAGTTAACAAGTCGACGGATGGTTTTCTAACCGGATGGAATACTGGCTTCGATGTTTTACCAATTCCAGGAAAACCGTTAATCGTTACATTCCCAATATAATTCAGCATTTTTGTTCCACGGTCTTTGCGGTTCGGGAACAAGAACAGTTCAGGCGTTGAATCAATAAAACTCGTATTATAATTCCCTGTTAAGAAGTTATTATGTTTCACTACATTTTCAAGGAATGGAATATTCGTCTTAATGCCTCGAATCCTGAATTCCTGCAAATTTCTGTCCATTTTAGCGGCAGCCTCACGGAAAGTCATACCCCATGTAGATACTTTCACTAACAATGAATCATAATATGGCGTAATTACAGCTCCTTGGAATCCATTACCAGCATCCAGTCGAACGCCAAACCCTCCACCAGAACGATAGACCATTAACTTACCAGTATCAGGCATAAAGTCGTTCAATGGGTCTTCTGTCGTGACACGAGATTGGATGGCATAGCCGAACAAAGGAATCTTGTCTTGTTCCGGAATACTCGTTTCACCTTCGTGAAGATTTTTTCCATCCGCAATATGAATTTGTGCGTGGACAATGTCAATACCTGTAACCATTTCCGTAATCGTATGTTCAACTTGAATACGAGGATTTACTTCGATGAAATAAAAGCGGCCATCAGCTACGAGGAATTCTATAGTTCCCGCATTAATATACCCTACATTCTTCGCTAATTTTACGGCAGCATCGCAAATCTGTTCCCGCAAGCCATCTTCAAGTGAAATGGATGGTGCAATTTCCACGACTTTCTGATGACGACGTTGAATCGAACAGTCTCGTTCGTACAGATGGACGACATTGCCGTATGTATCTCCAAGTATTTGTACTTCGATATGTTTTGGTTGAAAAACGTATTTCTCAACGTATACTTCGTCAGAACCAAATGCTGATTTCGCCTCTGATCTGGCGCGTTCATAAGCTTCAACCACTTCTTCAGCCGCATTGACAATACGCATGCCACGTCCGCCGCCGCCAAGAGATGCCTTGATAATAATTGGATAGCCATTCGTCTCCCCAAAAGCTACAACCTCTTCGACAGAAGTTACGGGGCCGTCTGTACCTGGAATAACTGGTATTCCGGCTTCAATAGCCTGCTCCCTTGCCTTCACTTTGTCACCAAACATATCAAGATGCTTGGACGTTGGTCCGATAAAGATAATTCCTTCTTCTTCAAGACGTCTTGCAAACTCTACATTTTCAGCGAGGAATCCATAACCAGGATGTACAGCATTTGCGCCGGAGTCTTTAGCTAGCGCAATAATTCCCTCTATGTCGAGGTATGCATCTATCGGCTTTTTCCCTTTTCCTACAAGATAAGACTCATCTGCCTTGTATCGATGGAATGACCCACTGTCTTCTGTTGAATAAATCCCTACTGTCGGTATTTTCAACTCGGTACAAGCACGGAAAATACGGATAGCAATTTCTCCGCGGTTGGCAACTAGGATTTTCTTAATCTTTTCCATCACAAGGCACTTCCTTTTCTATTTGTATTTTCATATTTAACGAACATTGAGACATTCATCAATATTCCTAAAGCTAAAGATAACAGAATAATTGAAGTTCCGCCATAGCTAATAAACGGCAAGGTAACCCCTGTAAGCGGTATCAAGCCCGTCAGACCGCCCAAATTCACAAATGTTTGAATTCCAATAATACTACCCATTCCGGCAGCTAGCATCCTAGCATGCGGGTCTTTAGCCCTTAACGCAATCGATAAAGCTCTCATTACAATGAAACCCAGTCCCCCAATAACAATCACAGCACCAAACAATCCCCATTCCTCAGAAATGACCGCCATGATGACATCGGTATGGGGTTCAGGTAAATACCCCATCTTTTGAATGGAATTCCCAAGTCCTAGCCCTTTGAGGCCCCCTGTCCCGATGGCTATATAACCATTGGAAACCTGAAACCCTGAACCTAAGGCATAATCAAATGGGTTCAAATATGCAAGTAAACGGCCTTTTCGACTAGCCGTCATAATACTATCCCATGCGAAATACAAACCGATGGCTACCGGAATAAGGGCTACAGAAACGATTCCAATCATTTTTAAAAAGGTACGAATTTTAATCCCACTGGCTGCTAGTACAGACAAGGCAGCCGCTATGATGATAAGTGATGCCCCAATATCTGTCTCCATCATTATTGATCCCACTGCTAAGGCCAGAATAATAACAGGTGGCACAATTGCTTGGTTGAGGTTGTCAATTGTCCCAGCTTCATATTTTTTAGCAAAAACACTTGCAAAATAGACAATGATAACTAGTTTCGCCACTTCAGACGGTTGGATATTTCCGACTGGCAAATTAATCCAACTTTGTGCACCTACATCTCCTCCAAATCCAATAAAATGAACAAGGACGAGAAGCATAAACATGACAATCAAAGCTAAAGCCATTAATCCTTTTCTCTTGTAATTTTTATATGGAAAAAAGGAGGCCAGTAAAAACGCCGGTATAGCAATGGCTAGATTTCGCTTCTGCCCAACATAAAAGTGATCCGGCTCATAGTCATATTTATTCACTGCCCACACCATACTAGCGCTGTATATGGCAACTAAACCAAACAGACACAGCACTAGATAGGCAAAAAAAAGTGGGAAATCAAAGTTTTTTAAAATTCGTTTCGCATATGTTTTCATCAGAAAAACCTCATTATCATTAAACAAAAAACTCAAACCTTTTTGTCAGTTTGAGTTTTTGGCTTATTTTCTCGTATATAGTTCGTGCAAGATTGTCATTTCCTTCTCTAGTAAAGAAAGGATTTCATTCCCGCCCTGACGATCAATCAGACCCAATTTTACAGCAAAATCAATTTCACGGGCTAAGCCATACATTTGTGTATCCAACACTTCTTCGTAAAGCGGGCATTGCGGCATAGTCAAGTGGTCCATTTGCACTTTTATCAGCTGTGCAATCTTATCAGCATCGGCTTGAAGTTGCTTCAATGCCTTTTCTTGATAAGTTTCTTGTAAGTCTATTTCCATGAGGACTCCCCCATCAACCTTTTATTTCTTAATGGTTATTATGAATAAATTGTATCTTTTGGAACGATAAAATGCAAGTGTTTCCCCTTTATTGTTACACATCAAGTGGGAAATCCTTTTCCAATGGACTGTAAAGCGTTATACTAAAGGGAAAAGATTGTTTATCTGAATGCAGATAAAGTGGAAGGCATGCTAAGTACGCCACGTCCTGTGGCAACAAGGAAGGATGCAGTTCAATCCTTCCCCACTACATGACCGACTTCCTGTCGGCCTGCGGATGTCATGGATTTTGAAAGTATTACTAGAGTTCGCTCGATTCAAAATCCGGATGCAATTACGCCAGAGCGCAATTGAATATTAGGAGGATATGAACTTGGAAGCAATAATTCCGATTAAAGGTAATGTGAGGTATTCTATAACACTCGATCCAGGCGTTTGGATTTTTGATGATCGTCGGATTGACTTGAAAACGTTTTTTACTGAAAGTCATGTTGAAAAAGATGACCTCGAAGAATATAAAAAAGAAATGGGCAAGCACTGGTCTCGCGAAATTATGGAGGGTGCTACTTTCCCCCCTACCTTGAAAACTGAAAAAAAATTCGAAAAAACAAAAGTGTTAACGGGCACTTATGGCATTCTCTTCAGTCATTTTTTAAAAATTGCCGAGCCCGCTGCCGATGCTACTACGATTTCTTTTGAAATCAAAGATGGCTCGGTACATTCATTCCCAATCGAACAAGCAGAACAATTCATTTTCAAATTTAGCGAGGATGGCAAGCCACTCATCAATGATGGCCTCGTGCACGTACTGTTAAAAGATGGTTCAAATACCGACGCGCCGATTCGTGATATTATCGCGATTAGAATCGACTAAAGGAGGACTTCCAATGCGTGTTAAATGTGTCATTTGCGATGAAGTTGGACAACTCCCAGACGATGCGCCTCTTGCAAAAACACTGAGAAACCGTCCCATTCATACGTATATGTGCGAACAATGTAATAATCGAATTACGGATAAAACAATCGCCCGGATTGCGACTGGAAGCTTTGTTTTCCGACGCAGTTCGCACCCTATTGAAAAGAATTTCTAAATCATACCAAGGCGTAATCGATAAAAAAGAAGACTCAATCGCCTAAGCGACTGAGTCTTCTTTTTTATGTTCATTCATTCTGCGAACTCGGTAGATAATCAAAATAAGACCCGCCACGATAAGTCCTTCCACGATTGGAAGGAATAATGCAAGAAACGTCAACACTAAACAACCAATGAACAAAAATATATAGATCATTATATTTTTTAATAGCGGTAGTTTCTTAGCGAATCCAAGTTTATAAACAATTGCCGACATGATGAAGACGAGGGCTAAAAGCACGTAACCAGCTGCCTTGTCAGATGGCATCACTTCATAAATAAACCTTGCAATACCCGACATCCGCCCCATTACGAGTTCAGTTTCCCCAACACTCATTCAACACAGTCCTTTCTATACACTTCTTTAATTACTTTTCTTCTTCTGAACACGCTCACGCTCGTTTTTATCAAGAATCTTCTTACGAAGTCGGATTGAAACGGGTGTGATTTCGCAATACTCATCATCATCCAAGTATTGTAATGCTTCTTCAAGTGACATAATACGCGGTTTTTTCACCGTAACAGTTTGATCTTTCGTAGCCGAACGGACGTTTGTCGCTTGTTTAGCTTTTGTTAAGTTGATTGTCAAATCGTTTTCGCGTGTATTTTCACCCACGACCATTCCTGCATAGATATCAGTTCCAGCAGCAACGAACATCGTACCACGGTCTTCTAGCTGCATGATACTGTACGGCGTAGCTGTTCCGTTCTCCATAGAGACAAGAACACCATTTCTACGTCCTCCAACTTTTCCTTTTGTCATCGGTTGGTAAGAATCGAATGTGTGATTCAAAATTCCGTACCCTCTAGTCAATGTCAAGAATTCAGTTGAATAACCAATCAATCCACGGGCAGGTACATTGAAAGTAAGACGAACTTGTCCGTTTCCGTTGTTAACCATGTCGATCATTTCACCTTTACGCTCACCCATCGATTCGATGATTGAACCCGTATGCTCTTCTGGAATATCGATTTGCACACGTTCAACTGGTTCTGAACGAATACCGTCGATCTCTTTTACGATAACAGATGGTTTCGAAACTTGTAGCTCGAATCCTTCACGGCGCATATTTTCAATCAGAATAGACAAGTGAAGCTCACCGCGTCCTGAAACTGTCCACGCATCTGGTGAATCAGTTGGATCTACACGAAGAGATACATCTGTTTGTAATTGTGCTTCAAGGCGTTCTTCAATTTTTCTTGATGTTACCCATTTACCTTCTTTTCCTGCAAATGGACTGTTGTTGACTAGGAATGTCATTTGGAGCGTTGGCTCGTCAATAAATAGTTCAGGCAGGGCCTCTGGATGATCTACCGGACAAATCGTTTCACCAACGTCGATATTTTCCATACCAGATACCGCGATCAAATCGCCTGCTTTGGCTTCTTCAATATCTATTCGTTTCAAACCAAGGAACCCAGACATTTTTGTTACACGGAAGTTTTTCACTGAACCATCACGTTTCAATACAGAAACTTGTTGACCCACTTTCATCGTACCGCGGAAAATGCGTCCAATACCAATACGTCCAACATAGTCACTGTAGTCTAAAAGCGATACTTGGAATTGTAATGGTTCTTCACTATTGTCAATTGGCGCTGGGATATGCTCGATGATTGCATCATACAGCACACGTAGCGTATCTTCTTGTGAAGCTGGGTTTGGATCTAAGCTTGCTGTTCCGTTGAAACCAGATGCATAAACAACCGGGAAGTCCAGTTGCTCATCATTAGCATCAAGCTCAATAAATAACTCAAGCACTTCATCTACAACTTCTTCTGGACGTGCGAATTCGCGGTCGATTTTGTTAACAACGACGATTGGCTTAATGTTTTCTTCAAGCGCTTTTTTAAGAACAAAACGCGTTTGTGGCATACAGCCTTCATATGAATCGACAACAAGAATAACGCCGTCAACCATTTTTAGAATCCGTTCCACTTCACCGCCGAAGTCAGCGTGACCTGGTGTATCCAAAATATTAATTTTTGTATCTTTGTATTCAATTGCTGTATTTTTGGCAAGGATTGTAATCCCACGTTCGCGTTCAATTTCATTTGAGTCCATGGCACGGTCATCTACTTGTTCGTTTGAACGGAAGATACCCGATTGCTTCAAAAGTTGGTCGACCAATGTCGTTTTTCCGTGATCGACGTGGGCGATAATTGCTATGTTACGTAAATCATTGCGTGTTTTAGTCATGATTTCACTCCATTATTCTTTTTTCGGCTGATTAACTGTGTTATCATAACACATGATGACACAATAGAAAAACATTTTATACGGATAGAGGGATTTTTTTGAAGAACATCAAATGGATTTTCGTCTTTTATTCCATCGCCGCAATCGCTTCCATGTGTTCAATCGGTATCGCAGTTGCTATGCGTAGCATACCCTTCGCACTACTTGCTATCCTTGCACTAATCATGATTATGGGCAATGGATTTAAAACAAAAAAAAGAATGCGCGAGCAAGGCGTTCTCTAATTTGTATTTGAAAAAGGACTCTCCAGTTTCTCGACTTGGATGGTTCTTTTTCTATACCTTCAGCTGAATATAGTTGGTAAGGATATCATGATGCAGTCCTGGTCTTGCGACGATGAAGGGTTCTTGCCCAAGTAAGTGGGGTGCTTGCCCTGCCATATTGGTTGTAACTGCGCCAACCTCCTGTGCAATTACCATGCCCCCTGCAATATCCCAAGGCGATAAGCGCATCGATATATAAGCATCAATTCGACCTGCTGAAACATAAGCCAGTTCAATCGCTGCCGACCCATACGATCTTGTTCCCCTACATCGTTGGACAAGCTCAATGATTTTTTCATTTTCAACATGACGATTAGGAGCTACCCAACTTGCGCTAATGCCAATGATAGCTTGCTCAAGAGGCGTTATTTCTAGCTGTGGCAGCCGCTCATCATTCAAATAAGCCCCCTCTCCTTTTGCCGCACTATACAAGTCATCCCTCATGACATCGTATATGTAGCCCAGCATACCGATTCCATCTGTATATATACCAAGGGAAATCGCGAAGTTGCGTTTTTGATGTACAAAATTCATCGTCCCATCAATTGGATCTAGCATCCAAATAACGCCCTCCAACGATTGAATGTCGTCACCAAACCCTTCTTCCCCTAAAATTTTATGGTCTGGAAAATCACTCTTAATCCTACTGATGAAAAATTGTTCTACCTCTCGATCAATATTTGTAACAAGATCATTGACATCGGCTTTTGAATCAATTTCAATATGTTTGGCAAAAGAAATGCGTATTTTATGACCCGCTTCCTTAATCAACGATTTAGCATAACGATCAATTTGTCCCCAGTTCATGGTACCATCTCTCCCCATTATCAGTTTCTTTTATATCTAGTATAACGAAAAAGACATCCCATTACACATTCTTCGTTTCTGAAGGATGTGATAGGATGCCTTTCTGGTCAACCAATGACAATTATAAAAAGCCATTTAGGATTTCCAACTCATGATGAAGCTCCATGAGTCTATGCTTACTTTTCATTTTCTGTTTAGCATCATTTTGTTCTAGAGCATCAAATAACGTTGCCAGCTCATAATCCAGTTCAAGGTTAAGTAGCTTGACATATTCTTTCTCTATATCCGCTTTTCGAATGACGTGGACGACTTGTTTCATAATCAACACCCCTTTTTCTGAATATAGTCCAAATTTTCCGTTAGTTATAATTACAATATGCCGCAGTTTGGTTTTGCAATAGTTATAAGCCTTGTTATATAAGATTGTTCCCCGTTTTCTGTTAAGATAAACGTGAATATGCAACTTGAATCGGCAGGGAGTTTTTAACTCCACGTCGATTCAAGTTAAGCCTCCGGCGGATGTCAGGGATTTTGAAAGGAGCCAGAGATGGCTGTATTAGTGCGCGACGCCAAATAATGTGCCTTAATTTCTGTAAAAAGAACAGAAATTAAGGCACATCGAACCATTTGCAGTTCGATTCGCAACAAGGAAGGATGTAGTTCAATCCTTCCCCCGCGCTGACCTCATGCACAATTCAAAATCCCTACGCAATTACGCCGGGGCGTAATTGATTTGGGGGAATGACAATGAGCAACCATTTTTGGGTAAAAGATGATTTTGATGTATTTTCAATCGACGGGCTGGAGAAAAGAATGGAAGCCCTTCAAAATAAAATCCAACCAAAGTTTACAACGCTTGGCAGACATTTTGCAGATCGCCTTTCTGCATATGGAACAGATGAATTTTTCTCGCATGTTGCGAAACACGCAAGGAGAACGGTTAATCCACCAAGAGACAGTTGGGTAGCATTTGCACCTGCAAAACGTGGATACAAAGCATTGCCACATTTTCAAATCGGTTTATGGGGCACGCATCTTTTCATTATTTTGGCTGTCATTTATGAAAATCCCGACAAAAAAGGGATTGCAGAACGTCTTGGTGACCAACTAGACGTCCTTACTTCATTGCCAGCAAACTATATTGTATCCGGTGATCATATGAGGCCTGACGCTATCAGCATTGATGTAACAGGTTCAGAGGGCGTACTAGCACTACTGGACCGATTGCAAACCGTCAAAAAAGCGGAGTTCCTCGTCGGATGTCATCTATCGCGCGAAGATGCGTCAAGCATGTCGACAGATGAATTTATGGGATTTGCGGAAGAAACTTTCGATCACCTTCTTCCTGTTTACGATGTTGTGATCGGGAGAAAATAGGGAGGCATCCAGTGCCAAAAATAAAAGGAGTGCAGCTTAACGCCGCGCTCCTCTTATCATATCGCCATTCGCAGCATCTTTAGCTGCTTTCACGACACGGTAACTAACATAGCCACTCACCTCTTCAAACTCCTTATCAAGCGTTTTTTCTTCCGCCATAGAAGGGACTACTTTTTTAAATCCACGATAAGCATCCATCAGCTGTTCTTTCAAAATACCTGATTCATAAGCTTTTTCTACTGCCTCATAAAACGCCACAACTGTAATCATTTCCGCAGTTGACCACTCATGCCTAATCGGATAATTATAATCCATTTATATTTCCACCTTTCATCTTCCGAAATTCCAGCTAGACCGAATCATCTTCGCTTCTTTTACCATCCGTTCAAATAATTGTGCCACAGACGGAACATCATCAATCAATCCCGTCACTTGCCCCGCCCATCCAAAACCATTCTCGACATCCCCTTCATGAATAAAACGCCGATTCGCTTCCCCACTAATAAAATCTTTCAACGCGTCGTAATTAACTTGTTGCGCTTCCATTTCAAGAATCTTTCCTGTCCAATTACCTGTCAATGCACGTGCAGGAGCGCCAAGCGTCCGCTTGATGACTGTCGTATCCACCTCACTACTAGCTAGCAACGCATCCTTATAGGCTTGAGAAGCATGTACACACTCCTTAGTCGCGATGAAGCGCGTGCCCATCTCAATACCCTCCGCGCCCAGTGCATGCGCAGCCATCCAACCGCGGCCATCTCCAATTCCTCCTGAAGCAATAACCGGAATTGAAACAGTATCGACCACTTGCGGCACAAGTACCATCGTACCGATATCATCACGCCCTAGATGCCCGCCACCTTCCTGTCCAACGACCATGACAGCATCCGCACCTAACTCTTCCGCTTTCTGCGCTTGCCGCTTTGCAGCAACGAGTACAAGTGTCTGTACGTCGGTATTTGCAAGCTGATCAAAAAACGGCGCAGGATTACCGCCTGTCACAGACATCACTTTAACACCTTCTTCAAGTGCAGCCTCCACCATATGCGCGTATGGACGGCCTTGCTGCCCAATTGCAAAATTCACACCAAACGGCTTATTAGTCATTGCCTGCACTTTACGAATTTCAGCCCGTAATGCATCTGGCGAGTCCAAACTCATCGCCGTAATCTGCCCAAGTCCACCCGCCTCTGATACAGCAGTAGCTAGTTCCGCATACGCTAAGTAAGCGAGCCCCCCTTGAATGATGGGATACTGAATACCAAGCAGCTCCGTCACTCTCGTTTGCCATTCCATGTATCAAACACCCCCATAATAACCATTATACCCACTAAAGTAGCCAAATCCATTACAAAAAACCGCCCACAAGGCAATCTTGCTACCCTGTAGACGGTCTAAAAATAACTTATTTCACAAGCATATGAACAGGTCTGCCCAATGCGACTTCTGCCGCTTCCATTGAGATTTCTCCCAATGTTGGGTGTGCGTGAATTGTCATTGCGACATCTTCAAGTGTCATACCTGCTTCAATTGCAAGGCCAAGCTCAGAAATCATATCTGAAGCATTTTCCCCAACAATTTGTGCACCAAGAAGTAGTCCATCTTCTTTACGTGATACAAGCTTAACGAAGCCTTCAGTTGCATCAAGCGCAAGTGCACGACCATTCGCTGCAAACGGGAATTTTCCTGCTACAACTTCATATCCTTCGTCTTTTGCCTGTTGCTCATTCAAGCCTACAGTTGCCAATTCAGGATCCGTGAAGCATACAGCTGGAATTGCCAAATAATCTACTTGTGATTTTTCACCAGAGATTGCCTCAGCAGCAACTTTTGCCTCATAAGAAGCTTTGTGCGCTAATTGTGGTCCTGGTACGATATCACCGATTGCATAGATGTTTGGAATATTTGTACGGCATTGATTATCCACTTCGATAATACCACGGTCATGGAATTTAATACCCATTTCTTCAAGACCGATTTCATCCGTATTTGGACGACGACCTACTGTTACTAGTACATAGTCAGCTTCGACTTTCTTCTCTTCTCCGCCAACCTCGTAAGTAACTGTTACACCTGTTTCTGTCTCTTCAACGCCTTTTGCTGAAGCTTTAACAACGATGTTTACACCTTTGTTTTTCAAGCCTTTTTTAACAATTTGCGTCATTTGTTTTTCAAAGCCTGCAAGAATATCATTGCCACCTTCGATAATCGTTACTTCAGAACCAAGGTTAGCATAGGAAGATCCAAGCTCAGTTCCGATATAACCACCGCCGATAACGACAAGTTTACCCGGTACCTCCTGCAAGTTTAAAGCACCTGTTGAGTTAATAACACGTTTTGTATATTTAAACGTTGGAATTTCAACTGGACGTGCACCTGTTGCGATAATTGCATTTTTAAATTTGTATGTTTGTGCTGCATCTTCAGTAATAACACGAACTGTATTACTATCTACGAAATATGCTTCACCATAAACTGTATCAACTTTGTTGCCTTTTAGAAGTCCTTCGACTCCGCCAGTCAACTTTTTAACAACGCTATCTTTGAAAGCCTGAGCTTTTGTGAAGTCAAGTTTCACGTCAGATACTGTGATTCCCATTGAATCGGAACCTTTTGCACTGACATAACGGTGTCCAACAGAAATCAATGCTTTTGAAGGGATACACCCAACGTTCAAGCACACGCCACCAATTGTTTCTTTTTCAACGATTGTTACTTTTTGACCCAATTGCGCAGCGCGAATTGCAGCGACATAGCCTCCAGGGCCCGATCCTACGACAAGTGTGTCAACTTCGATTGGAAAATCTCCTACTACCATTTGTTTACGCCTCCATTAATAATAATTCTGGATTGCTAAGCAATTTCTTCAGATGATTCAACGCTTGTTGACCTGTTGCACCATCAATCACTCGGTGATCAAACACCAATGACAATGCTAACATAGGTGCCGCTACAATTTCACCATTTTTTACGACAGGTTTTTCTGCAATGCGACCGATACCCAAAATTGCTACCTCAGGATGGTTGATAATTGGCGTAAACCATTGGCCTCCTGCAGAGCCGATATTCGTAATAGAGCATGATGCGCCTTTCATTTCCGTAGCTGACAATTTACCGTCACGCGCTTTCACTGCAAGGCTATTAATTTCGTCGGAAATCGCAAAGATTGATTTACGGTCTGCGTGCTTAACAACAGGAACGAGAAGTCCACGGTCTGTATCTGCCGCAATTCCGATATTGTAATAATGTTTTTGAATAATTTCCTGCGTTGCATCATCTAGCGACGTGTTCAACGCTGGGAATTCACGTAATGTAGAGACTAGAGCTTTCACAACATATGGTAAATATGTCAGCTTGATATCTCTTTCAGCCGCAATGTCCTTAAACTTTTTGCGGTGTGCAACAAGTTCTGTCACATCCACTTCGTCAATTAACGTAACGTGTGGCGCAGTTTGTTTTGAATGGACCATTGCTTTAGCAATCGCTTTTCTAATTCCTGACATCTTTTCACGCGTTTCTGGGAAATCGCCTTCAAGATAGACCGGAGCTGGAGCCGCTGTTGCTTGTGTAGCATTGTCTGTTTGCTCGATTTCATCAGCAACAACTGGTGCTTCAACTTGTGCTTGTCCACCGTTTTGGAATGCTAGAATATCTGCCTTGACAATACGATTGTTTTTACCCGTTCCTGCAACCAGGCGAATATCAACATTTTGCTCACGTGCAAATTTACGTACAGATGGCATTGCAACGATACGACGATTCGGATCAACATCTACTTGTACTGGAGCAGTTGCTGAAGGAGCTACCGCCTCTTGTTTTACAGCTGGTTGAGCTACTTCGACTGGTGCCTGAACAGCTGCTTCTGGTTCAGCCTGCGGTTCGCCGCCAACGTTTTCATAACCTGGCGCGTCAATTGTAATCAACAAATCTCCTACGATTGAAACGGTTCCTTCAGTAACGAAAATTTCTGTAACAGTACCTGTTACTGGTGATGGTATTTCTACCACTGACTTATCGTTTTGGATTTCAAGAAGTGTATCGTCTTCATTGATTTTATCGCCTTTAGCAACAAACCACTTCACAATTTCACCTTCATGGATTCCTTCTCCGATATCTGGTAAACGGAATTCAAATGCCACGTGATTCACCCTTTCTTTCTATGCTTGCAAGTAATCAATTACGCCTTGGCGTAATTGCGTCCAGACTTTTTTCGAGCAAGCTCGAAAAGCTTCCCTAAAAAGTCTGTGACATCCTCCGGAGGATCTAATAAGGAAGAATTGAACTTCATTCTTCCTTATTAGAATGTCAATACCTTTTTCGCTGTTTCGACAATATCTTTTACGCCTGGAAGCCATGCGTTCTCACCTTGGGCAAACGGATAGATTGTATCCGGTGCTGCGACACGCAGTACAGGTGCTTCAAGGCTAAGAATTGCGCGTTCAGTAATTTCAGCAACAACGTTCGCCGCGATTCCAGCTTGTTTCTGTGCTTCTTGGACAACGATTGCACGATTTGTTTTTTCAACAGATGCAATAATTGTTTCAATATCAAGCGGTTGGATTGTACGTAAGTCAACTACTTCAACAGAGTGACCTTCTTTTTCAAGCTCTTCAGCCGCTTTTAAGCTTTCATGAACCATTGCACCATATGTGAAGATAGATAAATCTGTTCCTTCACGCTTCACATCTGCTTTGCCCAATGGAATTGTATACGATTCTTCTGGTACTTCCTGTCGGAATGAACGATAAAGCTTCATATGCTCAAGGAAGACAACCGGATTTTCATCGCGAATCGCAGAGATAAGAAGTCCTTTTGCATCGTATGGAGTAGAAGGGATAACTACTTTAATCCCAGGCTGAGAAGCGACAAGCCCTTCAAGACTGTCAGCGTGCATCTCAGGTGTTGCAACGCCTCCACCAAACGGCGAACGAATCGTAACAGGTGCATTGAAACGACCAGCACTACGGAATTGCATACGTGCCAATTGACCACTCACCGAGTCAATCACTTCGTAGATAAAACCAAAGAACTGAACTTCCATGACTGGACGGAAACCTGTAAATGAAAGCCCGATTGCTAGTCCACCAATACCAGACTCTGCAAGTGGCGTATCGAATACTCGGTCTACACCGAATTCTTTTTGTAAGCCTTCTGTTGCACGGAACACTCCGCCGTTATTTCCAACGTCTTCACCGAAGACGAGAACGTTTTCATCATTTTTTAGCTCCGAACGCATCGCGTCAGTTATCGCTTGAATCATCGTCATTTGTGCCATCGGTTACTTCGACTCCTTTTCCGTATAGATCGCAAGCTGCTCTTGTAAGTTAAATGGTAGCTCACCTTTGTACATAATGTTAATGAAATCACTTACTTTTTGCTTAGGTGCTGCATCAGCTTCTTTGATCGCTTCTTTAATTTCTTCTTTCGCACGTTCAATCACTGCGTTTTCTTTCTCTTCATTCCAAATACCTTTTGTTTCAAGATATGTACGGAAGCGAATAAGTGGATCACGTTTTTCCCACTCATTGTCCGTATCAGATGTACGGTAACGCGTCGGGTCGTCTCCTGCCATTGTATGTGGTCCGTAACGGTAACACATTGTTTCAATAAGCGTTGGTCCTTCACCATTGATAGCACGTTCGCGCGCATCGCGTGTAACCGCATACACAGCTAGTGGATCCATACCGTCAACAAGGATGCTTGGAATACCTGCCGCAATCCCTTTTTGAGCAAGTGTTTTCGCTGCTGTTTGCAATTCGCGTGGTGTCGAAATCGCATATTGGTTATTTTGGATAATGAAGATTGCAGGTGAACGGTATGCTCCAGCAAAGTTAATACCTTCATAGAAGTCACCTTGTGATGTTCCACCATCGCCTGTATACGTCATCGCAACTGCTTTTGTACCACGTTTTTGGAAGCCAAGTGCAATACCTGCTGCTTGAATATATTGTGCACCGATAATAATCTGTGGCGGGAATACATTAACGCCTTCTGGAATCGCTCCACCTTCGTAATGTCCACGAGACCATAGGAATGCTTTCGCTAACGGTAGACCATGGAATAGCATTTGAGGTACATCACGGTATCCTGGAAGGATAAAGTCCTCTGTTTCAAGCGCAAAGTGAGAAGCAAGTTGGGAAGCTTCCTGTCCTGCTGTCGGTGCGTAGAAACCTAAACGTCCTTGGCGGTTCAATGAAATTGAACGTTGATCCAAAATTCGTGTATATACCATGCGCGTCATCAATTCGACTAGTTGGTCGTCAGATAAATTCGGATTTGCGTCCTCATTGACGATTTTGCCTTCTTCATTCAAAATCTGGAACATTTCAAACTTATCTTCAATCGCGTGAAGTGTCTCCACCGGATCGAACTGCTTGTCTTTTTTTGCAGCCATTTCGGCAACTCTCCTTATAACTGTATTATGAATCAATGCTGTATCTATTAGTACAACCTTTACCCCTCTTAGTATACTGAATCAAAACACAATGGTCAAACATAGGAATCACATGTCCCATAGTCTACTTTCGATATCGGAATTGATAGTAAGTATAAACCTGTATTAGCACAATATCCTATCTGTGTTATAATAGAATAATAATTAATTCAGCTTTCTAAACAAACAAAAAGGATTGAAAAGACAAGCCTTTCACCCCTTTCAGCTACTACTTTTCTTTCTGAAATTTAGCAAAAACATCATCTTTCTGTACATTAACTTCTTCTGTTAATTCATTAAACGAAGTGACAGCAGATTGGACAATCTCGTTTTGCGCATTCACATCATTGACTTGGTCCTTCAACTCAACCAATTGTATTTTTTCAACTCGTAGCATTTCGTACAATTCTTTTTGCAAGGCCGCAAGTTTTTTATACGCAGTGATAAATTCAGCGTGTTGCACATAACGCTCATTCACTTTATTTTTTAATCCCTCAACGCCTGCCTTTACTGGTTCTTCGGCTTTTTCAATAATTGCATCCAAATCACGCGCAAATGCCTTCGCCTTTACCATAGAAACTTCCTCTTGTTCAAGTTTTCCAAGACGTTTATCTAGCAGCGCCTCTAGTTCTGCCACTTTAGTTGTTAGTTCCTCTTGCTGTTGTTGCGTCAATTTCATTGTTTCATTGAATAATTGTTGTTCCAGATTCTCCAGATCCGTCAATTCCGACTGCGCTTCACGGTAATTTTTTTCCGCACTATTCATCGCTGTCATAGCATCTGCTAATTGTTGTTCAATAGATGACCCCAGTGTACAGCCAGCAAGCACCAACGACACCAATACTATGAATCCCATTATCATTTTCTTCACATTGATTCACTCCGATTTCCATAACTTTTCGAATTTCCATATTCAAATTTGTGTTGAATTCCTTTCACCCATTTTCCTATTCGATTATACTAATAGAATAAGTATAACCGAAAGGAAGTTAGTACGATGATTTTAATGGAACATATCGTTCGCGAAGGACACCCTACTCTTCGCCAACGTGCGGAGGAAGTTCAATTCCCTTTATCAGAAGCTGACCGTAAGTTAGGTGAGGATTTGATTAATTATGTTATAAACAGCCAAAACGCTGATATTTGTGAACAATATGGCCTGCGCCCTGGCATCGGCTTAGCTGCTCCCCAAGTGAATGCATCGAAAAGAATGTTTGCACTACATATTTTAGATGAAGATCGCGAGCCACTGAGTATTATCGCCATCAACCCTAAAATTGTCAGCCATTCTGTCGAAAAGACTTACCTCACTGCTGGTGAAGGTTGCCTGTCTGTGGATCGCGATGTCGAAGGTTATGTCCCTCGCTATGCCAGAATCACCATTAAAGCGTTCAATCCAGAAGGTAAGGAATTCAAAAAACGTTTAAAAGGACTCGCTGCTATTGCCTTCCAGCATGAACTCGATCATTTGAATGGCGTCATGTTCTATGATCATATCGACAAAGAGTCACCTTTCAAAGAAATTCCTAATGCAACTCCCTTTGAACGCGAATAAAAAGTCTTGACAGAAGGTTCAGATAATTATATAATTAAACTGAGGAAGTGATATAGCCATGTACAAGCGCCTAAAACGTAAACTGTTGAAGCGGCTGAATGGCATTCTCGGTAAAAAAACAATTGCCTGATATCTTAGCTCACCAATGTTAATTGGTGAGCTTTTCTTTATTTTAAGGAAGTGTCATGCTACTATAAAGAGAATCAGTTCAATCGAACGTAAAAAGGAGAGCAAACGATGATTTATAAAGTTTATTACCAAGAAAACATGCTACAAGTACCTGTCCGCGAAAATACAAAAAGCATGTACATCGAAGCGGACTCGGAAAGGTCTGTCCGCAGGAAGTTAAAAGACCGTAACTACAGTATTGAATTTGTCCAACTTCTTGAAGGTGCACATCTTGAACACGAACAGGCTGCACCGTATTTCGAGCTAGAGCAGGTTTAATAATGAAAGCCATTAAAAATAATGAAACAGCCGTTTTCGCTCTAGGCGGACTAGGGGAAATCGGTAAAAACACATATGGTGTGCAATTCCAAGATGAAATTATCCTAATCGATGCTGGGATTAAATTCCCAGACGACGAGTTACTCGGAATCGATTACGTTATTCCTGACTACACGTATCTTGAACGCAATGTAGACAAGATCAAAGGACTATTCATCACACATGGTCACGAAGATCATATCGGGGGCATTCCCTACCTACTTAGAAAAATTAATGTCCCTGTTTACGGCGGCAAACTTGCACTTGGTCTATTGCGCAATAAATTGGAAGAACACGGCCTATTACGGACGACAAAAATGATTCCAATTGACGAAGATGATGTCATTAAATTCCGCAAGACTTCCGTATCGTTTTTCCGAACAACACATAGTATTCCAGATGCATTCGGTGTCGTCGTTAAGACTCCTTCTGGTAATATCGTTCACACAGGTGACTTCAAATTTGACTTTACACCTGTTGGCGAACCGGCTAACTTAACGAAAATGGCTAAAATCGGTAGCGAAGGTGTTTTGTGTTTACTATCAGACAGTACGAATGCCGAAGTGCCAAACTTCACCATGTCCGAAAGAAAAGTTGGCGACAGTCTGAATGATATTTTCAGAAAAGTAGACGGACGCATCATTTTTGCAACATTCGCTTCCAATATTCACAGATTGCAGCAAGTGATTGAAGCTGCCCAGCTATTCGGTCGAAAAATTGCTGTATTTGGTCGCAGTATGGACAATGCCATTACAATTGGACGTGAACTCGGCTATATCATTGCGCCAAAAGAACTGTTTGTCGATACACAATCATTGAACAGACTACCGGCTAATGAAGTGATGATTCTTTGTACCGGAAGTCAGGGTGAACCAATGGCAGCACTTTCACGTATTGCTAACGGAACACACCGACAAGTTCAAATTCATCCTGGGGATACGGTTATTTTCTCGTCATCTCCAATCCCAGGCAATACACTAAGTGTCAATAAGGCGATTAATGCATTATTCCGTGCTGGCGCTGACGTGATACATGGTTCATTAAGCAATATTCACACTTCCGGTCACGGATCGCAGGAAGAACAAAAACTTATGCTTAGACTCATTAAGCCTAAATTCTTTATGCCGATTCACGGTGAATACCGGATGTTAAAAATGCATACCAATCTTGCTGTTGACTGTGATGTCCCTCGTGAAAATACGTTCATTATGGGCAATGGTGATGTTCTAGCTTTAACGCAAGACTCAGCACGTCTGGCAGGTCGTATCCCTTCTGGAGACGTTTACATTGACGGCAGTGGAATCGGAGATATCGGCAACGTCGTCCTCCGTGACCGCAAAATCTTGTCAGAAGATGGTCTTGTTATTGTCGTAGCAACAGTCGACACGAAACGAAACCGTGTTGTCTCAGGACCCGATATCATTTCTAGAGGCTTTGTCTATATGCGTGAATCTGGCACAATGATTCACGAGGCGCAGCAAATGCTGTCTAAGCAAATGCAACGCAAGCTTACAAACTCCCCTGCTGATATCGCTGCACTGAAAAGTGAAATTATCGATGTCCTCGGACCTTATTTATTTGATAAAACTAAGCGTAAGCCTATGGTACTTCCTGTTATTATGGAAGTATGACAAAAATCCCGCCATACACATTTTCATGTGTATGGCGGGATTTTTTAATGAAGCGCTTTTTTCTCAAACTTGTGAATATCCGCATCCGATCCGATAACAATTAAAATATCTTCGCGTTGAACTTTTTCAATTGCATTAGGAGACACCAAAATATGCTTACCGCGCTTAATCGCGACAATATTGACACCATACTTTGCACGAATATTAAGTTCAATTAACGTAGCGCCTGCCAATTTATCATTGGCCTTTATTTCTGCAATGGAATACTCATCCGATAATTCAAGATAATCGAGTATATTGTTCGACACCATGTTATTAGCAATCCGAATACCCATATCTCGCTCCGGATGTACAACTTGGTCAGCTCCAATTTTGCGCAATACTTTTTCATGGTAATCATTTTGCGCTTTTACCGTGATTTTCTCTACACCGATTTCCTTCAACATTAGCGTCGTTAAAATACTTGCTTGGATATTTTCACCAATCGCTAATACAACATGCTTAAAATTACGAATCCCTAACGACCTAAGAACCGATTCATCTGTTGTATCGGCTACCACTGCTTGCGTGGCGATTTGGGCATATTCTTCCACTTTTTCAGGTGAAATATCAATCGCCATGACATCTGCATCAAGTTCGATTAATTCCCTGACGATACTTCCTCCAAAACGGCCCAGCCCGATGACTACAAATTCCTTTTTCACAAAGCACCTCCCTATCCGCTTTCTGGATGCGATTAGTGTATCACACTGCGTCAATCCTCTCAAATGCTCAATACATTCCATATTGAAAAGAACAAAACCCAATCACGCATGGCTATGCGCAATCGGGTAGAAAATTAGTCTTCTTTTTTCATTTCATCTAAAACACGGTTGACGCGCTTTTCAAGCATTTTCATGCCCCCGCCACCTGCTTGGAAGTGACGAAGCTGACCGTCTTTATCAAATACATAGTAGGCAGGCACATATTGGTTATCGAATTTGTCCGTTAATATGGCATCACTATCGACAAAAATCGGTTGTGTAATATCATGCTCAACTGCTACTGCTGTAATTTGGTCCATATCTAAGTCATCCTCTGAACGTGGCATATGGACAGCGATAACGTTTAAGTCTTCTTTAAAACGGTCTCTGAATTCATTGACTTCCGGCATTGCTTCTTTGCAAAGATGGCAGCTAACTGACCAAAAATGGATCAGTGTCGGTTTTTCTCCTACAAGCTGCGCTTTTGTTTGTTCGCCGTTCAACCATGCTGTTGCACCCTCGAGTTCGGGCATTTGTTCACGTAATTTCATCGTTATTGTCCTCCTTCAATTTCATAAAAACCCCACTGCTTATAATATGCGTGGGGTGTCAATCAGTAAATGTTATAGTGTCTTCTGACCTGGTCTCCAGTTAGCTGGGCAAAGTCCGCCAGTTTGAAGTGCTTGAAGTACACGTAATGTTTCATCTACATCACGGCCGATATTGTTGTGGAATACAGTTTGATATTGTAGTTCGCCTTCAGGATTGATGATAAATAGACCGCGCAATGCAATCCCTTCTTCTTCAATCAACACACCGTAATCACGTGAAACTTGGTGATTCGTATCTGCTGCAAGTGGGTATTTTAGTTGCTCAAGTCCATTATCTTTACGAGCTGTATTGATCCATGCAAGATGCGTGTGAATTGTATCCGTAGACACCCCGATAATTTCCGTATCTAGGTCTTCAAATTCATCGTAACGATCTGACATTGCTGTAATTTCTGTTGGGCATACAAATGTGAAGTCCATTGGATAAAAGAACAATACTGTCCATTTATCGTTTTTCATGTTTTCTGCAAGACTTACTTTACCAAAAGATTTATCTGCGAGTACTGCCTCCATTGTAAAATCTGGAGCTTGTTTTCCTACCATACGTTCAGCCATTATGTAATCCCTCCAAAATTTCTTTGTGCTAGAACATCAGTCCTACACCAATCCTTTGTTAGGATATCAAATAGCCTGTTCAAATTCAAACAGAGCGACTTGGAAAAAGTAAGGTTACATCAATTCTTGTCGGATTAACGACAAAAACAATTACTATTTTGATGAATCTGTCGATTAATCATTTATTCGCATAAAATATAGATAAGCAAAGGCTTGAACACCTTTATTTTCACCGGACTATTTCCGGTTCGCTTTCGGCTAATAGTCACGACATGATTACTGTGGTACAAGTGTGGCTAGAAATGACTTTGTCATTCCTAGCCACACCTTTTTCGGTCATCTCTTTGCGAAACAATTACCTGTCGCGTACCTACAATGTTCAAGTGAAAAATGCAGTTGTTTGGGAAGAAGAGAATAGATGACTTTCTATTGGGATTGTAAGTGCCCGAAAATACAACTTCGGGCACTTTAGCACTTTGCACAATGTGGTCCTTCCTTACTTTTTAGCAAACCCTATAAAAAAGTAACACTTCCTAAAATAAAAAAAGAAAATCATTATTGAAGAAAAACGCCCTGTTCAAGAACTTTTTATTAAATCTTTCCTTTTCAGCCAATTTTCTTTCGTCAAATTCATATTGATAGAATCTATCCATTCACCTTCAAATTCAAGTTCATTTTCATCAATACTATCGATAACAAAGCCGACCTTTTCATAAACATGCTTAGCCCTTGGATTAAAATCAAAAACACTTAAGGTAAGTTGGTTAAGTTTAGTGTTTTTAAATACATAATCAATAATGAGTTGAGTTGCTTCAGTTCCTAACCCACGATTTCTTCCCCTTGGTCCAATAAGTATTCTAAAATTCATGCTATTATTTTTTTCATCATATAAATTGACTACTACCTCTCCCACTAAGACATTTTGGGATTTGTCAACAATAGCAAGATCCAATCGATCGGTTTGTTCATTTCTTGTATTATACCAATGCAGAATTGATTCCTTATCAAAATCAGAAGTACTCCCTGTCAGTTTTATTACCTCAGAATCCTTTAAGCATTCCTCTATATAAGGAAAATCTTCATCTATAAATGGTCTGAGAACTATTTTCTCCCCCTCAATTAGGGGTTTATGACCTAAATCTATCATTACACTCACACTCCATTATTTTCATTTAACCTTTTTCCCGTATTGTTAGTTATCTTCTTAAATTAATATGTCTTTTTATTATGATGAATGTACGAATTAATTACTTCTCTTCTTTTTCTTCTTCATATAAATAATCAGAAAAATCACTGTAGAAAACAGGATAAGCGTTGTAATTAGATCAGAAAGGGGTATACTGGTTCCAAAGTCGCCTTGGAATAGATTGTTCTTTAAAAGTTCAGGTTCAGATCCAGGTTTACTTAATCCATACTTCTCTGCCAAATCAGCTATTTCTTTTTCTGTAAGTTCCTCTATAAGTTCATCTCTCATATCACGCTGTCCTCCAATCTTATTTAGAAACATTGGTATTATTCTTAATGGCGTCGATAGATCAATAGACCAAGCACTACAATAAGCCCGCCAATACCTATGTTTATCCAGTAAGTTTTTTGGATTAATTAGTCTTTTCCCACGGAATCTATTCACGCTAAAAATTAACAAAGTTTGCAGAACAAGTATAACATTATCATTTCCTAAAATATGCATTTTTATCTTTAATCTTGCTGATCGCTCTGTTTGCATCACGATATCTTCAATACAAAAACCCTTCCAACGACACATCATATTCCTTGAAAATATCCTCAAACAACGCTTTATCAATCAATTTACGCAATACGCCATCAAAATAACCAGCGATATTACGAATGTCTTTGCGCTTTGTTGCTTGAACAGCAATATGAAGTGCTTGCATGGCCAACTGTTCAAATAAATCTCCTTGTCGCTCATGAATGCTGAATTTCATCATGCGTAATGACTGTATGCGGTAAATACCAAACATTTGACGAGCTAAAGAACTGTCACCAATCGTCGTTGATAATAGATCTTTTATTCTCCCAAACAACGTAGTAGGTGCAGGAGTCAGCTCCGTAGGATACGTATCTGTAAGAGTATGGGTCTTAATGTTTTTAGATTTAATAGAAAAAGATTCAGAATCTGGAACAACGTCGTCAGCCTCACTGTCACAAGGCTTGTCCACTGTTGCCGGCATGGTCAAAGTCGACTGGTCAACGAAGGGTAAAATAGTATATATGTTAGCACCAAGACCGTTCATAACCGGGCGAATGTAATGGATCCGCTCGATAATTCCTAGACTTTCTAGTTTACGAATCGCACGGCGAACGGTGACGTTAGATTTGCCGATTTTATCTGCCATCGTGTCATGCTTTAGGTGAGCAGCGCCGTATTTCACGGAGTAACGGCGAATCATGTCCAACACAGCACGATCTGTTGGATTCATCTCGTTCCAATGCTCGATGACATGGCGGCGTGTTGCCTCGTCCATATCTTGTGTGTTTGCGAAATGTGCGAAGTCTCTTAAGTAAGTTGTCATGGTGGTCATTCCCCTTTTATTCTTTATATAGAGGGGAATGAGGAAATCGAATACACCTTAAAAAAAATTTTAAAAAAAGAAAAATCCTTCTATGAAAGCAAGGATTTCATCCAATAGATAGTAAAATAAAAAAATGTAGGGATGCGGCAAAGTCGCATCCCTACATAATAAAGCGTATCACAGTAATCGTATAGAAGTCGCTCAATTCATAGCGCTCCAAACTCACGGAACACTTAGGCATTTAATTAAGTTAATTACTCGTTATTTTTCAGTTAATCACCAGGCATATACTTAGATATATCTATTAAATTTGATTATTAGTCACAAAGAGACGGTTTTGCTGGTCTTGCTAGACAATACTCACAGTTTGGGTCGCTACAAGATATTTCCCGCCATTCGTCACATGCTGGACAATAAACGGAGTCATGTTCGTCATTATAAGCTAGTGGATCGAGGCACACCTTACAGTGATTGGGTAGTTCAAATAATTCACGAATTTTTCCGTTTTTCATAAGAAATATTCCTTCAATTGCTTTCTTACCTGCCCTCGGATCATCCATGTATCCCCAGTTAAATCCAAGGTCCTTCATCGTCCATTTTCGTTCATCTGGATCCAAATAAAATACTTTCTTTTTTCCCAATCGTAGCCCCCCTTGCTTGCTATATTATACCACGAAATATGCGAAATTCAACGTTGGATCCCCCCTGTTAAAACGCCTCCACTTAGCTTTTTTCCTCTATTTTAAGTCCCTCAAGTTCCTTAATTTATTTTCCCAAACAAATAAGTCTTGATTTCCAGAAGGGATTTTGTATAATGAATAGGATTTCAGTAAACTTAAAGTATATTATAAGTAAACTTTAGCCATCAATAATCCCAAGGAGGGGAACCCATGGAGATAGGTAGTAAAATAAAAAGCCTGCGTTTAAAGAAAGGGCTGACCCAGGAAGAACTTGGCGAACGGACCGATTTGACGAAAGGGCATATTTCGCAATTGGAACGTGATCTTAACTCTCCGTCAATTGAAACCCTTTTTGCCTTGTTAGAAGTTCTCGGCACAACGCCGAAGGAATTTTTTGATGAGCCGAAGAAAAATGTAACTGTTGTGTACTCAACGGATGACCAAACCATTTACTCAGATGATGAGCTCAAATACAGCATTCGTTGGCTCGTCCCACGCTCAAATGAAAATGACATGGAGCCTGTTCATATTACATTTCAACAACAAGGGGAATTCAAACGATTTGAGCCCTCCCTTGCTGAAACATTCATTTACGTACTAAAAGGTAAAGTAACCATTGAAATCGGCGACACGCAGTACAGTGCAGCAAAAGGCGATGCCGTCTATTACGACGCATCTGAGCACCATCGTTTGTCAAATGCACATACAGGCACGAGCGAACTATTACTCGTTGCTACTGAATCTTATTTATAAGGGGGATTATCTTAATGACTCAACCAATCATTCGCTTTGAAAATGTGACAAAAAGATATGATGAAGATACAACAGTACTAAATGGCGTCTCTTTCGAAATGGAACGTGGCAAGTTTTACACACTACTAGGTCCTTCTGGCTGTGGTAAAACAACAATCCTTCGACTGATTGCAGGCTTTACTGAGGCATCAGCGGGGGCTATTTTTTTCAATGGAAAAAAAATCAATGACGTTCCCGCGAATGAAAGACAGGTTAATACTGTGTTTCAGGATTACGCATTATTCCCCCATTTAAACGTTTTTGAAAACATTGCATTTGGTTTACGCATTAAAAAAGTAAAGCAAAGCGAAGTAGAACGTCGCGTGCATGAAGCGCTAAAATTCGTCAATCTTGATGGCTATGAAGCACGTGAAATTTCTGAAATGTCCGGTGGTCAGCGCCAACGTGTCGCTATTGCACGTGCCATCATTAATGATCCAGAAGTGATTTTACTTGATGAACCGCTGTCTGCACTTGATTTAAAATTACGTTCAGAAATGCAATATGAGCTACGTGAATTACAACAACGGCTCGGTAAAACATTTGTTTTCGTCACACATGACCAAGAAGAAGCACTCGCTATGTCCGATGAAATTTTCGTCATGGACGGTGGTAAGATCCAGCAATCTGGTACACCGCTTGATATTTACGATGAGCCCATTAATCGCTTCGTTGCCGATTTCATTGGTGAATCCAATATCGTGCCAGGCGTTATGATTGAAGACTATGTTGTTCAATTTACCGGTCGGACATTCGAATGTGTCGACCAAGGACTTAATCCTAACGAAAAAGTCGATATCGTCATTCGTCCAGAAGATTTGGAACTAACATCTGTCGATAAAGGCAAAATAAATGTAACGGTTGACACACAATTATTCCGTGGCGTTCACTACGAACTATCCACATATGATGCAGACGGAAATGAATGGCTTGTACATTCAACGAAAAAAGCGGAAGTTGGCGTAACAGTTGGACTTGATTTTGATCCAGAAGCGATTCACGTCATGCGCCTGAATGAAACGGAAGAGGAATTTGACGCTAGACTTGAGGCATACGGGGTAGCGGACTATGAACAATAAACCGCTACGCCCGTTATATACAGTTCCTTACGCTACCTGGATTATTCTATTCGTTATCGCGCCAATTGCCCTGATTGTCTATTACTCATTTCTTGACCTGACCGGCAATTTCACATTCGAAAACTATAAAAATTTTTTCACCTCCGTCTATTTGAAACTGACGCTTAGTTCATTCTGGTATGCATTTTTAATTACGTTTTTCTCGTTATTATTTGCCTACCCAACTGCTTATTTTTTAACAAAAACCAAGCATAAACATCTTTGGTTACTATTGATCATTATTCCATCTTGGATCAATCTACTGCTCAAAACGTATGCCTTCATCGGACTTTTCGGGCTATACGGTCCAATCAATGCGTTATTAGAAGTGATGGGCATTGGCGAGCAGCAAATTCTATTTACTGATTTCAGCTTTGTCTTTGTGTCTGTCTATATTTTCATTCCGTTTATGATTTTGCCGATTTTCAATGCGCTAGACAAATTAAACCCTGCCTTAATTGATGCTTCACGCGATCTCGGGGCTAATGCATGGACGACATTTAGACGGGTCGTTTGGCCTCTGACAATCAATGGCGTAAAATCAGGCATCCAAGTTGTTTTCATCCCTGCTTTGTCACTATTTATGATTACGCGATTAATTGCAGGAAACAAAGTCATTACACTTGGGACGGCTATTGAACAGCAGTTTCTTGTGACGCAAAACTGGGGAATGGGTTCGACGATTGCCGTATTCCTTATTTTATTCATGTTTATCATCATGTTAATTACGAATGGTAAAGAAAAGGGGGCGTCCAACAATGGAAAAACTAAATAAGCTCCCTAAAATTTATTTGACGGCCGTTTTCATCATTTTGTACGCACCGATTTTCTATTTAATCTTCTACTCGTTCAACTCGGGTGGCGGCATGTCGAATTTTGAATCGTTTACGCTGGAGCATTATGCGGCAGTATTTGAAGATACACGATTGCTTGTCATTTTGATTAACACCATTATTGTCGCATTGCTGTCAGCACTTATTTCGACTGCCATCGGCGTGCTCGGAGCTATCGCCATCCTATTCATGCGCAATAAGGCGATGCGTAACGCTGTCTTGTCGCTGAATAATATCTTGATCGTCAGTCCTGACGTAATTATAGGAGCGTCTTTCCTCATTTTATTCACTATGATTGGGGTTAAGCTCGGATTTGCTTCGGTGCTAATTTCACATATTGCCTTTAGCATTCCAATCGTTGTCATTATGGTATTGCCAAAGCTGCAAGAAATGAGTCCAACACTGATTGATGCAGCGTTAGATCTTGGGGCCACTAAACGGGATGTGTTAACGCGCGTCATTATTCCATTTATCAAACCTGGAATATTAGCTGGATTCTTCTTAGCATTAACGTACTCACTTGATGATTTTGCAGTGACATTTTTCGTCACAGGTAACGGCTTCTCAACGCTATCCGTGGAAATCTACTCGATGGCTCGCGCCGGTATTACATTGACGATTAACGCCTTGTCGGGACTCATTTTCCTCATTACAGTTGTGCTTGTCATTGGCTATTACATGATTAGCCGCAAAGCCAAATCACCACTTGCGGGGGTGCGAAAATGAAAGATATTTTACGCGGAGCAGCTATCATACTCATTGTTTCCGCCATCCTACTCTTCGTCAATGCTAAATTGAATGAAGGTGGAGGGAGCGCAGGTAAAAATTCGATTACCGTTTATAACTGGGGTGAATACATTGACCCTGATCTATTGAAACAATTTACGAAAGAAACAGGTATCAAAGTCATCTATGAAACGTTCGATTCGAATGAAGGCATGATGGGCAAGATTGAACAAGGTGGGACTGCGTACGATATAACGATGCCTTCCGAGTACATGATTGAAATGATGAAGGAAAAAGACCTACTTCTTCCTATCGATTATAGTAAAGTTCCAAACGTTAAAAATATTGACCCGTACTTCCTTGACTTGCCATTCGATCCTAGCAACCAATACTCACTTCCTTATTTCTGGGGAACAGTTGGCATTGCCTATAATCCTACGTTACTAGAGGGACAGACATTTGAACGTTGGGATGATTTATGGGATCCTTCGCTCACACAAGATGTCATTCTCGTCGATAGCGCAAGGGAAACCATTGGGATGGGATTAAATTCACTTGGCTTTTCATTGAATTCCACTGATGTAGATCAATTGCGTCAAGCAACCGATAAATTGAAAGCGCTTAGTCCAAATGTCAAGGCAGTTATCGGGGATGAAGTCACTCCCCTAATGATCAATGGAGAAGCAGCTGTTTCTCTGACATGGTCTGGTCAAGCCGCGGATATGATGTATGAAAATGAAGATATCGATTATGTTGTACCTGAAGAAGGTTCCAATCTTTGGTTCGATAATATGGTCATTCCGCGCACATCGAAAAATATTGATGGCGCACATGCCTTCATTAACTTCATGCTAGATGCAGAAGTGGCTGCACAGAACGCTGATTATGTCGGCTACTCTACACCAAATCTTGCGGCACTCGATTTGATGGATCCTGAAGTAACGCAAGATGAGCGCTTCTATCCTAACGAGGAAACGCGCAGTCATTTAGAGGTTTATCGAAATCTTGGACTGGAAATGCTCGGGGTTTACAATGAATTATTTTTGGAGTTTAAGATGGATATGAAATAACGAAGAGCAGCTGACACCTTGGTGTTAGCGCTTTTTTTATTGGATTCAGCAAATATATTTGTACTGCATGCGAAGCAGTACAATACACAAGTCGCTTGACGGTGTATTCATATGAGGCTTATGATACGATACCTTAGTGACGCGAAATAGTTTGGAAAGTTGGGATAACAATGGCGGTTAAATCAAATAATCTTGCCTTATATATTTTAATGTTTAATATGTTTATTGCTATGGCCGGGATTGGACTCATCATTCCGATTATGCCGGAGTATTTAGCAACGTTCGGTGTAGCTGGTCAAGCACTCGGCTTCCTCATTGCCATTTTCTCTTTAGCACAATTTATTTTCTCACCTTTTGCCGGGGATTTGTCCGACAAACACGGACGTAAAAAAATCATTATTATCGGATTAATCATATTTGGACTTTCACAGTTAGCTTTCGGGCTGTCCACTGAACTTTGGATGCTTTACCTTGCACGCTTCTTTTCCGGCTTTGGTTCAGCATTTATCGTACCTCCAATGATGGCTTTCGTTGCAGATATTACTACCTTGGAAACTAGAGGTAGAGGAATGGGACTTCTTGGCGCTTCAATGTCACTCGGTTTCATGATTGGACCAGCAATTGGTGGCTTTCTTTCCAAAATCAGCTTGGAGTTTCCTTTCTATTTCGCAACAGCAGCGGCACTTTTCGCAGCACTGCTTTCCATATTTATCTTACCCAATCCGAAGCCTGTTGTAGATGGCGATCCTTCAGTGAAGAAAAAACGTGAAAACCTGTTTCAGCAATTGGCACGTTCAACGAAGACTTCCTATTTTGTCGTACTCATCGTTATGTTTGTCTTTTCATTTGGACTGGCAAATTTCCAGTCTACAATAGCGCTTTATGTCGATCATAAATATAGCTATACACCTACACAAATTGCTGTGTTGATCACAGTAGGTGGCTTTGTCGGTGTCATTGTGCAAACATTTATCATCAACCCTTTATTTAAACGCTTTGGCGAAATGCGTGTCATTCTTGTCAACCTTATCATTGCAGCCTTTTCACTCATTGGGATTATTTTTGTCGATCTATTCTGGTCGATTCTACTCGTCTCAACAATATTCTCCACTGCGACTTCGCTACTTCGCCCGGCCGTCAATACGCTAATCTCAAAACTAGCTGGTCAGGAACAAGGCTTTGCAGCAGGTATGATGAATGCCTATATGAGCTTAGGTAATATGGTAGGTCCTGCAATTGCAGGCGTCATCTTCGACATCAACATTATCTATCCATATATTCTTGGCATGATTATCCTGCTCATTTCATTCGCTATCGCAGCGATATGGGCGAAACGCAATAAGGGATTATTGGCAGAAACGAGAACGAAATAACAAAAGCCACTTCGTTACCCGTAAATTACTGGGAAATGAAGTGGCTTTTGTTATAAGTAGACTACGGTTTCCATTCGAGGATTAGTCCTGGCGTTCACTGACATTTTGTAGACTTTCACTGACAGTTCTTCGATTTTCACTTACAGTTTGCAGACTTTCACTGACAAGCCATCATCTTGCCCTATCTCTTCCTCTTGGCCCTCAGCAATTCTGAAATACTGTCCTGCGCTGTCGGACTCTCTTCAACAATAACTTCACGAATCCGTTTTGCACCAAATCCTTTAAACATGCCGAAACGTCGCAAAGTAATATCGATGAAAAACAAAATCATAGCCGCTAAGATTAACCATTCCGCAATCGGCTTCTTCTCGCCACTTTGGAACAGCTGTGGACGAAATGCTTCCTCTGGTTGTTCTAATACTTTTCCACCAGTTCGTTCTGCAATTTTCGTCATCAATGCCGCATTCGATGCTGTCGGCTTATATTCATCGCTATAAGGGACTGAAACACCTGCCTCAAACAAGCCGCCTTTATCATCCGAAACACCGAAAAATACTAGACCTGGTTTAGCATCGACAGTGACACGTACTTTACCCGGAGCAAGTGGTTCTGAGATGAATGGCACTTCTTGCCCTGACTCGTCGACAATGGCAATATCCAAGAACGCCGCCTGACGCGAACTATCTGTCACCGTATACGTACCGCCCCGTTCATGCGTAATGATATAAGGAACTTCTTCATAAGCCGGCAATAATCTCGCCACTGCTGTATTCCAGAAGTTTGCATAACCTTCCCATCTGGCTAAGTCACCTGTCCACTTCCCCGTCGAATCGGATGTAAAGGCAACGGTCCTACCTAATCCATACATCCATTCCGCAATGACAGGATCTTCCTTATGACTTTCCCCTACAATGGTCGCCGTACTTTTAACAGTCGTCGCAATATACGCATTGATTTGCGGCACGCCTTCTTGGAACAAGGAAGTCCATTCAGGCACATTTCCTAACGTCATATAAAATGGATTATCTTCGATATACGTTCGCGTCATCATTGAGGTTTCTCTCGTCAAAATGGCCGGCACCGTCGATTCATCGACAACATCGTAGAAACGTCCGCCACCAACTTCAGCAAGCTTTTCCAATAGGGATCCATCCGCATCCGTCCCAATCGCTACTGTCGTTAACGTAATATTATTTTTCTTGCCTTCCTCCATCACTTCTTCGTAACCAGGAGGCATTTCTGATTGACCATCTGTTAATAAAATAATGTGCTTACGCTGTAATTTTACATCTGTTAAATCTTCATACGCTTTTTGCACTCCTGGAAAAATATTCGTTCCTCCAGCAGATGGAACCGATAAAATCTTTTCTATCGCTTCTTTTTTATCGCCCAGCTTATCTACTGGGATGACTTCCCATACTTTATCATCAAATGCAGTAAAGCCAAATGTATCATCGTCTCGTAGCAGTTCAACAGAGCGAGCCGCTGCTTCCCTCGCCAAGACAATTTTAGGCCCTGCCATACTGCCCGATCTATCTAATACGATAACGAGTCCAAGCGATGGCAATTGTTCTTTGCCCTTCACTTCCATCTCAACAGGGAGTAGCCGTTCAATTGGTGATTTAAAATAGCCTCCAAGTCCGAAGCTTTCATCTCCACCAACCATCATGAAGCCTGTCCCAAAGCTTTTCACTGCCTGTTCAATCAGTGTCATCTTATGCTCCCCAACAACATGCCCCGGCACATTATCGAAAATAATCGCACCATAGCCGAGATAACCCGACAGTGTTTCCGGCAATTGCTGTGCATCAATCACATCGACACCCATCGTACTTTTATCGAGAAGCGTTGGAAGTATCGATGGACTGCGCTCTGTCTGTACGACAAGCACACGCGGGGATTGTTCCATCATCGTAATCGATAGCATCCGATTATTCTCAAGAAATCCATCGTCCGGCACAATCAGTTTTGCTTCATACTTCAGTAATCCACTGCCCGTTGCCGATGTTCGAAATGACAAAGCGTTTTTCCCCGGTTCTAGCACAACAGCTTCGCTAATAATTTCCTTATCATTTTGATAAATCATCAACTCTCCTGCTGTCCGCGTTGAAGATTCCACTTCTACTTGGAGCAGCTGCTTCTCCCCTTCATAGGCCGTTCGCGGAGTTTCAAAGATTGAAATAGATGCATCGGCAGTTCCTGGTCGTTCTAGCAGCACTGTATCAATTGTGACACGTCCCGCACTATACTTTGGCAATAGCTCCTCGACTGCGCCAACCGTCTCCAATCCATCCGATAACAGCACTATTCGAGTCGCTACTTGTTCTTTAGCAATCGCCGCAGCCAGATCAATCGCTTTCGCAATATTTGTCGCATCCTTCGTCTCCATTTCCTCCACCACCGGAATGGTGAACGGGGTATCCGTCAACTGCTTATCTGTCCGAAACGTTTCCGCAAATGAATACAAACCCACAGACTGATTTTCTTTGCGTTCTTTCAAACTTTCTGCCAGCCATTTATCCGCCATATCCTTGGCCTCCGCAATCGACACAGAACGATCAACGACAAAGAGTATTTGTTCTTCATTGGCACGTAATGTCACATAAGGCGCTGCAAGTGCCAAGACTAACGCGGCAATCACTGTACAGCGTAATGCAAATAGGATTGTTCCTTTACTCAAAAAGTGCAGCACAGATGATTTCCATGTATACGCCATGTATACAGCGATGGGAATGAGTAACAGAAGCCACAACGGCTCATCAGTTCGGATATCCACGTCGACGTTGCACCTCCCATTCAATCAGCAACAGAAGTAGCAGCGGCACTAGCAATAGCCAGCCAATCCTATTCTTGCCTTCTTCTGCACCCGTGCCGCCTGCCGTTTGTCCAATACTGTACGATGAGCCAATCACAAGCTCTTTTTCAGATTGCTCAAGTTGCACTGCGAATAGTTTCTCGGTATCTCCATCCCTTGCTTTGTAAATACCTGGGCGCGTAGGTGCTATGAAACTTGAGCCGTCTACAAATGTCGTGACATACTCATCATTCAACGTAAATACTTCCAATCCATCCGCCCTGCCGCTAGCTAGCACCGCTTTTCGTTCATTCGGCACAAATAGCCCTAACGTATCCGTGTCAGAACGTAATTGTTCGGCTGCACTCCAGACGAATAGCGGGAATGATGGATGTAGCGGCCAATCCGTCAATTCTATATCCGCCAGCACAACAATATCACCACGCTTCGATTGTTGGATGAATGGCTGATCTCCGACCGTCGCAATCGTTGTATACGATGTAAAGGGGGGATAGAGTGCACTAACATAGACATCGCTAATATCCGCAATGGTGAATAGTGGATCCGCAGAACTTTTTAGTACACCTGAAACCGGCTCAGGAGACTTATCATTACGCCCTATAATAATAACCGGTTTATCCCCTTTTTTGAGCAATGACACATCGTTTGTGACAACAATCGAGCTATCCTGTGCGGACAATAATTCATTGGCTGAACCAGTAGTAACAGCCAATCCAACCGCTTCAAACGCTCGTTTCACAAGCTCATGCAATTGCCCGTCAACGACCGCTTCCGATACCTCGCTATCTAGCAAAATCGCTGCCGTATTATCCGGCCTATAATCGTCATCCACAATGATTTCAGCTTGCAGTGCTTGACTGACAGGTAGTTCCTTAAAAGATAATAGCGCATCTTTCCCGGCTTCAACAGTAAACTTGTCGTCTACTAGTACTTTACCCGTAATAGGATCCATGAGCTGCACATCCCCGGTTTGATCAATATCGGAAGCATTGGTAATCTTCACAATCGCCTCGGTTCCTTGCGGTGTTTTCACTGCACCAAACTTGTTAATGGCTACATTGACGAGCGCATCCCCTGAACCGTGAATGGTCCATGCAATGTTGCTGTCCTCTTCAGCAAAAGCGGCGCGGTCCAGTGAATCTGTGTAAATATGAATATCCGCTCCACCAACAGAGGCGATGGATCGCGCAAACTCCAATGCTCGCTCCATATGCTCATGCTCGTAGGACACTGCTAATTTGTCGATAGCCGCTAACACCGCTTCACCATCTGTTTGCTCCCTCACAACAATCGCTGGTTCCTTACCTGTCGTCACAATCGTAATCGGCTCACCTGAACGACCGACGACAAGCTCTTTCATTGCCGCTTGCTGCCGAGCAAATAAGGTCAACTGCTCCTTGCCCGCCAGCATACTTGCGGACGTATCCACAATAAGGATGGTATGCCCACCAACCGCTTGTTCTTTCGGTAAAAACGGACCAAGTAATATAAAGACCAATAGCAACAGCGCAGCCATTTGTAGATAAAATAACGCATTACGCTGTAAGTTTTTCAAATACGGAGACACTTTCGTTTCCCGCATCGATTGCTGCCAAAATAATGTCGATGAAATCGTTGTCACTTCATATTTTTTGCGAAAGAAATAATACAGCAAGACGACCAGCGGAAAAATAGCCGTCCATAAATTAACGATACTATCTAATCTCACCTGGTCGCCCTCCTATCGCAGCCAACCTGCATGGCGCATTTTTTTCGTTACCGTTTCCATGACCCCATCAGCCACTGCCGCACGAATTAAGTGAATACCAAACTTACCCGCGAGCGCTGTCATTTGGGCTTCATGTGCCGACTTGTTAGCCAAATAATCCTGCACAGCACGCCTCGTCACCGTCACCTCAACGCCAGCACCGCTCTCACTGTCGATAAAACGGACATCCCCTTCATATTCAGGTGTTTCTTCAGGTTTTGAATGAACCGTCAACAGACGGATATCTCCGCAAATACCTGGTAGGCGGCGGAATAGATGCTCCCACTTAGCCGTTTCTTCAAGCCCATCTGTAATGATAAACAGCACCGTCACCACTTTTGGAATATGCCGCAGTGCACGGTCAGTGAAACTATCTGTCGAGCTAGGCGTATCAATCGAAGATATGAATTTGGTAATGGACGCACGATGCACAGAGCCTTTTCTTCTATAAAAATAATCCTGTTCATTTGACCACGTCGAAAACGACGTTGTGTCTCCACTTTTCAGTCCAATATGCCCCAGTGCGATGGCTAATTGACGGGCATAATCCCATTTGCCATCCATCCCCATCGACTTGGTCGAATCGAGGAGTATATGAATACGCATCTCTTGCTCGTCGAGAAATTGCTTGATGAACGGCTTGTCCGTTCGCGCATAAACATTCCAGTCAATATGACGCAAATCATCGCCTGGATGATATTCCCTGAAATCAGAAAAGTCGAGTGATGACCCTGTCTTCCGTGAACGATGTGTGCCTTTATGATGTCCGAGTCGTCCAGACCTAGAAACAATCGATAAGGCCCCTAGTCTTTTCGCGAGTCTGTCGGGAAACAATTCGCTACTCATTACACGGAAGCTCCTTGTCTTACGTCTTCAAGCAATTTCGTGATGAGTCCATCGACATCGACACCTTCCGCTTCTCCTTCATAATTGATGAGAATACGGTGGCGCAATGCAGGTTTGGCGACTGTTTTAATATCTGCGATGGACACATGGAAACGTCCCGCCATGAGCGCACGTGCTTTTGCCAGTCGAATAATCGATTGAAGTCCGCGCGGTCCACTGCCATATTGCACATATTTCGACCATTCATCCACAGATGTATTGTTGTGATGTGTCGCTGCGACCAAATCGACTGCGTAATCAATCATGTCATCTGCAATAACAATTTCTTTGACCATCTGCTGCGCCATGACAATCGTTTCCGCATCCATCACTTTTTGAATCGCAACCGGTGTCGGTCCCGTCGTACGCAAAATAATTTCCTTTAGCTCTGACTTTTTTGGATACGGCAATAAAATCTTACACAAAAACCGGTCCATTTGCGCTTCAGGTAAAGGATACGTACCTTCCATTTCAATTGGATTTTGGGTAGCAAGGACAAAAAATGGTTTCGCCATCTTCCGTGTTTCACCAAGCACCGTCACCGTTTGCTCCCCCATCGCTTCTAGCAAGGCACTCTGTGTTTTGGGCGTTGCACGGTTAATTTCATCCGCTAGAACCATTTGGCTAAAAATCGGTCCCTCTTTAAAAACAAAGCGCTGCATCCCTTGCTCATTACGCTCCAAAATACTCGTTCCCGTAATATCAGCTGGCATTAAATCCGGTGTGAATTGAATCCGGGAAAATGACAAATCCAACACTTCCGAAATCGTTCGGATTAGCATCGTCTTCCCAAGTCCAGGCAGCCCTTCTAACAGCGCGTGCCCGTCTGCTAGGATCGAATAAAGGGAAAACTCGACCGCTTCTTGCTGTCCAACGATAAATTTCCCGATTTCTTCTCTCACCGTTCCAAGCTGCTCGCTCATTTCTTTGAATTGCTCTGGTGAAAATGGCATCTGTACCCTCCTGTTCTATATAGATATCAATTTGAACTCACTACGGCTGCCTCTGTTTCGCTTGAGTTAAAGTTACGCTTGGGCATTTATTGTTTAATTTCTGCAAGTGCACAGAAATTAAACAAATCGGACCCTTTGCTGTCCGATTTGCAATTAGAATTACGCTTAGGCATTTACAATCACTCACCCGTCATTCAATCGAAGAAAAATAATCAGAGAGAATTTGCTGCAAATCGGGTGGGAGCTGCAGCTTCTCTGTGCTCTTTAAGTAAGAATCTTTATAGTCGCCCACCACTTCTTGATAAGGGCGGATGGTCCCTGTTCCAACAGGTCCTTGCGTTTCATATTCTTCGATGAAATCGCCTTTGCCAAGATTGCCGCCAACAACCGAGGGGTCACCTTTTTCTCCTACGCGATCGTAAGGAACGGATAATAGATTTCTGCCGCCTGAACCTTGTCCAGCCCCAGTTCCACCTGTCCCTGAACCTAAGCCCTGACCTGTTCCTTGCCCAGAACCAGAACCCTGTCCCGGACCAGAACCAGATCCTGAGCCCGCTCCTTGTCCTGAACCTTGCACCTGCCCCGAACCCGATTCTTGCCCTGTGCCTTCGCCCTTCTCACCATCACTTTCTTGCTCATCATTCTCTTCCTGACTTTGGCCATCCTTTTCACCGGTTGCTTCTCCCTGACCTTCACCACTTGTATCGCTCGGCTTACCACCTGTCACTGTCGAAGTTCCACTAGCTCCCGCAAGAGCAGGCAATGTAGGCGCCTTACCAATTTTATTCAACTCGCTATGGGCTTTTCCTACATGTTGAGCGAGCTTATCTGTTAGCTTGCCAAGCTCCTTTAGTTCCTGCTCCTCCGCCTCTGTCAATGCTTCAGCCGGATTATCTGACCGGGAAGCGGCTTCTTGTTTATCAGCAAGGCGCTGCTCTTTCAAACGTAATTCTTTCTGCTTTTTGACCAATTCTTTTAATACATCCTCTGAAAGCTCCGCTGTTAAAAGTTTTTCCGCAAGGTCTTGCAGTTCTTTTTTCACTTCAGGAAGCGCTTCTTTTTTGATCAATTCCTTTACTTCTTTCTTTACTTCCTCAATCACTTCTTTTTCCTTAACAATTGCTCCTGCCTCTAGTTGTGCTTCAGAAGGAAAAATAAGCAGGACAGCAAGACAACTTGATGCAATGGCAATAGCCGTCAGCATTTTCACATTGACATAGTGCTTATCTCTCTTTTTAAAACCTTCAAATGCAGTCACAACTTTCGACTCCGCAGCTTCAATAATCGCCGACGCTAGATGTGTTTCACCGATTTTTTCATCCAGCGCAGTAATTAATAAATTGTCCGGCATATAACGATCGAGTCTATAAATTGCTCCACTTTTCCGTAGACGCTTATAGATAATAAAAATTATGGTTGCCACAACTGCGAGCACCGCGACAAGCCATGCGATTCGTCCATAATAAGGCAGGACGAACAATCTAGAAGCCGCTACTACAAGTAAGGCAAATAATATAGCCATACATAACCCTGTTTGCAGCGTATAGATAGCCTGCTCAAAACGCAGCCGTACCAATGCCGCCTTGACATACTTTGTCAACAGTGATTTCCTGTCCATTCGTCCTCCTCCTCATTATTTAGATTTCTTCATGTTAACGCGTAATTTTTTCACAGCAAGCCATAACGACAGAACCGTAATGGATATATAAAAAATGAGATAGCCTATCCATATCGGTAATTTTATTTGCGTCATTTCGATTACACTTTCCCCCACTGCTGGCGATAACAAGGTAGCGAAGAGCACCGCTGGATTGATGGATGCCAGAATATGGCCCAATATAGAAGGCGGTGGTGAGCTGACTCCATTAAAATTGAACAGGGCTACTTGCATGACAATGATTAGTAAAAAACCAGTGACAGCCGATAAGAACAACATGATGCCATACGTCGCAATCATTGACACAATCGTTCTTCGAATGAGTGTTGAAAATAAAATTCCAATACTCCCTATCGCTAATAATGTCACAAATAAGAAGAAAAATATTTTCACAAAATCCATTGGAGAAATACCACCAAATAAGAAAACCAAGCTATAAATTGGTAATCCTGCCACAGTCAGTAACATCAAAAAAGCGACAGATGACAATAGTTTACCCGAAATAATTTGAAACGAACTTTGAGAGGTCGTCAGTAAAATCGGTAATGTCTGTTTTTCCCTTTCACTACTAATGGCCCCAGCCGTCAAGCCCGGTGTGATAAATAACACCAGCCCAAGTTGAATAAATGCCAAGAAGGAAAACAACAGCATACTTTCAGTCGGTCTAAAATACGATACGCCCGTTATGTTCATTGTCAGAAAGATGAAACCAAAGACGAAGAGACACATGGCAACCAAGTAGAATAGAAGTCCCACAAAGCTTTTAGGCGACCGAAATCGCAGCTTCAATTCTTTGAACAGCACCGGATTATTAATATTCACCTTCATAATAAATCGCCCCCCTTCGTAATTTCCATGAACACATCTTCCAGATTCGTGACATGCTCCATGAACGAAAGAATCGGAACGTCATGAAGAATCGCCCGCTTTAATAGACCTACTTGATCGTCTTCCGTTCCTTTATATGCAAATGTAAGCCCAACGCCCACTTCTAGTTGTTGAATCGTTGAGATAAACGGATCTTCCTCAAAAAAGGCAATCGCTTGATCCACTGAATCTGCCAAACGAACGGTAATCACTCGCTCACCACGTAATTTATCTTGAATGTCGGCAACCGAACCATGTGCAATGAGCCGTCCATTGTCAATGACACCAATTTCATCACACATTTCCGCAAGCTCCGGCAATATATGTGATGAAATCAAAATTGTCTTACCCATTTTTTTAAGCGTTTTTAAAATATCTCTCATTTCCACACGCGCACGTGGATCAAGACCAGATGCGGGTTCGTCAAGAATAAGCACCTTTGGATCATGGATAAGACTACGTGCAAGGCATAGCCTTTGCTTCATTCCCCGCGATAGTAAATCAACATAGTCGTAACGCTTGTGCGACAAATTGACGAGTTCTAACAATTGCGGGATTAAAACTTTCCGTTCTGCCGCTGGAATACCATAGCTAGCCCCGTAAAAGTCCAAATACTCCTCTGCCTTTAACTGATCGTAGACACCGAAAAAGTCTGGCATATAGCCAATCATCTTACGCACTTCAGATGGGTTTTCCCGTACGCTGATGCCATTGATGAACACATCCCCCGATGTCGGCTGTAGCAATGTAGCTAAAATAAGAAATGTCGTCGATTTCCCCGCCCCATTGGCCCCTACAAAACCAAAAACAGTGCCTTCCGTTAGCGTCAAATTCAAATCATCCAGTGCGCAAAACTTCCCATAGTTCTTTGTTAAGCCTTTAATTTCAATCATTTTGCCACCTCACCATTCAACTTGAGCTCCGGAGCACGTCCTGTACCTGCATTTTGGACATTTTTCAACAATAATCGAAGAACCATTTCTCCATCAGCTGTTATATAATCGCCCAGCCTGTCAGTCAATGTAAATTGACTAGCATCCTGTTGCTCATAAACCCCTGTTTGGCTATTTAAAATGCTGACCTCATATAATTGTTGGTCAATTTGGGATACTTCAAGCGATGTCCATGTCAAATTTTGATGATTCAACTCTTCTGGCAGCTGCCAAGTTTGTAAATAGGCAGGTTCATTGAAAAAGTATTCATCTCCAGAAAGACCCATTTTTTGTGGTTCAAGTTGAGTTCTCTCCGACATCATTGACATCGTCATCATTTCCGGCTCAACTTTCAATGTGTCTTGGAATACCACATCCACTTCAATTGGCTGAACAATCATTGTCAGCGACGAGATGGCAGGCTTGCCCTTTGCTAGTTCTATAGGAACGATTTGAGTATCTGTATAGCCTACAATCGCAGGCTTGGCCGTCTTATTCATATGCCTACCTGCAAACTCAAAAATGCCGTCTTTTCTCATCTGCGTTAAGTCATCCCCATTAGTCGCTTGGGGATTCATATACGAATTAACCATCATTCGTTTAGGTAATAGCGTGTTGGTCTGTAAGATTTTATCCACTTGAACAGTCTGGCCTGGACCAAGATCACCGATTGGATGTAGTTGCGAACCTGACCAAATCGCAACGTCCGTCAAAGCGAATGGAAAGCCATTTGTGATTGTTCCCGTCAATTTCTTATCCTCAATCTTTAACTGACTCGCATAAGTCCCTAACTGTTCCACTGTCGTTTGCCCATAAACAGTCGCAACATCCCAAAAGCCTTCATTCAGCAGCTGAAGGGTCGAGCCCGCTGGATCTTTTTCTAGCATGACCCGGTTGTGGATAGGAATCGTTGTTGACGAAACGAAGAAGTCGTCTCTGCGGCTAGATGTAAACAGCGTCGTCCCCGTAGGTGCTGTAAATGTAAAGTCTCCTGATTTATTCGTTAACAAAGATTCTGCATAATAGCCCGTCAAACTTTCGTCATGGGCTACATTCAGCACAGCTGTATGTTGAATCTGTGCACGACCAATACGATCTTTCGCACCATAAGCAAAAATCGCAATCGAAGTTAGCAACGCAATCGCAGGGATAATCCACCAAGTATACTCCCGCTTATCCTTCTTTTTGAGAATCATATACAGGACAGGAATAATAACAATCATATAGCAGATAATTATGCCTAAAATCAAGGGTGCTGACACTTTAAAGGAGGGAAATAATTCATTCACATTGCCAATCGAAGAGATGATTGTATCCATAGGATCATCTTCATATGGATTTGTGCCTGCACTCACATAATTCGCACGTTCAGCTGTTTCAAATAACAATTTCCAAAATGCAGGCATGCCTTCCATTGTCGCTAAAGGTTCATCGCCCACAGAGAAAGCGGTCTGTATTACAAGCCCTTCACCAAGTCGTTTGTAAGCAGCTAATACATTGTGTTCATCTTCAAAAAGGATTGTTGCATGTGGCAATAGTTCAGTTTCATAAGCAGCAATCAACCCTTCAAACCCTTTTGTTGCTGCCCATGTATTCAATGCAGCTGTATTCATTTCTGTCTTGCCATGTAGCTGTAATGGTAAATAATCAGCAAATAGCCCCGCTTCAGCCTGACTATTATCCGAACCGCCAAAAATCATAATACCGCCATCGCGTACCCAGCCAAGTAATGCTTGTTGCTGCTTAGCTGATAGGTCTGCTAAGGGATATTCATCGATAATGATAAAATTAGCAGCTCCCCAACCCGCCACTTCTTCAGGAAATTTAGTTGCTGCTATTTTAGCGGCATCTACTAATATATTGCTGTAGTTCACTTTTTTCAAAGCCGTTAAGCGATCAATATTATCGGTAAATTGGACACTAAGCTTATTGTTCTTACTCTGTAAAGTAGCTGTAATATGCTGCGAACCGTTGTGTTCAATTTCCTTACCTTTTTCCCAACCATCTTGGTAGAAAAAGATGGTCTTGGTATTCGACATGCTAGACATTCCCCTATTATCACTCATTCTTTGAATGACAAATGACACGGTTTTTGTCTCACCCGCGCCAATTTCAAGTGGAAATGCTTCGCCGGTTCCCATCGAATACGTATAATTCATATCGACAACGACGTCTCCACTAAAAGCTGTCCCCGTATTTTCAATCGTCAGTGTAACAGGCGCCCCTTTGCCTTCCTTTGCTTGACCATCGAGACCTGCTGACACTTTGACCGTTAACTCCGGTGCAGCAAGCGCTGTCGCGGTTGGCAATAACACAATAGATGCCATCAACAAGACCACAAAAGCCATAAACTTTTTCCGCATAGCTTAATCCCCCTGTCCGTATTACTTACCTACTAGTTCTTCCCTATTAGTACGAACCAAACCAATCAAAGTTCCACAACTTCTCATTATTTGTCATCCTTTTGTAATCTTTCAGCATGCGTTTGAACAATTTGAGCGAACGCGTCTACTTGTTTTAACGCAAACGATGATTCATAACCAATTAGCCATGTATCACGTGTCAATTCAAACTCTTCTTCGCTATTCAACAATGGAATTTTATTGACATCCTCATCACCTGTCAACGTGATCGACGGTAAAATAGCGTAGCCAATGCCATTCAGTGCAAGCTGTTTACACGTCTCAATTTGATCGACCGTAATTTGACGCCCTGGATTTTTAGGAAAATGACGTTGCCACCAGCGTTGAATTTCCATGAAATAGTTTGAATCACTTTTAAATTGGATAAACGGTCGATCAGTTTCCTTCAACTCATTGATAGACGTAATCTCCCGATCTACCAAATAAAGATGATCCCGGAACAAATAATTCTTTCGACTCTTCCAATCTACTTGTCCACGCACAATGCCAACATGGGCTTCCCCCTCGTAAAGTGCTTTGACAATTTCCGAGCTCCAGCCTGTCATAAGAGATACCTTCGCATCTGGATATAGCTCAACATACTCTTTTAGGACTTGCGGCAGCCACGTCTGTCCAACAATAGATGCACAAGCAATTTTCAGTGTCCCATGCACTTTATCCGCCATCGAAGCAATCATCGCAAACGTTTCTTCCTTTTTCAAAATGGTTTCCCTTGCATGGGCAATGACCAACTCGCCAGCCGGCGTTGGTTCAAGCCCTTTCTGTGAGCGGATGAACAACAAAGTGCCCCACTCTTTTTCAATCGTTTGTAACCGTTGCGAAAGAGCCGGTTGCGATAAAAATAATCGTTCTGCCGCTTTCCGCATATTGCCCTCTTCCGCGAGTGCTTTAATAATTTCAAGTTCAGTCGTTGTCATTTGATAACCCCTTTTCACGTGGAATCCGTTATATAAGTAGCAAACAAGGCAGCATTAATGAGCGTTTTACCTCTTTACTTTATTCTCTTTTTTAAACAGAAAAAGGCCCCATCCACGGAGCCTTTCATTGTCTTATTCGACGGAATAAATATATTTTTTAAACTGCTTTAAAATAACTCGACGTGTTAATATACCCGCAAAAGTTCCATCTTCCTCTACTACACAAAGGAATGGGTGGTTTATAAGAAGATCCAACCCTTTTTGGAACCGGTCAGTCGTCCTTATATAGGGGATGTCAGTCTGCATAATCGTATCTACTTTTAAATCTGCCAGGCGTTCATATTCAATACGCTCAAGCCCTAAAATGGAATCTGTAATCATCCCGATTCCAAGTAGCCCTTTTAGATGATATTTCGCATCTAGGACAGGCAAGGCCGAATAACCCGTTTTCGTTAAAACAAGTAAGGCATGTTCTGCATTATTGCCAAGCTGGACATGTGCAACTTTTTCAGACGAAATGATGTAATCTGCAATCGGTGTAAAGAGAAAATCTCTGTTATTCACAGAAATCATATAAATCCGCTCCCTCTGTAGCCACGCTGTTCATTTATATAGAAGCTACCTATCTATCATATCATAAAAAGGCTATTCGGACCGTAAATCAAGAAAGAAAACCCCTTCTAGTAAGAAGAAGAGGCTGCGTAATAAAATATGACGATGAACATGAACATTAACGCGACAAGAATGACCCAAATAATCGGATTCAATGTAAATGGATGTTCTTCAATCGCTTCAGGAATAGCGCTATCTTCACCATCAACCACAGGATCTACCCGATGCCATTTGCGCACCGATGCAAGCCCAATCGCACAAATAATCGTTATAATAATAATCATTGGGACAGTCCAGATGTCCATCAGCACATCACTCCTTTTAACGATAGGGTGTGCTGAATTAGAAATGTTAAACCTCGGGTATTGTTTAATTATTACTCATTGAGAACGTATCATTATGTAGAATTGTTATTCAACTAACACTGCAGGTTAATTGAACAAGGTATGATTGTAACTGAACAGCATAAACTAATCCTAAATATAATGTAGGGTGATGAAATTGGATAAAAGTAAACCTCTGCTATTGGTTTTATTTAGTATACTAATTTGTGGGTTGTATTACGGAACAGTAAATGCAAAAACAAACGATACTCCTCCTTCCTTTGAGGAAGAAATTATTAAAGGCAAACAACTCACGCCTTTAGAAAGCCAGTTAATGTCTTTTATGACTGGTTTGATGGTAACCGAACCAAAACAAGCTGTTGAATTTTGGATATTTAGCGTAAATAATCGAAGTGGTGCTGTTCAATATGCGATGTTGTCCCCTTCGCTTCGAAAACAATCAAGGAGTAAATTTGAGGAAACGCACTGGATAACAGGTCAGTCAAGCCCTTGGGTTAGTAACTTTCGTTTTACCAAAGAAGAAAAGCTAAGCGAATCCAAAATGAGGTATACCGTTAAATACGATTTATCGGCATCATATGGAGATTTTGGTGGTGGGGAAAAGATTATAATCGTGGAAAAGAATTTAGAGCCATTTAAAGATTATTGGTTTATTTCATCAATAACAACGAAATATAATGAATGGGAAGCATTTACCCCAGCCGAGACAGTTTTGAAATAGAGCATAGGCCTTTATTCTTTGTTAATAGTAAGGAACACATAGTACAAAGTGCGAAATTTCCCGAAATTGTATCTTCGGGAACTTACACCCTAGATAGAAAGTCATCTATTCTTTTCTTTCCAAGCAACCGCATTTTTCACTTGAATGTTGTAGGTACGCGATAGGAAATTATTCTCAATAAGATGACCGAAAAAGGTTTGTCTAGGAATGACGAAGTCATTTCTAGACAAACCTACTCCTCGGTAATAATATCGTGAATCATTCGCCGAAAGCGAACCGGAAATAATCCAGTGAAAATGGCGGTTTTCAAGCATTTGCTTTTCTGCACTTTATGCAAGTAAATGGTTTAACCTTAAAAAGGAAATTGGTTCAGCCATTGCCCACCATCTAGTGTGACGATTTCGCCATTCATATATGATGCCTTATCTGACATGATAAATGCAGCTAGCTCTGCAATTTCTTCCGGCTGCCCCAAACGGCCCAGAGGAATCGATGCAAGTGTACGTTTTGCTGCTTCTTCCGACTGCCATAGCTTTTCCGCACCGCCTGTACGATCAATCGGCCCCGGTGCAATGCCATTAACACGGATTCCATATTGTCTACCCCATTCAACAGCCAATGTGCGCGTTAACGACATCACACCCGCTTTAGCTGCCGCCGAATGAACAACCCCAGGACCTGCATCCCATGCATACGTCGCCAGCATATTCAAAATCGATCCTTTTTGGCCCTTGTCAATCCAATACTTCCCCACAGCACTTGAACAATAAAATGTTCCATTTAACACAATATCAATCACAGACTTCCAACCATTCGGCGATAAATCCTCAGCGCGTACAATGAAATTTCCTGCCGCATTATTAACAAGACCATCAATCCGTCCAAATTTCGCATCGGCAAAAGCAACCATCGCTTCGACAGATTCAACATGACGGACATCCATCTGGAATGGATGTGCACGGTCTCCGATTTCTTCTTGCGCCGCCTTCAGCCTATCTAAATCCCTACCTGTAATGACGACTTGTGCACCTTCTGCAACGAATTTCTTCGCCATATACTTCCCCATTCCATTCGATCCACCGGTTACGATGATGACTTTCTCATTAAACATACCAATTCCCCCTTGTTATGAATGAGTATTCACTCATAATTGTATCACGTTGCTAATGACATGACGAGTACAAAAAAACAGACAACGAATGTTACTCGTTGCCCGTTCAATGATTACCTGCTATACACAAAATACTTTTGAACAAGCTCCTCTACCGGAATTGCTTTACTATATAAAAACCCTTGCGCTTTTTGACAGTTTGCTCCAAGTAAAATTTCTGCCTGTAAACCCTTTTCAACACCTTCGGCAATAACTTCCATCCCAAGATTATGGGCTAGATTGATAATTGTCTTCGCAATCGCTTCATTTTTCGGATCTGATTCAATATCTTTAATAAAGGAACGATCAATTTTAATAATATCAATTGGATATTGCTTCAAATAACTTAGGGAGGAATACCCTGTCCCAAAATCATCTACTGAAATAAAAATACCGATCTTTTTCAACTCATTCAAAATAGCTAATGTCTCATTCATGTTTGATAAAGCACTTTCAGTGATTTCAACTTCAAGTGAAGAAGGAATAATACCATATCGCATAATTTTCTTTTTCAATTTATCAACAAAGTTTTCCATCCTAAATTGTTTTGGTGAAATGTTTACCGCAATTCTAACTGGTTTAAAACCTTTGTCCTGCCATTCCTTCAACTGGCTACATACTTGATCCAACACCCAATCCCCAATTCCATGGATAAGGCCAGATTCCTCCGCAATTGGGATGAAATGCGCCGGAGACACAAAACCGAATTTACGATTATTCCAACGAAGAAGTGCTTCAAAACTGCCAATGTGACCCGTTTTTAAATCGACCTGCGGTTGATAATGGACGGCCAATTCATCTAATTCAACCGCTCGACGCAAATGTGATTCCATAAGTACTTCATCTGGAAATACGGAATTCATCTCCACACGATAGAAGCGATAATGTGCACGTCCACGTTCCTTGACATAGGTCAGGGCCTGTTCCGATTTACGCAATAGCTCTTCTAATGTTCTCCCGTCCTCTGGATACACTGAAATGCCTATGGATGCCGAAATAAAATACTCCTGATGGTTATAATAAAATGGTCTCCCAAAATCATTGAGTACCTTTTGTGAGAAGTTTTCTGTTTTTGAAACAGAATGTTTTTTCATGGAAACGATAAATTCATCACTGCTATTGCGATAAAGTCTTGCTGAAGGAGGACAAATCATCTTCAACCGCTCCGCAACCATCTTCAAAATTTCATCGCCACCGTTTTGACCAAGCGATTCATTAATCAGTTTAAAACGATCAATCCCCACATGTACCATGGATAGATTTTCATTGTTTTTTAACGCGTAATTAGCATCTTCATTAAAATGCTCATTCATTGCCCGTCGATTCCATAGACCCGTTAACTGGTCATGATAAGATAGATAATGAAGTTTCTCGTTATTTTCTCGATGAACAGATGTATCCCGTAAAATCATAAGAATTTCTTTGACATCCCCATCAACGACAACAGGAATAGCCTTCAAATATGTCGGTAATAAGCAACCATCTTTATGGTATAAAGTAGATCCTTCCATTTCAATAGATTCACCACTTAATGCCCGTAGAAAAAACAGTTGAAAATCTTCCGCTTCATCATCTCCAATAAGATTCAAAATGGATTGGTTGGACAGTTCTTTAAACCGGTGGCCAAATACTTTATGAACAGCTCGATTTGCATTAACTATTTTCAACTTGTTGTTTATCGTAATAATCGGATCCAAATTGTGATCGATGACAGATGCATATTTATGTTCTAAAATTGTTGAATTTTTCTCATTTGCAATCATATCCGTTCGTTCACATAATCCGATACAGATGAACTCATCTCCTAATTCATCAGTATAGTGCTGTAAATCCAATTCGAATAGTAGGCTACTTGTACCTCGGGATACTTTAATTTTAGTTTTAATCGCAGAGTCAATAGATAACTTTGTCATTTTCCGCTTAATAGGCTTCCAAAAATCGCCTAAAAAACTACTTGCCGATTGGCTTACTTCTTGTGAAAAGTACTCTATCGCCAATAAATTAGCGTAAAGAACATTAAAATCATTTTTCTTGTTTTTCCCAACAAGTATGAACATGTTGAATGAATGTCCCAGAATATAGGACTCAATAACTTTTTCAAAACGACTTTTTACAACAAGGTTTCTCATAAGTACCCCCATTAGTTGTGAATACATCTACTATTTTGACAGTTATTATTGAAAAGTAGCCTATAGATCGACAGAATAGCCGCTTTATATCCTAAAATGCACAAGTTTAACGCAAATATGTATCAAAATTATACTGCTTTTATTATTATACTGTTTTTCTCAATAAAATGGACTATTTCAATAAAAGTTTTGTCGAAAAGTATACATTTCTTCACATTCTTGATATTATCAGAACAACTGTAATCATCTATTTTTCCAAAAGGAGGATTATTTTTGAAAAATAATCAATCGATTCGCCAATTAGCAATTGCCATCTACACAATAAATCGGCATGCCAAAACGGCACCCGATAATAAGCAGCTCTATTCATTAAAGAAAATGGCTATCGAAAAACTGCTTCGTTCAGGTAATGCTGAGAAAGTCGGGTTACATTTTGTCGACAATCCGAAGTTTAGCAAACAGCACTCCACTGTACTCGTCCGTTGCGACGATTTCCTCTTCCATACCATCCCGGAAAAAGAAGACTTCAATACGCTTCCACACCTCGGACAGCAGGATCCGGCTTCTCGCAACCCTCAAGAACGAATGAGCCTGAAAACAGCGCGCGAACTTCTCTCCACTTATGTCGATCCTCCGCAGCCAATTCCAGTGGTGAAGAAAAAAACAAAAGTCGTGCAAAAAAAATCCATTCACAACATACAAAACAGCCAAAACTTCCGCTCCTCTTATTTAGATGGAAAATAAGGAAGGATGCAGTTCAATCCTTCCTCACAGCGTAACTCACCTCATGTGAGCCTCCGAGCATCTGGCGCCCGGGGGCTAGACAAATAAGAAAAGCGAATCAGACCCGTAACGGTGTGATTCGCCTCTTTTATTTCACTAAATTAGTGATAGCTTTTAAAAAGAGCTTGCGTTCCTTTGTCGCCAAGTCCTTGTTGAACGAGTTTGTCGTACATCTGCCGCGCAAGCTGAAGTCCTGGTAGCGGCAAGTTCATCGCCTCGGCTTCCTCCAAAGCAATCGTCATATCCTTGATAAAATGCTTCACATAAAATCCTGGCTCGAAATCCCCCTTTAACATTCGAGGCGCCAAGTTGGATAATGACCAAGAGCCCGCAGCGCCGGACGAAATTGAGGCTAACACTGTTTCAGCATCAAGCCCAGCGTGTTCAGCGTAAGCTAGTGCTTCACAAACGCCAATCATATTGGTTGCAATCGCAATCTGATTACACATTTTCGTATGTTGTCCAGCACCTGCTACACCTTGATAGACAATTTGTTTGCCAAAAATAGATAGGATGGGCAAAATCTCATTGAATACCTGTTGTTCTCCGCCACACATAATTGACAATGTCCCATTCTGCGCTCCAACATCCCCGCCTGATACTGGCGCATCAATAGAAGCCATCTGCAACGTTGTAGCCTGTTCAGCAATTCGTTTCGCAAGCGCAGGACTAGATGTCGTCATGTCGATCACAATCTGACCTTCTGCACCATTTGCAAAAATACCAGCCTCACCGAAATAAACCTCTTCCACATCTGTCGGATAGCCAACCATTGTAAATATAAGGTCCGCTTCTGCCACTGCCTCCGCTACCGTTTCCGCCCAAACAGCACCCGCTTCAACAAGCTGCTGTGCTTTCGCTTTCGTCCTTGTGTAAACAGCCACCTCGTATTCGGCATGTAACAAATGTTTAACAATACTCGCTCCCATGACACCTGTTCCAATGAATGCAATTTTACGATTCTTCAACAAAATCTCCCCTTTTCGATTCTATGCCTTTGTCTATTTTATCAGAGTACATGCTATTTTCCATCATTCGACTAATATTTGTACAAAAAAAGGAGGACGGACCCTGTACTAGGGACCGTCCTCAAAAGGGGGAAATGAGAATGTTGCTGTGTTCAATAGTAATTTGCCCACTTTTTCGACACTTTAAACATCTTTTGAAAAATATTTATTTTTTATTTTTTCAAGTTCATCAAAAAAGTAATTGCTTTCATCTTTCGTTACATCGTGTGAGCCGTACCTTACTTTATCATACGTAGTAAATAAACCCTCATTGTGTCCCCAATCCATTCGCAAAAACCATTCTTTCACGGTCTCTCCTCGTAAGCGTGGCACCCTCGATACTTGAGCAGCTTGCTCGAACTCTTTGAATGCCTGCCTGACAGCATCCACTGCAACAGAGTAGTCATAGACCGATTGTCCGGCCAAATTATTCTGTCGCCTACCTGAACGGAAGAAAAAGCTGTCGCTTCCATTAGCGATCATTTTTTTCCTTTTTCGAATAATAACTATGAAGACAATCAATAGCAAGCTAACCATCAAAATAACAGCTACTATATCAGGTACCGATGAAGTCGAACCATATACTTTCCATTCATCCTGCATCTTAAAATCAACAGGTCCGGATTCTTCTTCTACTACAAATTGTGCCCGTTGCGCATCAAGCCACGCAATAATCCAATCCCATATTGGCGCAACAATCCATTTACTAATCACCATAAAAAGCCCACCGAACAAGAAACCTGCTGCCGCAATAATTCCCTTCCTAAGCGGCTCAAGAAGATAGAAAATCGCTACAAAGAAAACGAATCCTGCCCCTAGCAATCCGCCAAATATTATCACCATATCTACAATATAAAAATTCCTTAAATGCCTACCCATCATTCCAATCACCGCAAAATGGACGACAAAGTAAAGAACGGTTGTTAAGAGATACAGTGTAATATGCACTTTGGCTAAATCATACGGATTATAATTTACATAAAAAGGTAATGTGAATAGGTAAAATGATGTGAACAAAATCGTGTTTAGCACATGATATGGCCATCCTGTACTTTTCGATTCACTGAAGTTAGCCTGTAACCGCCAAAATACATACACAAACAATAGGAAAATGATGATAAAGGGGTAGCCAAGGATTAAAAATAGGACAGCCACCATTGCAGCTATCAGAATAGCTTTTCCGATTGAAAACTCATTTTCAGGAAAAACTCCATAAGCAATCGCTCCCAAAACAGTTGCTAAAAAGAGCCATAAGTAATGATCACCTATAACAGAAGCACCTGTTACGAAATAAAGCGGATAGACGAGCAAGTAAAGTTCAAGAACTACTCTTTCCGCATTAATTAATCGGAGCCTGTCTCTTTCAATTTGTCCTTGTTCCATTGTTCGTCACCTCCCTCATAAAAACGGTCTACAACAACATGATGATGTCTCGACCATTTGTTGATGATGGGGTTAAAACGCTCCGGTTCATGCGTAATCATAACGATTGTCGGCGGAAGGATTCCTTTTGCTTCGATACTTTGCAAAACATGTTCATAAGGAATTTTTGCATTTCTCTCCGAAAGCTGTGCAAGCATTTCCAGCGTCTTTTGAAAATGTTGTTTGCCCGTTCCTGGTACAAGGTGCAAATAAGGTGTTGCACTGAATGTTTTGATATTAATAACGATGGAATAAGGGATGTCATTTCGTGTGCAATAATCTACATAGGAGGCAAGCCGTTCGATTTTCATTTCAAAATCTTCGGCAGAACGCGCCTTCTCAATTGCATTCATGACAAACAGTACGGACTGGGCTGCAACAGGCAAAAACTCTTTTGTTTGCAACTTTTGCAAGCGTGCACTCGCTTTCCAGTGGATTTGATCGAATCTGTCAGTTGGCAAATAATCGCGAGTTCCAATAGGCTGGAAAACATCCCGGAAAAGGGATAGACGCTGATCCACTTCTCCCGGTCTAAAAGGCGAAGGATGTAGTTGCCCTTTAAATGGAGTCACTTTAGGATACACAAGATTTTCTTGTTTAATTGGCTCATCTAACTCCATCATCACACTACCATCACCAAAAAGATGTGGAACTTCAATGATCATGCGGCTAATTCTCGCTATTCCTCTTTTGCGTCCCTCCAGGGGTATTTTAATTTCTACTTTTTCCAAACTACCAATAGAAAAAGGGACAGTGAAATCAAAATGTCCGCTGAAATGTTTGCGTTGATCTACTGCCGGAGATACAGAATCTTGAATCAACAACAGTAAATTGCCATTCCAAATCGGCACTTTACCATTTTCAAATTCAAAAACAAGCTCATTTTCTGTCCCTATCAAATAACGAATACGGTTACGCGGCGGTAATAGCTTCAACTCTTTCCCAACTTTTGAATAATAAATAGTTTGTAATGCAAATATCACAAAAACAGATCCGAAACAGGCAGCCAATAGCACTTGTGAATAGATCAGTGAGAACAGGAAAAAAACGAGCGTAATACCCATTCCTTGATAGATCGGCTTCAGTCCTTCTTCATAACGAATCCATTTCATTAAACTGTCGCCTCAATCGGTGCTGGGATAGCTGCAATAATCTCCTTCAACACGCCTTCAAGTTCTTTTGTCAGCATCCCTTCTGTCGACAACTCCAAACGATGCAATGCCACAGGCTCTAAAATGACTTTCACATCATCAGGCGTTGCAAAATCTCTGCCAGAAATATACGCATAGGCTTTTGTGGCTTGCAAAATCGCCAAGGCTGCTCGAGAACTAAGCCCCACTTCCAAATAACTATGCTCCCTTGTTGCACGAACGATTTTCAATATATAACGTTCAATATCTTCATGGACAATGACATTTCCAGCTTGTTGCGACCAACGTGTCACTTCATCCACGCCAATGACAGAAGAAGTTGTAATCGCTCCAGGATTGTTGCCGTATTGCTTCAAAATCTGATGTTCTTCATCGAAAGACGGATAACCAATCGTCAATTTGAATAAAAACCGGTCAAGCTGTGCAGCCGGTAACGGAAATGTCCCTTGCTGAGATTCGAGCGGATTCTGTGTCGCGATGACCATAAAAGGCGTGGGCAATTTCAGCGTTTCACCATCAATTGTAACTTGTTTTTCTTCCATAGATTCAAGTAAACTCGATTGTGTCCGCGGCGTTGCACGATTGATTTCATCTGCAAGCAAAATATTGGTCGATACAGGTCCCAATTTCAACAAAAAATCCTGCGATTGTGGATTAAAATAACGTATTCCAGTCACATCTGATGGCAATACATCCGGTGTGAATTGGACTCTTCTAAACTCACCTTGGAATGCGCTAGCAAAACTTTTTGCCATCATCGTCTTTCCAGACCCTGGCACGCTTTCCAACAGAACATGGCCCCCTTGTAATAATGCAATGAGCATAAAATCAAATTCCCTTTCCCGTCCAATAATTGCCTGATTCAATTCATTTCTAAATTTTTGTATGGTCGTCAACTTAATCCCACCCTTTCCCCTATTCAATATTCTCTAATAGACAAATAAATCTGAATTCAATGATGAGACTCTATTATTTTGTTATACTTGTTGATGAGGATGTCTAGCTTTTTACTGAACTCAATCGTTTCTTCAGCAGTTAGCCCATCTCTAACCGCTACATTTACCATCGCTTCCCGCAATAACTCAATCTCTTTTTCCAAGTTCTGCTCCAAGACAATCCTCCATCCGTGGAATATCCTATAACTACTTCCATATTATACAGGAGTGTCCGCCTAAAAAGCGAAGATATTATCAACAATTTCCAATTAGTCAAAACGATTAGTTAATAACATTGGAAATAGAAAACACTTTACGCCGCACTGTTTTTAAGGCACACTATAAAGGATTATAAAAAAAGAGATTCAGACATTTTTAGTGCCAAAATCTGGACTATTCATAAAGGAGTTGTTATATGATGTTAATCGCTACGGTTGGAAATATCATTGAATTCAAGGACGGGCTACAAGGTATTGTAGAAAAAGTAAACGAGAACTCAGTCATTGTAGATCTTACATATATGGAAAACTTTGAGGAGCTTGGACTCGAAGAAAAAACTGTTATCAACCACAAACGCTACACAATCATTCATGGTGAAGGCCAAATAAAAGAATGAAACATTAAGACAAGCCATACGTCCAATGAAGTGAAGGAGGGGTTTTCGATGAAGAGCAAATGGAATCTTTTATATGCAGCAATCGCGACCGCTTTGCTACTTACCGCGTGCGGTACGGATACTAGCAATGATAATCTGGATAGCAATTCAAATGGATCTCCAAACCCGGTAGAAGAAACTGACAAAGGGACTGTCGAGGAGCCAGACACGACGGAACCAACACCTGACGATACAGCAGGCGGCCTAGAAGATAGCATGGCTGACGCTATACTAACAGTCAGCGACGCGCAGGACTATGAGATTGCTGTACTTCCCAACTATACGTTAACAAGTGAAGAACCAGGTAAAGATAGCCTGTTCTCTAACGCAGACGGCTCTCTTTTTATGCGCATCGAGACAACTATCAAAGAAGAAGGTACTTATGACTACCTCGTCGAAAATATGATTGCCGTACTTGAGGCAACAAGCGGAGGTAGCACACCGACTGAATTGTCGGATGCAGCATCCATTCCTACGGGCGACGGGATTGAACATGCAAAAGTCTTATCAGTGCAAACTGATAACGGACCTGTTACAGGAATCGTCTTCGAACGTGATAGCATGATTGTTAGACTGACCATTTTCGATTCCCCTAAAGAGGAACACTTTTCAAACTTCTTACACATGGGTGAAACAATTGTCGCCAAATAATCGAGTTTAAAAACCATATGGATCATCCATATGGTTTTTTTATACATAAAATCACTTCTGTTGATGAACCATTTTCTTGCATGAATCTCGGGTAAGTAAAGGCTTAAAATTCACCTTTTCCACCAAATCAATTTTTGGTTCGCTTTCGGCAAACTATTCACGACATTTTTACCAAGGAGTTAGTGCGGTTTCTTGGAAAGAAAAGAATAGATGGCTTTATATAAAAAGATAAGTGCCCGAAGATGCAATTTCGGGCACTTTTGCACTTTGTACAAGGTGTCCCTACTTTACTTTTCAGCAAGTTTTAAGGAGAAAACGACACTTTCCAAAATAAAAAAAGAAAAAAACATGGTGAAAGATTCCGCCGCCAAAATTGCATCTTTGGCGGCCTTCTATTCCCTCGTCCCTAAATGCAATAGCACTTCATGTATTTGCATTTTTGGAGAGCGACGGATAAACGACCACCATACGATTACCAGGTAAATGTGGAGGGATGCGACTTCGTCGCATCCCTCCACATAAAACATATCAAGGTTATTGTATAGATGTCGTTCAATCCAAAGCAAAACTAAAAGCAACTATACATGGAGTACTCAGTATGTAATTCATTTATTTATTGGTTATTTTAAAATCAACAAACTTGAAATAGAATCGACATATCACGACAAAAAAAAAAAAAAAACGGCACTCATTAGCGAGATGCCATTTTTCAGGATAGACTTTTCACTGACAAGCCTAGTTTTCGGATTAAACTAATCGCTAGTTCTTGCTCCTCCACTGTAAGGGCAGCCATCAGAGATTCGATATTTTCTGCATGCTCTGGAAAAATTGCTGTCATTAAATTTACTCCCTCGGGTGTAATCGACATATAGGTGACCCGCTTATCTTCCTCGCAAAAAACACGCTCTAATAGCCCTCGCTTTTCAAGCTTATCAACAACATATGTCATTGAGCCGCTGCGCAGTAAAATTTTCTGTCCGATTTTCTGAATAGGCTGCATTCCTTTATGATAAAGTAGTTCTAGGACTGCAAATTCAGTCGGATTCAGTCCGAATTTGTTAATTGGTATATGCGCTTCTTCCAAAATTACTTTACTTGCCCTTGAAAGGACGATAAATAACTTCAATGCTCGTTCTGTATCTTCCGCCATTTTTCTGTTCCACCTTTTGTTTCCCGTTGAGGAGTCGCCATCATTATAACGGCAACCAGCCCCTTATGTCAAAAGGACAGAAAAATACACAATACGCTCCATCACGATGATAATAATCTTTTCTCGTCAAGAAATTCCCCCGGAGCATGGGCATTTACCCCCGGAAATGTTACTATAAAGGTCGTGCCTTGATCGACGTTACTGGTAACTGAAATCGTTCCGCCATGTTCCTCAATTATTTTCAGCACAAATGGCAATCCTAATCCAGTTCCTTCCGGCTTCGACGTAAAGAACGGCATAAATACTTGATTCAGTTGATTTTCACTCATACCTTTACCTGTATCAGAAATGCTCAACACAAATTGACCAATATCATCCATCTTCATAGAAGTTGTAAGAACTCCACCAGGGGACATCGCTTCAAAAGCATTTTTAAATAGATTAAGAAGCACTTGTTTAATTTTATCGGCATCGCCGACAATCAATGTATTTGGAAGCCTACTTACCTCTTGTCGTATCGTAATTCCTTCCATTAATGCTTTCGGATGAACGACCTGAATCATATCGTCTACCAACACTTCCAAAGAGAATGTCGTCTTTTTGTTCAATGTAGGTTTAGATAGGACGAGCATCTCGCCTAATATCGACTCCATTCTCATCACTTCATCATCGATAACCGATAGATATTTCATAGAATCGTCGTTGGCGGATAGCTTAAGTAATTGAATAAAACCTTTTATAGTAGTCATTGGATTTCTAATTTCATGTGCAATACTTGCTGCCAGTTCGCCAACCGTCGATAATGAACCTGTATGGGCCAAACGATCTTCCAGAATAACTTTTTCCGTGCGATCATTCATGACTACCAAGTACGTCTGTGACTCACTATCAAAAAGGGTTGTAATGTGGTAATATCTTATGTCGCCAGATGACTTTTCATATTTTCTCGTCGTTTCCGCATAACCATACCTATTTACTTCTTTCATGTGTTTGATGTACGTTGCGGAGTCTTCTAAAAAGAATTTTGCCAAGATTTCACCTGGCTTGCCGACAAAATAGTCTTTGGGTAAATTAAAAAATTCAGTATGCTTATCATTAATATCGAAGATAATCCCTTTTTTGTCGATAATAAGCATACAATTATCCGAATGACGAAAGGCGTGTTCATACACTTTTTCTGCTATGGTATAGGTACTGTGAAGAACAGCAAATAATGCAAGTATCTGTTGATCTTCATCAAAATACATTAGATGCACTTTTGCGACACGTTCTCTACCGTGAGCTAACTGGAAAGTCATATCGAATGTTTTATAATCGGAACCAATTACACGTTTCTTGATTTCATCCTTTAGATTCATCGATTGACCAGCGATGAATTCTTGGATATTTTCCATCTCTTGAAGACAAAACTCTTTACAAAAAGATTTATTAACAGATAAAAGTGTTCCGTCACAATCAAAAACTGCACCCGGTCTACTTGCTTCATTTAATAAAAAAATGCTTCTTTTTGTTTCGTTTTCCTTGTTATATTTCAATTATATTCCTCCTGATCCTTTTACAAGACAGTTTGAAAAGTATCAATGAATCATGCAGAAAGTTAAATTTCTGTAAAACGCTACTAATTCAGATTATTCCATATTTTATACATGTAAGATATAGTTCCTTTTACCTAAATTGTTTATAGCTAAAGTGTACCCACAAAAAATGAAATGAGGACTAGAACTATGAATATTGTACTTTCTACTTTAAATGCCAAATATATTCACACCAATATAGCCATTCGCTACTTAAAATCGTATGCACTACCAGAGTATCATTCGACCCTTGCCGAGTATACCATCAAAGATCCGACGATGAATATCGTGTCAGATTTATATCAAAAAACACCAGATATTGTCGGTTTCAGTCTGTATATCTGGAATATTGAAGAAACGATTAAAGTTATACGTATGCTTAAAAAAGTAAAACCAGACGTCAAAATTATTGCAGGCGGGCCAGAAGTGACTTATGACTATGATTTTTGGTTGGAGCGCGTGCCAGAAATCGATGTGATTGTTATCGGTGAAGGTGAAAGGACCTTTAAGCAATTACTCGATGTCTATGCGGGAAAAGCAGATTTATCAACTGTTCAAGGAATTGCCTATCGACAGGATGACCTATTGAAAATTACAGCACCTGGTCCCAAACTTGATTTGCGAGAACTGCCTAGCCCTTTCCGCTTCCCAGAGGATGTGTCTGAACTTGGCAAACGAGTAACCTATATCGAAACAAGCCGCGGCTGCCCATTTTCCTGTCAATTTTGCCTATCCTCTATTGAAGTCGGCGTTCGCTACTTCAACCGGGATGCCATTAAAGATGATATTCGTTATTTAATGGCGAATGGGGCCAAGACCATCAAATTCGTCGATCGGACGTTCAATATTAGTAGAAGCTATGCAATGGAGATGTTCCAATTTCTGATTGATGAACATATTCCAGGAACAGTATTCCAATTTGAAATTACGGGAGATATTATGCGCCCGGAAGTTATCCAATTTTTGAACGACAACGCACCCGCAGGACTATTCCGTTTTGAAATCGGTGTACAGTCTACAAACGATTTAACAAACGAGCTCGTGCAGCGACGCCAAAACTTTGAAAAACTATCCCGTACAGTGACAATGGTCAAGGAAGGCGGAAAAATTGACCAGCATCTGGACTTGATCGCCGGACTGCCTGAAGAAGATTATACTTCTTTCCGCAACACGTTCAATGAAGTTTTCGCCATGAGGCCCGAAGAATTACAGCTTGGCTTCTTGAAGTTGTTGCGCGGAACTGGATTGCGTATCCAAGCCGAGCAATATGGCTATACATTTGTTGACGAGGCGCCCTACGAGATATTCTCTAACAATGTGCTATCATTCGATGACATTATACGCATCAAGCAGACAGAAGATGTCCTTGAAAAGTATTGGAATGACAATCGCTTGCCACGCACTGTCGAATATCTCGTATCAAAGGTCTTTGAGACGCCGTTCGACTTCTTCCAACAGTTCGGGACATACTGGGAAAACCGCGGATGGTCAAGAATCGGCCATCAGCTGGAAGATTTATTTTTACGATTGAATGATTTTCTGGAGGAGAATGGTCAGGCGGACATGGCCCTCACACGAAGTCTTATGAAGCTCGATTACCTAGCACACCATAAATTCCAACCACGTAAAGTATGGTGGCAAGATGATATGCCCGTAGATGAGCTTGTTGCAATTGAACAATTGCTACTCAACGATCCCAACATTTTGGGAGACAATTTTGCATCGTACGGCTTAACCACCCGCACAATCCGTAAACAGACATTCATCACACCGATTGCTGTCAATCCAGAGGATGTGGAAATTGGCATCGTTGAAAAAACATCTGGCTATCTTGTAACGGTATTCAAGCATGGTGAACAGCCTACGTTTCTGTTTTTCAATCAAGCAATAAAGATGTACTAATCAATCAAAAAAGGTTTCCAACAGTTTAGCTTCTGACTCGTTGGAAACCTTTTATTTAACTGCCTTATAGCTATTGATTGATAAGTTCGGCTAAATCCTCTTCCGCTATTGCAAGATATTGCGGCTGTTTAGTCAAGGTAAATACTAAAATCGCATTTTTGAAAGCTTCTTCCGCGTCTATTAAATACCCTTTTTTCGTAGATGAAATACCAATCATATGATAAATCTCTCCTAATAAATATATCAACTGATGCGTTTCTACATAATAGAGAACCTCTTGCATGATCTCTAATGCATCGCCATAGCTTTGTAATGTATACATAGAATGAGCATAGTTATACCCCACCCTAGGTAAGAGGGTCACATCTTCTACAACTTTTTTATTATTAATTTTCGGGTAGATGTCTTTGTATATTTCAAGTGCTGCATCTATATTTTTAGTGGATAAATGGATAAGGCCAATTGAATTCATGATACTAATATCAAGTTCTGAAACACATCTTTTTAAATCTACCAGACTTGTTAATATCTTTAATGCTTCAACAGCATTATGTTCTTTTTTATGAAGAAGTATTGCCTGATGCCATAAAATAAACTTTTTAAACTCCGCCCTAGAATAAGTAAAATCTAATTCTTCTAATACCTTATCGCATTCTTCTAAGGCTATTTCTAAGGACAAAAAGTCTTCAATATACGTAAATTCCCTACACATTTTTTTCAACTGGTCTACCTCTTCATCAAAAGGAAATAAGGCTTTAAACGGAATTTCTAATTTCAGACAAATATCGCTCAAGATTTCTAGCCTCGGAAGTTGTTTACCTTTTTCTAATCTGTAAATAGTAGAATCATCACATAAGTCTTCTGCCAGTTCTTTAATCGTCAGCCCTTTAGCCTTCCGAAAGTAAGAAATCTTTTCCCCTAAATCGCCCACTGCACATCCCTCACAATTGTCACAATTTCGCATAACATCCTATATACCCTAAGAACATCTTACCTTATAGTGATGAATTATAACATATCGAGGGGAGGTAATCATGATGAAGAAAAATAAGAGCACATACAAGGTAATAACTTCATTTCTAATAGCCTTAGGAATATTTATCAATCTAGCCGGTCACACTGATACCACTATCACTGAACCTACAAAAATAGTCATTGATATAAATGGTGAGCCGATAGGCGGAAAACATTAATTTAGTTAGTAATTACTTTAGGCTAGATATAAATAAAAAGTATAAGATCACATTGTCAATCGGCAGATGAAAGTTAATAATTTGTAGAACGCTACGGGGATACAAAATTATTGCAGTTTGCCAAAATAGAGTATAGAACGCTTAATGCTATTGGATACATAAAGTTCCTGTAAAAAATAAAAACAAGGCTGTTCCCAATTCCAGGGGACAGCCTTGTTTATTAGCCAATTATCACTCGCTCTTTCGGGAAACGATAATGTGGTTTCTTTGTTTTTCCTCCTAGTGTATAGAGGAATGAAATAATTCCAACTCGCCCGATGAACATCAATACCATAATAATCAATTTTCCCGTGCTAGAAAGATCTGATGTGATGCCTAATGACATACCACAGGTCCCGAAGGCAGATGTAATTTCAAATAGCAGTGCAACAGCTGGTACGCCTGGTTCTGTAATAAGCAAGATCAGCAATGCCGTCATGACCATAACAATTGCAACAAGAATAACGGCATAAGAACGAAACACGTCTATTAACTTAATTTCCCTGTTAAAGACATTGATCACTTCATGGCCGCGTGCAAAGTTAATGAGAAATAGAATAGCAATCGCAAACGTCGTCGTCCGGATTCCACCCCCAACTGAGCTTGGCGATGCGCCTATAAACATTAGGGAGCTAATGAAAATATCCGTCGCCTCACTAAAGTTCGTAATATCATGCGTTGTCAATCCTGCAGATCTAGATGATACCGAGTGAAACAACGAAGTGAAGAATTTTTCATGCCAAGCCATTCCTTTAAATGAGTGAAAAGACTCCAGTATAAAAATCATCACCGTTCCCCAAACCAACAGGAAACCAAATGTCGCAGTTGTTATTTTTGTAAACAAGGAAAAACGGAAATGCGGCACCTTTTTCGAAAAATAACTTTTCACTTCAATTAGCACTGGAAAACCAATGGCTCCGAGAATAATCAAAATCATTGTCACCGATTGAACAAAATAGTCATTAAAATAAGGGACCATCGATGCACCTGTAATATCAAAGCCCGCATTCGTCGTTGCTGATACCGCCATGAACGTACCATTCAGTAGCGCTTCACCAAACGTATCATAAAACTGCGTCATATAAACGGTTAATAATAAGCCACCTAAAATTTCAATTAAAAAGATGATTTTAACAAGTTCTCTGATCAGATGGACAACCCCGGCTAAACTATATTGATTGTGATCGACCATGATTAACTGACGTTCCCGCAAGCCAATTCGTTTTTTAACGAGTAACCAAAAAAAAGTCCCGATTGACATAATGCCAATACCGCCAAATTGGAGCACAACCATAATCATGCACAATCCAAACACGGTATACGTCTCCCAAATACTAATCGTCGTCAGGCCCGTTACGCTAACCGCACTGACCGCCGTAAAAAGACTATCAATGAAATCCACCTGGACACCTGGCTTATAAACACCGGGTAAATTTAGCAATAGAACCGAAAAGGCAATGGCCAAAAAATAATAAAAAACAATAATTTGTGCAGGTGTGAATCTCCGAAAATTTTCTCGAGTAAATTTCAACTGTATCGCCTATCCTTTCGGCTGTTCAAAGGTGTTGTACCCATTTTAGAGAAGTTGATGCAAAAATGAAAGGAGAAACTAAAAAATAACAAAAAAAAGATGCCGTATACGGTTCACGACATCTTCTTTACGAATATTATTTTTTCTTATGACTATTCCTGACTCCGATCAAATAACCACCAACAGCAATCCCTACTAGAACAATCCAGAATGTCATTTTCCACACAGTTGAATGAGGGAAGTCCACATCGATAATTTGCAATTTCTGATGCGCCAATGTAAGAACGAGTAATTTAACACCTACCCAACCTACAATCAAAAAGGCTGCAGTTTCCAATGACGGAAATTTCTCCAATAGAACCACGAACTGCCGAGCTGCAAAACGCATAATAACCAATCCGATAATACCACCCAATAGCATGACTATAAATTGCCCACCATTGATACCACCGATATGGAAATTACCAAGTTCCGGAAGTGTTACCGCAAGTGCAACAGCTGCCAACATAGAATCTAGGGCAAAAGCAATATCCGCAAGCTCGACCTTCACAACCGTCATCCAGAAACCAGATTTTTTACGCGGTTTATCATCTGGATGAGATTCCTCACCTTTTCGCTGATCAATGAGGCTTTTAATCGATATAAATAACAGATAAGCTGCTCCAAGCGCTTGTATTTGCCAAATATTAACAAGTAGCGTGATCATAAATAGCGCAGCAAAACGGAATACAAATGCACCTAATAAACCGTAAAATAGGGCTTTCTTCTGCTGTTCACGCGGTAAATGCTTCACCATAACCGCCATAACGACCGCATTATCTGCTGCCAGTAAACCTTCCAGTACAATCAGTACAACTAGTACCCATGCGTATTCTAATAATATTGCTTCCAAATCCATTCCTCCTACACTTTTTTTCAAACAAAAAAGACCCTCACCTAATAAAAGGCAAAGGTCTCGCAAAGTCAGAATTTTGGTTTACAAAAATCTAGCTATCATAACCGATGGCGTCAGCCATGTATTGACGACTATGAAATAGGTTTCCCTAAAGCTACTCCCCCTTGACATGATGTCAAAGTTTATTAAGTTGTTGGGTACTTTTGTTTTATTATACCACTAAAATCATATTTGTAAACAATTAGTCAGCCGATTTTTATATGAAAATCGGGATTGTTTTTATTATCCTCATAAAATGCTGTCATGGAGGGAATGGATTGGAGAAAGTCAGCACAGCTAATACCACTTCCTGCAAGAAGCTTTTGTGCAATCGCTGTATCGAATGTGGCATTCCACGTTAAATAATCCATCGTTTGCGCTTCAACGCCTAGTTTGCGTTGCAATCGAATCGATGACAGCCCTTTTTCCGCCAACACAAGCGGCAATCTTCCTTTAGGTCTTTTTCCTGTTAGTTCGAAAACCATTGCTTCGTAAATCTCTTCAATCGGATGAGGAGATGGATCTGTTAAATGGATGGTTTGGCCAGCTGCTTCTGCTCTACTTGCAAGGAAGACTGTGGCATTAATTATATAGTCAATGGGTACGACATTTATGCACGCTGTTGTCTTACCGACGTATGGAATAATCGGCATCCATTTTAAACGGTCGATCATATTCATAAAAAAATAAGGCCCATCAAACTTAATTGTCTGCCCCGTTTCGGAATGACCACGCACGATTCCTGGGCGGATAATCGTCACAGCTACATCGGATTTCAGTTCCTCGACTAGTAATTCCGCTTCAAATTTGGTTTCCTCATAATGATTTTTAAAAGCAGTCGGACGTAGCAATTCTGTTTCAAGCAACATCCCTTCACGTTTCCCAGCCACATAAGCCGTGCTGAAGTACATATATCGCGTGATAGAGGGATGGTTGCGCACAAACGTATTCACTTGCCTCGTCCCTTCCACATTGACGTCCCAGGCAATTTCTGCTTTGACAGCCAAATCGTAAATTGCCGCCAGATGCCACACGGTTAACATCTCACTATTCAACTGATCCATTATCTGTTGATCCATCCCAAAATTTTCTTGCGTAATGTCACCAACAATAATATCAAACGGGATGGTCGCATTCATCTCCGCCATTATCGAAGCCGCTTTGCTCTTCGCAAGTTCCCCTTGCCCTGCTTGCACCACTGCATATAATTTCTCTACTTGCCCAAGACGAACCAGCTCTTTGATCAATTCTGTCGCAATAAAACCAGGAAATCCCGTGAAAAAATGCGCCCCCATAGTCAACCCCCTTATTATTTTACAAGTATAACATCTGCCACTTCAACTTGAAAGAATATTCCGCCTACAAAAACTTTCCGATACTAACACAATTCTCCCTACCCGGTGTCCAGTTACTGACATCATTCGCATCCTTCCGCGAATTGTGACAGCTAATCCCCTGGCACATTCAAAGTAAAAAAGAGCCTCCCATTACAGGAAGCTCCTCCATCATTTATCCCCAACTGCACGCCTTCTCGTTTCTCGGTCAAATAAGCTATAAATAATCGGCACAACATAGAGAGTCAATAGCGTCGAACTCAACAAGCCTCCGATTACTGCAATGCCCATTGGCTGGTTCATTTCAGTTCCTTCACCAAGTCCAAGCGCGAGAGGTAACAGCCCCAAAATCGTCGTCAGAGCCGTCATCAGGATTGGACGCACTCGATCCCTCACTGAAGCAATAATCGCGTCATACGAGCTAAGCCCTGCCTCTTTGCGCTGATTAATATAATCCACAAGGACAATCCCATTGTTGACGACAATTCCAACAAGGACCAGTACACCGATAATCGCTGTCACACTAATGGGCGTGCTCGTCATATAAAGACCTGCTGCCACACCAATCACCATTAAGGGGATGGAGAACATGATGACAAACGGATAGTTGAACGATTCAAACTGTGCTGCCATCACAATATAAACGAGCACTACCGCAAGTGCCAACGCCATCAGCATGTCGTCAATCGCACTGTCAAACAATTCTCGATCACCACTATACGTAAGTTCAATTTCCTCTGGCATCTTCATTTCCTTAATGATTTCATTCACTTTCTTCGTCATATCACCAAGTGTCTGTGACGACTCATATTTCACATTAAATGTAACCGAATGCGCTTGATCGACTCTTTGAATCGACACAGGTCCTTGTGCAATCGACACATCTGCTACTTCGCTTAGTGACACAAAAGTCCCCGCGGCTGTCCGTAATTTTAATTTTTTCAAACGCTCTATACTATTCCGGAACTTCTTATCATATTGCACATTAACCGCAAACACTTCATCATTTTTACCAATAATTTGCGTGGCAATAGTCCCACGCGTGACACTATTAACAGTTTGCGCAATATGATACGGTGTCAATCCTTGAGCGGATGCTTTGTCGCGATCCACTTCAATTCGAATTTCATCGACCGTATTTTGTAAGTTATTCGTCACTTCCATCACCGAATCAAGTGCAATGAGTTCACGGTTCAACTCCGTCACTGCTTCAGTCAATCGTGCTTCATTTGTGTCATTCAAGGCAAACGTCAATGTATTTGGGCTGGATCCTGCTGCAGTTTGCATTACAAAACCAATCTGCGCTGTATCCCCAACTTCCTTCACCACTTTCGGTTGCACAGTATCCACAAACTCAAAAATGGAACGTTGTCGGTCTGCAAGCGGTACAAGCTTGACATAAATCTCCCCCACATTCGCTTTTGACGAGCCTTGCGCCAAGCCTTCCTGCGTGCCTCCAACAAGACTCACGTACACTTCTACATCTTGCTCTTCTTTCAATTGAGCCTCAATACGCTTCACAACTTCATCTGTCGCGTTTGGAGAAGAACCATTCGGCAGCTTGACAGTAATACTAACAAATCCTTCATCCGTCGCAGGAAGGAATTCAGTCCCCACTTTGAATAAACCAAAACCACTCAACACCAATAAAACCGCCGTCACGAACAACACGACAAAACGATAGTTCAATGCCCATTTCACAGACTTCTCAAAGTTGCCTAATTTTCTTGAACGTCGTCTACGTGCTTCCACATTGCGCTTAGGTTTCTTCAGCATACGACTCGCCATCATTGGCACAACTGTCAAAGCTACGACAAGGGATGCAAACAAACTAAACGAAATCGTTAAGGCAAACTCTGTAAAGATTTGACCAATCAAGCCGCTGATGAAGATGACCGGGACAAATACAGCTAATGTTGTCAGGGTCGAGGCGGTAATTGCTCCGCCAACTTCTTTAGTTCCTTCAACGGCCGCCTGTTTGGGTTCCTTGCCCATCGCTAAATGACGCTCAATATTTTCAATAACGACAATGGCATTATCAACCAACATGCCTATACCAAGTGCTAGCGCACCCAGTGTCATAATATTGAGCGAGAAATTGGCAAAATACATCAACACAAATGTCACAATGACGGAATAAGGAATAGCAATCCCGATGATAATTGGGCTTTTTACACTCCGCAGGAACAAGAACAAGACGAGCATTGCGAAAACACCGCCCAATAGCAGTGTCTGGCCTATATTGCCGATAGCGAGCTTGACATAATCGCCTTGATCAAACAAAATATCGGATTCAACACCTGCAAATTCTTCTTTTTCAAGCAGTTTGTCCAGTGATGCTTTAAATGCTGTCGAGACATCCGCTGTGTTTGAGCCCGACTCTTGTAAAACCGACATCAAAACGGCTTGCTGATCGTTCGCACGTGTTTTTGTCGCTGATTCTGCTTCAACGAGCGCCACATCTGCGACATCCCCAATCGTTACTTTGTCACCCGTTAAGGGATTTGCGCCGACAATGACACTCCTAATATCGGATATCGAGGTTAAGGTGCTGATGATACGGGTAGTCAGTTGTTTACCACCCTGTGTTTGAATCGGCTCACCCGGCATTGACACATTATTGCCCTGAAGCATTTGGACAATATCTACTTGTGCAAGCCCATTGGACTCCAGCTTTTGTGGATCCAAAATAATTCGTACTTCTTCTACTAACTTTCCTGAAACTGTTACGCTCGCTACACCTTCTGTCCGGCGTAATTCCTTTTCCAGCCGTTCCGCAATTTTTCGAATATCAGCATCTTCCGTTGTTGCACGTAGGGACAATTGAATAACCGGAAACTGAGAGGGGTCAAATTTCATGAACCGGGGTTTATTGGCACCTTCTGGAACAGGTATTTGATCCACGCGCTGCATAATATCAAGCTGCACATCGTCAATATTCGTTGACCAATCAAACATCAGTAAAATGAAGTTCGATCCTTCCTGCGATGTGGATTGCATGGATTTCAATCCTGGCGCAGTCGATAAACTATTCTCCAGCGGTTTCGTTAATTTCTCACTTACCTCAGCCGGTGAAGCCCCCGGATAACTGGTCACAACCACCGCAATGGGTGGATTCAATTCAGGAATGAGCGTTACAGGTATGCGGAAAAACGACACTGCTCCAAGAATAATAACGAGAAACATTGTCACAATCGTAAAGACAGGTCTTTTTATGGAGAAGTCACTGATTTTCATACAGCACAGTCCTTTCTTTCAAACTACAGGTACACTAATCATATTGAAAGTACCGGCTGACTTCAAATATCAGCTTCTTTTTTTTGATTAAATACTAAACACTTCTTGTACAATGCTTTTGGATTGCTTTGGATTGAATAAGAAAGGGAGATCTTAAAGTAAGTAGAGGGCTTCGTTACCTTGATAAGTCAAAGGTCCCAAAATGACTATAACTCTGCCCAATTGATCGATAAGTTTGGGGAAATGATTGATAACCTTTAGCAATTGATCGATAACTTCCGCCAATTGATCGATAAGTTTCCAATTGTGCTTGTAGCGGGAGAGAAAGTTTTTTTAGTGATAGATAAACCTACTCTTCGATAATACTATCGTGAATATTTCGCCGAAAGTACACCGGATATGATCCAGTGAAAAAAAACCTGATAAAACGGATAAACCGCCTTACCAGGTAATGAATTATAACAAACTATACAACCGGATATCCGGGTATTTATCGTGGAACCAACGCATCGCGAAGTCATTTTCAAACAAGAACACTAAATTATCATAGCGATCCTTCACGAGCATGGCACGTGGTCCTGTCATCGACTCTTTTACGTCGCTTTCGTTTTCAATCCAGCGCGCTACTTTTGACCCGACATGTTCCATACGCACTTCAACATTGTACTCATTTTTCATGCGATGTTCGAACACTTCAAATTGCAGTTGACCAACAGCACCAAGCAACACTTCTTCTGTATGAAGCGTTCTGTAATACTGAATAGCTCCCTCTTGCACAAGTTGTAAAATCCCTTTATGGAAATGCTTCGATTTCATAACGTTTTTCGCCGTTACGCGGACAAAAAGCTCCGGTGTAAACTGCGGTAACGCATCGAATTGGAAGGACGATTTCCCACCGATTACCGTATCACCAATTTGGTAGTTCCCCGTATCATGCAAGCCGATTATATCGCCAGCTACTGCCTCATCCACCGTTTCACGGTCATCCGCAAGAAACTGCGTCGTCTGTGTCAATTTAAAGGTTTTCGAAATACGTGGCACCGTCACAGTCATCCCACGTTCAAATGCACCTGATACAATACGAACAAACGCAATACGGTCCCTGTGCATTGGATTCATATTCGCTTGGATTTTGAAGATGAAACCTGAGAACTCTTCTGAGTACGGATTAACTTCTGCTTCATCTTTCGTCAAACGTGATTGTGGTGCTGGCGCAAATTGTAAAAACGTTTCTAAAAACGTTTGCACACCAAAGTTTGTCAATGCACTCCCAAAGAATACTGGCGTCAATTCACCTTTGGCCACACGCTGCTCATCAAAATCATTGCCTGCTTCGTTTAATAAAAGAACGTCTTCGAGTGCTTGTTTATAATAAGATGTTTCTTTCATTGGATGTTCTTCTGCGAGTTCGCCGTCTTCATTCAAAGCAAGAAAACGTTTATCTTCTTCAACGCGCACTTGTTCAATACGATTATTAAAACGATCATAAATGCCTAGGAATTCTTTTCCCATCCCAATTGGCCAGTTCATGGCATATGATTCAATGCCTAACACTTCTTCTAATTCTTCCATCAGCTCAAGCGGCTCTTTCCCTTGACGGTCCATTTTGTTAATGAACGTAAAGATTGGAATTCCACGCATACGACAAACCTTAAATAATTTGATTGTCTGTGGCTCAATCCCTTTGGCAGAGTCGACCATCATTACAGCTGCATCGACAGCCATTAACGTACGGTACGTATCTTCACTGAAATCTTCGTGTCCAGGTGTGTCGAGAATGTTAACGCGCTTGCCGTCATAATCGAATTGCATAACAGACGATGTAACCGAAATTCCACGCTGCTTCTCAATTTCCATCCAGTCAGATGTGGCAAATTTCCCTGTTTTCTTTCCTTTAACCGTACCCGCATCACGGATTGCGCCGCCGAAATAAAGCAGTTTTTCCGTAATGGTTGTTTTACCAGCATCCGGGTGAGAAATAATCGCAAATGTGCGCCGTGATGCAATTTCTTCATGTATAGGTTTATCCATTTTAAGTTATCTCCTTCTGTTTCGCTTTTCTTAGCATAGACGCATTGGGTAGGGATTTCAACAATTTTTTATCACAATCAATTCCACCCAATCAAAAAGTCGCCCTACAACAGGACGACTTCTTTACCACTTATTTTTCTACCACACCCGTGCCAAATTTCTTCTCCGCCTCTGCCAGCGCAATTTCCGCATCAGAGTGTGGATATTTTGTAGAGCCGATAATTTGATAATCCTCATGGCCTTTGCCTGCGAAAATAATAATATCCCCGCGCTCCGCAACTGCTACGGCATGACGTACAGCTTCTGCACGATCACCGATGCAAGCAAACCCTTTATGTTGCATGCCTGCCGCTAACTCTCCAACTATCGACTCGTATGGCTCGTCACGCGGATCATCTGTTGTCAGGATCACGTAATCTGCAACAGATGCTTTTTCCGCCATAATTGGTCGCTTCAAGCGATCGCGGTTACCACCCGTACCGATAACAAAAATGAGTTTGCTATCGGCCTTCTTATAAGGAAGAACAGCCGCGATTGCTTTTTCAATCGCATCGGGTGAATGGGCATAATCCACATAAATCGTTAATGGTAATTCAGTCTGTACGCGCTCCATTCGTCCTTTCACAGCAGGTACCTGCTCTAGATAGCCAATAATGTCCCGGGTCGCCATCCCTTTCGCAGACAGTGCCGCAATGACAGCCAATGCGTTATAAACGCTGAATTCACCAATCAACTGCATGCCAACTTTAAATTCCCCTTCAGGAGTAGTCAACGTAAACGTCGTGCCATCCGCCGCTAACACAATATCTTTCCCCCGGAATACGGCATCATTGTGGATACCAAAGGATAAAACAGGATACGACGTCATTTCCTTCAACTTAGCACTCCACGCATCATCAGCGTTTACGATCGCAAACTTACGCTTGTCCAAATTTTGTCCAAGCTGCGAAAATAACAATCCTTTAGCATATCCATACGCCTCCATCGTCCCATGAAAATCGAGATGGTCATGCGTCAAGTTCGTGAAAATGGCAATATCAAATTCCGTACCTGCTAGACGTCCTTCCACAAGTCCGTGCGATGACACTTCCATCGTCATCGTCGTACAACCTTCTGCTACGGCCTGCGCAATCATCCCCTGCGTCGTCAATGTATCAGGCGTTGTATTATCCGTGTCATATACTATGCCATCTACATTGAAGCCGATGGTTCCTGAAGCAGCCGCCTTCTCACCTGCTAGCTGTAAAATAGCTTGGATAATGCCACTGACACTCGTCTTGCCATTTGTCCCTGTCACACCAATCATCGTCATCTGTTTCGAAGGATAACCATAGAAACAAGCTGCCAATAAACCGATAGCCCTTGACGTATTATCGACAAGGACAACCGCAACTTGATCCAAATCTACTGTCACAGGCTTCGAAGCCACGATCACCCTAGCGCCATTCTGAACCGCTTTGTCAACGTAATCATGACCGTCCACCGTAAATCCTTCGATGCACACAAAAAGCCCTCCGGCATTCACTGTGCGCGAATCCACCGCGATATCCGTCACAGTTGGCGGAATCGTTCCCATTACTTGTTTAACAGCCAACACTGACAATAATTTTGCAGTATCCATCAAAAAACCTCCGTTCAGTCCATCATTGGTGAAGTAACGTACGCGTGAAGCAATCGTGCAGTCGCCTTCAGTGAATCAATATGTGTCCGCTCCAACGCATGAGATGATTCAATGCCCGGTCCAAATAAGGCATGCTTGACATCAAAGCCCGCCCGAATCGCAGCAGATGCATCCGAACCGTAATACGGATAAATATCTAATTTAAACGGAATGTTCCCTTCTTTACAAAGGCCCGTCAAATGCTGTGTCAGCGCATAATGATACGGCCCACTCGAATCCTTGGCGCAAATCGACACCGTATATTCATCCGAGGTTTGCCCATCGCCAATTGCGCCCATATCTACTGCGATATACTCGACCGTTTCTTCAGGAATATTAGAGTTACCACCGTAACCAATCTCTTCATTATTCGAAACATAGAAATGCGTTGTATGAGGAAGTACAGTTCCTTGCTCTTTCAGTGAACGCACAAGTTCTAGCAATAACGCCGTACTCGCTTTATCATCCAAATGGCGCGACTTGATAAACCCGCTAGCTGTTGCTTCAAAACGCGGATCAAAGGATACAAAGTCACCCACTTCAATACCAAGTCCACGAGTACCTGCTGCATCCGTCACTTTTTCATCAAGGCGTACCTCAATATTGTCGACACTGCGCTCTGCAGTTCCAGCGTTTTTATAGACATGCACTGTCGTTTGATGCATTAAAATTGTCCCACGTACTTCTTTTCCACTCGCTGTATGAATAAGGCAATATTCCCCCTCCACAGCATTCCAATTAAAACCGCCAACCATCGCTAATTTCAAACGTCCGTCGCTTTTAATTTCTTTTACCATCGCCCCTAATGTATCTGTATGGGCAGTAAGCAGGCGATGTCTTGTCGTATCTGCTCCCTCAATTGTAGCGATAACTGCTCCTTTATTAGTCTTTTTATGAGCTATGCCCATGTCATCGAGTTGTTGCGTAATAAGCGCCATCACTTTCTCCGTATAGCCTGATGGGCTCGGTGTTTCTACCAGTTTTTTCAATAAGTCAATTGTCCGTTGTTCATTCAAAATCAGTGTCATTTTAATTTCCCCCTTCTATCACATCGAATTTCGTCATATTATGTAGATGCTGAATCGTGTATGATAGGTTTTAGTATTGATTATTATTATCGAGGTGCCCAATGGAACATTCAACAATCATCCAATCACGCAATAAGTTTATTATACTTTTTTTCATTGCTGGCGTCATTGTTCATCTTATTTTTGTACCTTTTTTAAACAATTTCTATGAAACGAGCATCGCCCTGTTTGGAGTTGTATCTATTGCTGCGCTCATAATCATGCAACGGCAGGATATAAATCCCATTACCTTGCGCCTAATCATCATTATTACCTACAACTTATACATATTTCTCATCAACTTATTCGTACCTGATTTGTCGAACTTACTCTACTTGATATTCCCAATGATTCTAGCAACCGTCTACAACGTTTCGCGCATCAACTTCTTTATGACGGCGATTACTTGTGCACAACTAGTGACTCTTTTCTACTTGCACAATGCTAGTTATCTTGCTGACAGCAAGGCAGTGGAAGTTTCTCACGTCGTCTCCATTGTCTTCTTAGTCGCATTTCTTTGTATGCTGTATACCTTTAAAATTAGCCCTCAGTGGAACAGCATGTTTACCGAAAACAAAAGAATGGACACCATCCTCATGTCAAAAGAAAGCTATCTTGATCTCTTTTTTGAGCATGCAGAGGATGCCATCGTCGTCTTTGGGTTAGATCAGAAAATCATTGCAGTCAATCCTGCATTTGAAAAAATCTATGGGTGGAAAGAAGCGGACTGTATCGGACAATACCCAAAGCTATATCCCTCTTCTGAAGATGCCAAAGTCGAGGAACGAACCAAGTGTCTATTACAAGGGCAAAGCTTTCATCTGCTACGTACAAAAGAAATGCGACAAGACGGCTCTATATTCGACGCAGAATTGACAATCAAACCTATTTACAATGAACAACAAGAGATTATCGCGATGACATTCATCTCACGTGACATTTCGCTAAAATTGCAAGCTGAACAGCTGCTAATTGATACCGAAAAGGTCAAAGCGATTGGTGAAATTGCCGCAAGTGTTGCCCATGAAGTTCGCAATCCACTGACGTCAATTTCAGGTTTCATCCAAATTATGAACAATGATCCTGCAAATCCCTATCACGCTTACACAGATATTATGCAAAGAGAAATCAAGCGAATTGATATGATTGTCAGTGAGTTCCTGGTGCTATCTAAACCCAATTTGAAGAAATCCACTGCGTTTTTCATTGAACAAACATTACAGGATGTAGTTGTACTGTTTGAACCTGAATTTATTCGACGTTCGATTGTTTTTGATATCCTTATTCCCGAAAATACAACAATGATTAGTGGGAATGAAGACGGTATGAAGCAAGTTTTTATCAATTTATTGAAAAACGCATACGAAGCGTTGGATGAAAACGGCGACCTGACAGTGGCACTGACTCGCCAAACGGATAACGTGAAAATTTCTATACGCGACAACGGCCCTGGCATGGATCAGCAAACATTGGACAATCTCTACAAGCCTTTCTTTACGACGAAACAAGAAGGGACAGGACTAGGTATGATGATTTCCAAAAAAATCATCGTCGACCAAGGAGGCACAATGACCGTGACCAGTAAACTGAATGAAGGCACTGAAATCATCATTACACTTCCACTAACTTAATCAAACCTGAAAAACCGCTGTCCTTAACGGATAAGCGGTTTTACTAATTTCAGTTTTTGGCCATAGGGTGGGAAAGCAATCTTCATCGGCAACGCGGTACTTTTTTTCATCATCGCTTTGGCATGTGTAAATGCTTCAAAACTATACTTTCCATGATAGGCATTCATTCCCGAGGGTCCAACACCACCAAATGGTAAATTTCCATTAGCGAAATGGGTAATCGTATCATTGATGCAGCCACCACCAAATGGTAAATTGTCGATGAAATACTGTGAAGCCTGCTCATTTTCCGTGAACATATAAGCCGCAAGTGGTTTCGGCAATTGACGGATGTGATGCACGGCCTCGCCGAGATTTTCGTATGTCAAAATGGGTAAGAGTGGACCGAATATTTCATCCTCCATTGAAGCACTATTCCATGTCACATTGTCGAGCAATGTCGGTTCAATATACAAATCCTCACGGTCAAAATCTCCGCCATAAACGACATGCGCATGATCCTTTTCAAGGATTTTCAGTAAACGGCTAAAATGCCTGTCATTGACGATTCTGCCGTAATCCACACTTTCCGCAGCGACTTTCCCGTAAAATTCTAGAATCGCAGCACTCATCGCTTTTACGAGCTTGTCTTTCACGCTGTGATGAACAAGGACATAATCAGGCGCAACGCAGGTCTGGCCATTGTTGACGAACTTGCCCCATACAATCCGTTCAGCAGCTCTTGCTATATCTGCAGTTTGATCCACAAGCGCCGGACTTTTCCCACCTAATTCAAGCGTAATCGGTGTCAAACGTTCTGCCGCCGCTTTCATAACAACTTTCCCAACAGCTACACTGCCCGTAAAGAAAATAAAGTCAAATGATGCATGAATAAGGGCCGATGTTTCTTTCTGCTCCCCTTCAACAACACGGACGAACTCAGACGGGAATAGTTCCGTCAAGATTTTCTTTGTGATTTCTCCTGTATGGACAGCGGCCTCGGACGGTTTAACAATCGCACAATTACCGCCAGCAATCGAACCAATAAGCGGTTCCATGACAAGCTGGAACGGATAATTGAATGGTCCGATAATTAGTACAGATCCGTATGGCTCACGCACGACAAAGCTTTTTGCTGGTTGTAGATGCATAGGCGTCTTCACAATTTCCGGTTCCATCCATTGTTCCAGGTTTTTAATCATATGCGAAATACTAGAAAGAACGATGCCGATTTCTGTCAAATGCGATTCAAATGGACTTTTCCGCAAATCTTTATGGAGTGCTTCTGAAATAGTTTCTTCATTTAAAATAATAGCTTCCTTCAATTTTGACAGCATGGCAATACGATAAGCCGCAGTTCTCGTTACCCCTGTAAAATAAAATCTGCGTTGCTCAGCAATCATTGTCTCCACATCTTGTGTAGTAAAGTTCATAACCATGCCTCCATTTATTTATGATTATTCCAGTAGATGATCAATTAGCTTTTGCACTTCAAGTCCTTCATCGAATGACACAAGCAATGCCTGTTCACCATTAGCAGCTAACACACATTCTTCTATCAGCGAATTCACTGAATCGAAGGAAGTCAATATTTCAAAAGGACTGTCTTTTTGTGCGCTACTAAGTTCCGACCAATTACGCAGTTTCAGAACACCTTCCGCTCCATATACTGTGTATGACAGTTCTTCTTGTTGACCAATCCCAGATACACCATTCAACAGGAAAGGAATAGCACTCTCTGTTTGTCCGATTGCTAAGACACCAATTTCTGCAAGCGCTTCATCTTCAGGATAAATGGTTTCGTAGGAATTAATTGTAAGTTGACCAAACATCCTGTACATAAGCTGAAAAAAATGCGGAAAAACCTCACGCGTGAAACCGCCTTGTTCACGCGAAGCAATCCAAGGGTTTTGCTGCCACACACGTGGCCAGTGTGGGAAATACGCTTGTAGCTCGACTCGAGTGATTTTACCAATGGCGCCTCGATCGACCAGTTTCATCATATGCCTAACTGCCGGACTATATAAGAGCGGAAAATGCATCGCTGTTTGAATGACACTATTGTTGGTAGCGGCTGCCGCCATGACTAATCCATCTTCTACACTATGCGCAAGCGGCTTTTCACATAAGACGTTCAATCCTTGCGCAATCGCTTGCTGACTTAGTGTTGCGTGAGAAACGGGTGGTGTACCAATATAGACCCAGTCCGGTTTTAGAGAAAGTACTTCGTCATAAGAGGATGCCGCATACAGTCCGTATGTATCCGTCATTTCTTGCAGACGTTTGCCATTTTCATCAAACAAGGCAACAACTGTCGCCCCCGTAGTTTGTAACAATTGTTTAATGATGCGTTCGCCAACAATCCCTGTACCAACGATGGCAAATGTAGTTTTTTTCATTAGATTAACCCCTTTTTTTCACGAATTCAATTGAAGGATTTGAATAGGTCTTACGATTCTTTTTCAACCTTCTATGTTTCAGAGTATAACATTTAAGGGAAAAGAATGTTCAAACAACAAAGACTACTAAGGAGGATATGGACATGACAACAACAGAAACTTGGTGGGAAACTATTTTTGAAGGCAACCTATCGCTCGGCATTAACAAGGAAAGACTCACCGAATTAGAAGAAGAAAACTTCCTTTACTTTAATGATGAAGAACAAATACTGGAGCTACCGCACTGATAAGTACCGAATGGACGATGCCGATAATCCCTATTTCAAGCGAACCTTAACAACAGCTTTTCCATGCGAATATGGGAAAGCTGTCGTTTTATTTTAGGGTGTTGGATGGCTTGATGATTACGTTGCTTAGTTCAGGCGGTGCGTTGTTTAGTTTTTGGAAAACGTTACATACTTTCGACAGTATGTTGCATAGTTCCGGGAAAACGTTGGTTACTCAATACTGCGCCATAAATACAGGGCGGCATAACTCAAATAGGGCGACCAATCTGGAAAATGAGCTAGCATTTCCTCTTTCGTTGGCTTGCGATCCATACCCCATAATTTCTTCAGTGCATTTTGCAAACCAATATCCGCCAACGGGAATAAATTAGGGCGTCCTAGCCCAAACATTAAAAAGTTTTGTGCCGTCCAAGGTCCAACACCTCGAAATGCCACCAGTTTTGCTACTACTTCCTCATCGTCCATTTGTTTAAATTGTTCAAGGTCCAGCGCACCCTCTACAATTGACCGCGACAAGCCAATGACATATTCCGCCTTACGCGTGCTGAACTGCCTATCACGTAGCTCTTGGACGTCTAGCAACGCAATGCGCTCTGGCGACGGATAACGCCAGACGCCGTCCACTTGCTCTCCATACGACTCCACAAAACGCTTCGTCAGTGTATGCGAAAATGACAGATTAAGCTGTTGATGGATAATACTCGTCATAAGATCCCCGTATAACGAAAAACTTTTAATAAGTGGCGTCCCCACATGTTCCATAAAAAGCGGTTCCAAATCAGTCCCAACAAAATGACTTTGGATGCCATCCAGAGACCTGTCGAAATGAAAGATCGATTTGATTTCATTGAGTTGATAATCATTTAGCAACCCTTCTATTGTGAAAGCTGGTTGCTGTGTCGTTCCCGTTCCGCGTAGTGTCACAACATTCCCTTCCGCCATCGGAATGCGGATCTTTCGCTGCGCACAATCAACCGCATTGACGGGACTAGCCGCGAGCCTATCAAGCGCGCGGTCAAAATCATACACGAATGGTAGTTCAATTTGTATATCGATTAGAAACACCACATTTCCCCAATTTTATAATTTTCATTTCTCTATCAATATTTCATTACGCCTTACATTGAACTTTAACACTAATTTAGCCGCAACAACAAAAAAACATCATCCAATATGGATGATGTTTTAATGCAAAGCTTCGGAATAAATGATCTTATTCATATGGTCCCAGACGGGCTCGAACCGCCGACCCCTACCTTGTCGAGGTAGTGCTCTCCCAGCTGAGCTATGGAACCTGGGAAGTTATTGTGCGCGTTTGCTTACTGCACAAGTTCTATTATAGCTAATCTACAAAAGAAGTCAACACTTTTTCAAAAGTTTTTTTAAAACTATAAAAACCATTTTTGTTCCACTGTCTTTTTCATTTCAGTCATCACAAAAAGTGACCGCCGCTTAGGAAAGTCACTTTTTTACATAATCCGCTCAATTACAGCATCCCACTTAACTTTCAGCCCGCCTGAATAGCCTTCATGCCCTCTAGCAAAATCTTAGCATCTGCATTTAAATAGAGTCGTATGTCTTTTTTCAGTAATAAGTCTGCATTATTTTTAACAGATAATCTAAGCCCCCGAACATCAAATCGAGTCGCGTATGTGTTAATGGTATTAATCATGTGTAGTTCGCGACGGTTATAAACACTTGTCGCATTAGCAGCGTCACTTTGTAGGAAGCCCAATAAATCCCTAGCATTTTTACATAGATGATGTCTATTTTGGCTTACTTGTTCTATGTTTTTCTCAATGTATCTTCTCGCCGAAACCAAGTCTAGGTTGTCTACGCTTTGATTGATCTTTTTTAGTATTTCTTGAATTTCCATGTAAAGCACTTCCTTTTACCCAACGGTATACCTCTAAATAGAGCAGTCTTTTAGAACCAGTAACAACAGTATACAACAGCTTTTAGAACTAGTAAACTAAAACATGCTTGAGTTAATTACTTTTCAACAAATATCAATTAGCCCTTCTTCAATCGCTGGTCAATAATGACTTTCAGTGCGAGCGCATCATCGAGCGATAGCTTCCCCGCCTTGAAATCCGTTAGCCATTTGTCCGTCATCACTCCCTCCTTAACGGCCTCTGCTAAATATTGCTCGAAAGCAGCTTTAAGTGTTGTAGAACTTGGATTAAACATGCGTACATCCTCCTTTGGTGATATTGGTTTATTCGTGTTCAATTCTGCCAAACGTTTAGCAATCGCATTTCGGACAGCTAACGTTCGCCCCTCATCCATAATCCGATGGGGACAATTCTTTCCCGACCAATCCCCATGCCATTTGACTCGATCCATGTTCCAGCCAAATTGTTGAAGCAAATTTGCAATAAATTCAATAGCATTTTCTTCTGCCGCCTTATACCTAGTCCCCCCGGATTTTGAGTAACAAATCTCAATGCCGATGGATTTACGGTTACCAGCTCCATTGCCGTCACCTGCATGCCAACCATTTCGCGTAAACGGAATGGCTTGTACTACGTGTTTATCATCAATTGCGACATGGTATGATATTGCGTCCGTATTGCGCGTCATATAAGCTATCTCATTGATGGCTGTCGCATCATTAGCTGTATTGTGGATGGTGATATATTCTGGTGTCATTGGATACGTTGCTTTGAGTGGATAAAGAGACGACGGAATAAGATTGTTGATGATGATATATGCCATATAATTCACCTTCTTTCTCACTAAGGTCCCATCACCGCGCCGACAATAACACCTTGTCTATTAGCATATGGCACGGTATAGACAACCCCTGTGACAAAAGAATACAAAGAAAAAAAACATCTCCCACACCCATTTCTGGTTGTAGAAGATGTTCTTAATTCATCAGTTATAAATTGTATCTCCGAATGGCTTCATTTACTCTTTCACTTAAATCTGTTAATCCTTGTGCCAATGTAGTTACACTGCTAATTGCTTGTGATTGTTCATCGACAGATGCCGTCACTTCTTCTGCCGATGCAGCCGTTTGTTCCGCAATAGCTGATACATTTTGAATAGCATCAATGATAACTACGCTTTGTGCAGTCACTTGCTGAATTTCACCGTTTAACTGCTCCATTGCCGCTGAAGTTTCTTGAACTGATGCTGCGATTTTATTGAACTCATCTTCTGTATCAAGAACAGCAGCGTTCAATTGAGTGGTGATTGTTGTTGTCTTCATCATTGCCATGACGGTACTTTCAACTTCTTTTTCAATGCCAATGATCATTTGCTGAATTTGGTTTGTCGAGACACTTGATTGTTCTGCTAATTTCCTGACTTCATCGGCAACAACCGCAAAGCCTTTTCCATGCTCACCTGCGCGCGCCGCTTCAATACTGGCGTTTAATGCTAATAAATTCGTTTGCGAGGACACATTTTTGATAGCATCTGTTATCGTCGAAATATCCTTTAGCTTCGTGTAAAGATTTGTAATTCCGATACTAATTTGATCAGCAGCTAACTTTGATTCATCATTCGACTTTTTAAGAACGACAACAATATCTTGCCCTTTTGCCGTTGCATCTTCAGAAATTGCAGTAATTTCTTTAATATGCTGATTTTGATCGTTCATTTTATCTACAGAAGTCATTAAAAGACCTAGACTCTTATTCGTTTCTTCAAGATTTGTCACTTGTCCAACTGCGCCAGTCGTAATCTCCAGCATGGCAACGCCAATTTCATCACTACTTGCAGAGGTTTCCTCAGACACAGCAGATAGTTCACTTGCTGATGTAACTAATAATTCACTCGTTTGTCGAACATCTATTAGCAATGCTCGCAAATTAGTCGTCATTTGATTAAAGGACATTCCAATTTGACCTATCTCGTCAGCCGATTCAGGTAGCTGTTTAGCTGTTAAATCACCATCAACAATTTGAAGCGTGATTTGTGAAACATCATTTAATAAGGCCATCTTTTTCCTTGTCACCTCATTGGAAATGGCTGAACCAATACCCACCGCTACCAATGTGAGTAGTAAAATAATCCACCTTAAGCTAGAAAATTCATTTGTCACGCCAATTATAGTGCCAATCACAGCGACTAGCAGAATAATAAGTATCCATAATCTGAATGAAATTCCACTTGTTAATTTTTGTTTATTTCGCATTATTATCCCTCTCTCTCCAACCATCATTATGTCTAAAGTAATACACACTGAACATCGACTATATAATAATATCGGTGTGATTTCAACAAGATATAGAGTGACTTATGGGAAAATTTTATCATTTGAGAGTGATTAATAGAAAAAGGCTGAGTCAAAAAATTTCGACCCAACCTTTTAGCTACTATTCATCGACTAACAACATACGCCTCTTCACTTTCGACACCCGTCGCTGACACAGAAACAACACCATACGTATAGACTTTTTTCGCATTAACTGTTTTGTCTACGAATACAGTATGTCCTTGCACATTATAAACAACATCCACAATATTTCTTGGATCTTGATAAGAACCTTCTTCATTGCCTTCAAAACGGTAAATGATATATTTTCTTGGTTGTTCAGTCGTTTGTTGCCCGATTTCAAGCTGTAGTCCAGCCGCAGCCTTGTTCACTTGTACAGATGTTGGCAGTTTAGGTAGACTATCATTCTCCCATGAAATCGCCGGGGTGATTGCCGTATAATTGTAATGTTGTTTTTGTAAAATGGTTGCATAGCCAAGTTTATTTTTTTGTATACTTTTTAACGAAAAATGCATTTGGCCTTGTACCATTTCATCAGCTCTATTCGTGATAACCTGGTTCGGCAACTCCATTTTATTATTCCACGCTTTATCAGCATCCGTGCCAACTTTATAATCGGCCAAACCAATATAAAGATTAATAGGATGCACTTTAGCATAAGTCGCTACTTCTTTGCTCCACCAGTTGACGAGCGTTTCATACTTGGCAACGGACAACGTTTTAGACCAGTATATTTGCGGTGTAATATAATCAATGCTGCCGTCTTTCATCCATTGTCTAGTGTCTGCATACAAATCATCGTAATTATTAACACCCGCTTTGGTATTACTGCCAGTAGGGTCAAGCGATTGATTGCGCCAAACGCCAAATGGCGAAATTCCAAATTGTACATGCGGTTTCGTTGCTTTAATCGTTGAATAAATATCCTTCACAAGCTGATTGACATTATTGCGCCGCCAATCGGCAATTTTCTTATAAGAAGTTCCATATTTTTTGAAAGCAGCTTGATCTGGGAATGTCACATTCTTAATTTTATAAGGATAAAAATAATCATCCATGTGAACTGCATCAATATCATAATTGGCAACCAATTCTTCAACTGTCGCTAGCAAGTAATTTTGTACTTCTGGAAGACCTGGATTCAAATAATACTGTTTGCCGTATTTAATAACCCAGCTAGGGTTGGTACGGGCTACATTAGTAGGCGCAAGGCTTGATAAGGTTTGTCCCGGCATTGTTACACGGTAAGGATTGACCCATGCGTGTAGCTCCATGCCGCGATTATGTGCTTCTTCCGTCATGATCAATAAAGGATCATATCCCGGGTTTGTTCCTTGTTTTTTTCCTGTTATGTAAGATGACCACGGAGCCAACTTCGAAGGATAAAAAGCATCATTGGTCGGTTTTACTTGATAAATAACTGCATTGAATTTTTGGGCTTTCAATTGGTCTAATGTTTGACGTACCCAAGTCGTATACTGTGCCTTTGTCATTCCAGCTTTCACATCAATATTGCCAACTGTTGCAATCCAAGCTGCACGCATTTCATGTTTAGGTGGTAAATCGCTTGCCCCTTGAGTTGGAGTTGGAAAAATAGAAATTAATAGAACGAGTGCCATCATTACTGACGTCACAAATCTACCTACATATTTTTTCTTCATATGTATAAACATCCTTTCGTGGCCGTTTTTCAGCCAACGTACTTGATAGAATCATACCAAAGTTTGTTGAAAAACAAAAACGAATCTCGGGACTCTTTTCAAAGTGTCCAAGATTCGTAGTTTCATGTCAATCATCTACAACAATATACGTCGCTTGCACCGGCCCGTGTACACCAACAATTAAATTCATTTCAATATCCGCACTATTACTTGGCCCAGAAATAAAACTGATACAAGAAGACACTTCCCGTCCTTGTACATGCGCATCATGAATTTTTTTAGTCGCTTGTGTCATACGTGGAACCAATGTGCTCCTCGGTATAATGGCAATATAACATCTCGGCAATAAACTAATTGTCCGACCATTATCTTTATCATTAAATAACGTCACAGTTGCAGACTCCGCAAGTGTAATTTCGCTGAATGTGATGCCGATATCCGCTTGTTCAGCAAAAACCTGGTTATCCCTTTCTTTCGCCGAATCCCATAGGCGTATATCCACACCTTGCTGCTGAAGTTCATCAAAAATGGCAGGTAATCCAAAGTCCTCGTTACGTCGATCATTCGACGCCAACACTTTTTGCCCCCCATACGAGGCAATAACTTCTATTAATAGCTCAGGTAGCCCCTCTTTATCCGTTCGTTTAAAAGTAGTATGGATTTTTTTGCATTGCTTTTCTAATACATCGACTAATTGGTCTTGCGTATAATCCGCGTACACTTGCCATTGCGGATTAAAGCTCCACGTCGGACGCTCTACTCCTTCCGTAAGACGCGGCCTACCAAGACTGTTCGCCAAGTTGTCTAAAAAACGATCTCGATTTTGAATGGTCATTTGGATTCCTCCCCTTTGCGATGTTCTTTAAACCAAGAACGGAATGATTGTTTACTTGGTGCTGGAAAATCACGCATAGCTGTCCATTCTTTTAAAGGACCTGGCCCCTTAGACAATTTTTCATCTTTCGTCCATGGCTTAAAAGCAGTACGTGCGATTTTCGTACTGAATGCATAGGCTGCCGGACTAGTAGACCATTTGACGAACCCAGTCATCGCTAACTTTTCAGTTGTTGGAGCCATCTGCTGTCGCTCGACAATAATCTGTCGATGACGAATTAATTGCTCATGCAATGGAATTTTAACAGGGCAGACGTCTGTACAAGCCGCACACAATGTCGAAGCATACGGTAATTCTTTATGTTCTTCATAACCATCCAATAAAGGCGTCAAAACAGCCCCTATCGGCCCCGGATAAATTGAACCATACGCATGCCCACCAATATGACGATAGACCGGGCAAACGTTAATACATGCCGCACAGCGGATACAATGTAACGCCGACTGGAACTCAGTACCCAAAATTTTTGACCGACCATTATCCACGATCACTAAATGAAACTCTTCCGGTCCATCTATTTCTCCTGCTAATCTAGTACCTGTAATCGCCGTGACATAGCTTGTTAACTTTTGTCCAACTGCCGCCCTCGTCAATAAACTAACTAACACATCTAACTCTTGCCACGTAGGAACAATTCGTTCCATCCCCATCACCGTAATTTGCGTATCAGGCAACGATGTCGACAGGCGTGCATTTCCTTCATTCGTTACAAATGTCACGGCACCTGATTCCGCAACTGCAAAGTTACAGCCGGTAATACCAATATCCGCCGACAAAAAGTCTTTGCGTAATTGCTCACGGGCGAATAAAGCCAATTCTTCCGGTGTATTGGATTTATCATAGCCTCTTTTTTCAGCAAATGTCGCACGGATTTGATCTCGATTCAAGTGCAAAGCAGGTGTGACAATATGGGAAGGTGCATCGCCATCCAATTGTAAAATCCATTCACCTAAATCTGTTTCAACGACCTCTGTGCCGATATCTTGCAACGCTTTGTTTAACCCAATTTCCTCCGTCACCATCGACTTTGATTTAACGACTTTTTTACCGTTTTTCCTTTTGACGACTTCTTGAATATAGGCATTTGCATCTTCCGCCGTTTCAGCAAAAAAGACATGCCCCCCTCGTTTAGCAACATTATCACTCAATTGTTGTAAATAATAATCCAAATGTTGTAGCGTATGTGTACGAATTTCTTCCCCCAATGAGCGCCAGTCTTCCCAATTGCCTAATTCCTCTGCAGCATTCATTCTTCCATCTCTAAAACGAGTTTGAGCAGAGGCGACTGAGTTTAGCATGAAATCATTGTCGATTCCTTTTTGAACACGGCTATCAAATGAACCCTTACCAATACGAATACTCACCTATATGTCCCCCTTTTTTAGCGATGGTTTAATATTTCAGTAAGATGGACGACTTTGACATTGCGTCCTTCTCTCGATAAGCGTCCACCGATATTTATCAAACAAGCCATATCCCCACCGACTAAATACTCAGCCCCAGTTTCCATTACATGATCCGCTTTTTCTTGCACCATTTGTCCAGATATCACAGCATTTTTTACTGCAAATGTTCCACCAAAACCACAGCAATCTTCACCATGCGGCAATTTTACAAGTTCAACACCCTTGACCTGTTCTAATAGTTGAAGAGGTGCTTCCTTCACACCTAATAGTCGCGTCATATGACAAGATGGATGATACGTCACTTTGCCTTTAAACGTTGAACCTACATCCACTACACCTAATACATCCACAAGAAATTGAGTAATTTCAAAGCATTTCGCCCCAAATCCCTTCGCTTGTTGCTCCCACTCCGCATCCCCACGGAAAACATCATGATAGCTCCGTAACATCGCTACACAAGAACCCGACGGACCTACAACATACTCGGAATCCCGAAAAACAGTCATCATATGCTTCATCGTTTCTTTTGTAGTTTTTACATATCCACTGTTATATGCAGGCTGCCCGCAACAAGTTTGTGCTTCTGGAAAATCAACTTTACAGCCAAAACGCTCCAGAAGTTCGACAGTATCTTTTCCAACATTCGCCGAGAAAATATCACACATACATGTGATAAATAATGAAACTTTCATCCCAGTCACCCCCGTTATTTTCTAAAAACCATATACTTTTCTAATGACTTTTCAACATTATTTAAATGCTCCAACATATACCGCTGTGCTTGCTCCGGCTGTCTTGCTTGAATCGCCCCATAGATTCGTTCATGTTCTTCTATTAATGTAACCGTCTTTTTTTCCGAATAAATTAAAACTGCTCGCGTTTCACGTAATACGTTCGTCATGATTTCTGACACTGAGCGCATTAAGTGAATAAGAATTTGATTGTGACTGGCCATGGCAATCGCCATATGAAATCGTAAATCTGCACCTTCACCAATTTCACCATTCGCTTCCGCATTTTTCATGTCTTCAATAGCATCCCAAATAGCCGTCAAATCTTCAACCTCATGATAAGTGGCTGCCGAAGCCGCAGTCCCTACCTCAAGAATTTTACGTACTTCATATAATTCTTTAATGTCTTCCTTTTTCATGAGCAGGCTTGCTGTAATCGGTAAAGAAAAGTTCGCTGCATCAAACTTGGTGACAAATGTCCCTTCACCTTGTCGCATCACGACTAATCCCATCGCCCGCATACCGCTAAGTGCTTCCCTAACGGCCGAACGACTAACAGCAAAACTTTCCGCTAGCTGCTCCACAGAGTCCAGTCGATCACCCGGCTGTAACTCACCTGATTTGATCATATTCATTAATGAATCTTCCACTTCTTCATAAATCTTCTTCGTTTGAATGCGTCTATTTGTGATTGTGCTCTCCTCCAAGTACTATTAAGTCATCTGGTCATCTGATGATTAATAGCAAATAAATTACTATATGTATTTGTGTAACTTGCATTTATATCCAAACATTCCGACAATGTTAATAATACGCCTCGTAATCTATCCGAGTCAAGTACACCAAAACTTATTTCATAGTGACTACCTATAAAATTATTAGAACTCCCTTCACTATAAAATAGCAAAGGGAGTTCTATAATTTTATTACGAAGCAACCGCAATTTTATTATTATCTTCATCTTTATTTCTAGACATCCACTGAATGACAAACATTCCCACAAACAGGACCAACCCAACAATATCCGTAATTGTTTCAGGATAGATGAGGAGTAATCCCGTACCTAGCGCAAGAATACGCTCAATCCAATTACACTTCCGGTACCAGTAGCCGATCATTCCTGCACCAATGGCAATCATTCCAATAATTGCGGTGGCCACGACCCAGATAATCTCAGGAATCGATGCCCCCATCATCAGCATCGCTGGATTAAAGACAAACATATACGGGATGATAAATGCCGCAATCGCAAGCTTCGCCGATGTAACACCGGTTTTAATAGGATCCCCACCTGAAATACCAGCTGCTGCAAATGCTGCTAGTGCAACAGGCGGAGTGATATCGGCAATAATTCCAAAATAGAACACGAATAGATGCGCAGATACAGCTACGACAAGTGGAACTACTGCATCAGGAGTATCTAACATCAATAGTGTAATAATTGCCGGAGCAGCGATTGTCGATGTTATGACATAGTTGGCTGTCGTCGGTGAACCCATTCCTAAAACGATTGCTGCAAGCATCGTAAAGAACAATGTGAGGAAAATGTTTCCTCCCGCCGCCGAAATGAGTCCTGTCGCTAGGCTAAGACCAAGACCAGTCTTCACAACAACACCAACAATAATCCCAGCACATGCTGTTGCTGCTGCAACGGCAAGAGCTGTACGTGCCCCGTCAACAAGCGCATCGATCATGTCTCTGAATCCGAGACGCGTTGACTTGTCGAACGAACTCACAACAATTGTTAAAACGATACCTAAAAGAGCTGCTTTCATCGTTGGAATACCGATTAATAAGAAGACGATAATCCCGATAATCGGTAATAGTAAATAGATTTTCTTTAATGTCTTTTTACGATCAGGAATCTGATCTTCGGACATTCCTTGAAGGCCAACACGCTTCGCTTCAAAATGTGTCATAATCCAAACACCCGTGAAGTAAAGAAGGGCTGGAATCGCAGCAGCTTTGGCAATTTGCCAGTACGTAACACCGCCTATGAATTCAACCATCAGGAATGCGGCCGCCCCCATAATCGGTGGCATAATTTGACCGCCTGTCGAAGCAGCTGCCTCAACACCACCTGCAAATTCTTTTTTATACCCAAGCTTTTTCATCATTGGAATGGTATACGAACCTGAACCTACAACATTGGCAACTGAACTTCCCGAGATCGTACCTTGTAGGGCACTTGAGAAAATAGCAACCTTTGCAGGTCCACCCACTAAGCGACCCGCCAAGACCACTGCAAGGTCATTGAAATAAGCCCCGACGCCCGTCTTAACGAGGAATGCTCCAAACAATAAAAACACAAAAATAAATGTTGAAGATACACTAATCGGTGTACCCAAAATTCCATCTGTTGTATAAAACATCAGTTGAACAACACTTTTCAAATCTTGCCCACGATGCGCAAGAAACCCTGGGAAATGAGGTCCCAAAAATGCATAAGCTAAAAACGTCACCGAGATGATAGTAATCGGTAATCCGACCGCACGCCTTGCCGCTTCCAAGGTGAGGAGAATAGCGATAACTCCAACAATCATGTCTAGTGATGATACACGTCCAACACGCAACACAAGTTCACCAATGTACATCGGCCAATACAATCCAACCCCTATTGCAAGAAGCGAAAGAATTACATCGTAAAAAGGAACCTTATGCCTTTTAACGCCAATTTTCTTTCTCGCGGGAAATAAGATAAAAATAAGTGCCAATGCAAAGCCTAAGTGAATCGAACGTTGAACGAAGGCAGTGAAAGGTGTTCCAATCGCGGTATACAATTGGAAGATGGAAAATGCGAGCAAACCGAAAAAAACGATTTTCTTAAAGATTCCAGTAACATTGCGGGTATTTGATTCAGGGTCATACTTTTGAAGAATTTCTAACTGTTCTTCTTCTGATAGCATTTTGAATTCTTCTTGCTGTGGTTCGGTAACTAATGCATCATTCTGCTTTATGTTTTTTTCCATTCATATTGACCCCCTTCAGTAATTGATAGATGGATAGTTTTTTCACACAAAATGTGTAAGACTTTCCTCTAACTAGTTGTTTCTTTAAATTTAGCTCATTTCCAACGTATTGAAAAGCTAATTCTGCATCTACATTACCAATTAACATGACAAATGACTCAATCACATTGTCATCATATGTAAGCGTATACACACCGTCATTCACTGAAAATGTTTCTCCTTCTTCCGCATAACCAGGTAAACCAATTGCCAGATCTTCATATTGCATCGAAACGAGCCGAATTTTTTGATCCGCCGTTATTTCATAAGATTCGATGACATCCGTTAGATGGATGGAATGGACATACCGAATTTGAAAGCTATCATCGCTTTCTACTGGAATATAAAAGAGTTTCGGATTTTCCGTCCGATGTTCAGTAAACGTAAACGCTTGTTTAATAGGTAGCAAAAATAATACTACAAAAACAAAAAGAATAAGCGGGATTATCACATTGTATTTCATCCGCCTCTTCCTTTCATATAGTACTTAGCCTTATAAAATAAAAAGAATGGGACGGCCGAAGCATAACGCCTCACCGCCCCGCTCATAGTACAAGTTATTTTTTGTTCACTTCATCAAAGTATTTCTGTGCACCAGGGTGTACTGGAATACCAATTCCATTCAGTCCTGATTCAGCTTTGATCAATTTTCCTTTAGCGTGTTGAATTTTTGACGCATTATCATAAATGGCTTTTGTAATTTCATAGCCTAAATCTTCAGGAACTTCATTTTGAATTACAAGCATAGCACCTACAGAAACGGCTGGTGTATCCTCAGTTAATCCATATGTTCCTGCCGGGATTACTTCCTTTGCATAATAAGGATATTTAGCAATCAATTCATCTGCTTTCGCATCTTCAACCGGAACAACGAAAACGCTTGCAACTGCATTCAACCCTTCAACAGCACCCGTAGGAGTCCCTGCAGTGATGAATGCCGCATCGATTTGACCAGCCTGCAAGCTCTCTTGTGACTCACCAAAGTCAAGGTTTTGTGGTTTAATATCTGCCATTGTCAAGCCATGAATTTCAAGAAGTTGTTCTGCGTTGGCATACGTACCTGATCCAGGTGCACCTACAGAAATTTTCTTTCCTTTCAAATCAGCATATGTTTTAATACCATTTTTTTCTAACGTAATCAATTGAACAGTTTCTGGATAAAGAGCACCAATAGCAGAGACACTATCAATGATTTCACCATCAAACATCAGCTCACCTTTTGAAGCATAGTAAGCGATATCTGTTTGAACAAATGCGATGTCACCCTCTCCATCTTGAAGAGCTGTCATATTTGCAGCCGATGCTTGTGAAACCTCTGCTGTTGTCTTAATGCCCGTCGCTTCTGTGATGAAATCTGCAAACGATCCACCTAGCGGGTAGTACGTCCCCTGCGTTCCGCCCGTTAAAATACTAAGGAACTTGTAATCTTCTTTTGTTTTGCCAGAACTACCTGAATCACCAGAATTACACGCAGCTAGTACAAGTAACGCCAACAACGTCATAAATCCTAGCAAGCGTAATTTCGTTTTTTTCATTTAACTTCCTCCCCTTTTTCAACTTAAAATAGTCTCAAAATCCATCTTAGCATAAATGCGACCTATTGGGTTAACTTTTTTTATGATTAATCAGTTTTTTGCAAGCGTTTACAAATGTTTCAAAGAAAAAAGCAGCCAGAGTAAGAAACCCCGCTGCTTGCAACTGTGTCAGCTTATATTTGCGCACCCTTCACTTTCGTTTCAGGCATTGTTTCATCCGGTGCAATATCTTCAAATGTTTCTCCTGCCTCTGCCAAGTCCCGCGTTCTATGCGCAATACGCGAAGCCGCGCATGCCGCAACACTAGCAACGAGATCATCGAGGAACGTATGGATGCCTCTTCCTACCTTCGTATCGAGCTCATTAATAATACCGGTTTTATTTTTATCAAGATGACCGAATGTTGTCACGGCAATGGAACCATATGTAAATACAGCACCAAGTGCAATCGTTTCATCCACACCAAATAACCCTTCATCAGACTCGACAATTTGTTGCAGCGGCGCTGATAGTTTCCCTTGCTCTGCCAGCTCATCAAGCTCAATGCCGACCAAAATCGCATGCTGAAGCTCCCGTTTTCGTAGCACACCCTCAACAGATTCGATGCAGTGAGCCATCTCAAGTCCTTTATTATACGGTTGTTGCAATTCAAAAACAATTTCCGCAATCGCCTCTATCGTCACTCCACGTCGCTTCAACGCCGCTTTCGTCGCGTCTGTTACCACTTTTGAATGGACACTCTTGTGCGCATTAAACATTTCCCCTCAGCTCCTTTAAATTTCTTACGAACATTATACCTATACTTAACGATATGTTACACTTTCACTACACATACACTTCTAGGAGGTCTCCCATAATGAAATACGGAAGAATTGAAGACATCACACTTTACAGTCAAGAACTTGACGAGAATATGCAACTGCTCATTCATTTGCCGCATAACTATTCTCCCCTATATAAATACTCTGTACTCATTGCATCAGATGGTAAAGATTACTTTCAATACGGACGAATTGGACGTGTGGTGGATGAATTAATGGATGCTGATGACATTGAAAATGTCATTGTCGTCGGCGTCCCATATAAAAGCGTTTTGGAACGTAGACGAATGTATCATCCACAAGGCGATCGACTTGAAGCCTATATTCGATTCCTAGCCCATGAACTCGTTCCCTATATCGATGAAAATTACCCAACCTATCAGATTGGCGCCGGTCGTGGACTAATTGGGGACTCGCTAGCAGCGACGGTTTCCCTGCTAACTGCATTAAAATATCCAAATTGTTTTGGACAAGTGATTTTACATTCTCCTTTTGTCGACGAGTTGGTACTTGAAGCTGTAGAAGCCGCAAAAGATCCATCACGTTTCTCAATTTATCATGTTATTGGAGAAGGTGAAACAGAAGTAAAGACAACCGTTGACGGCGTCCAAGACTTCCTAACACCTAATCGGACATTAAAGGATGAAATTGAAAGAAAAGGATTCCCATACTTCTATGAAGAATTCAAAGGGGACCACACATGGAAGCATTGGCAAGCCGACGTCCGCCGAGCTATTCTTAAGACTTATGGCTATTAATGAATTGATTTCAAACAAAGCGGACATTTTGCCGAGTATTCTGGTATAATCAATACTAATAAAGACATTACCAAATCATTCTACTAGGAGGTAATATTATGAAATATGGCGTTGTTGCATTCCCATCAAAAAAACTTCAGGACCTCGCAAATGCTTACCGAAAAAGATATGACCCGCATTATGCACTCATCACACCCCATATGACTCTAAAGGGTGTATTTGAAGCCAATGATCAGGAAATTGAAGAAGTAGCAAAAGCGATTAAAGAAGTCACAAACAAACACAAGCCTTTTGAATTGAGCGTTTCTAAAGTGGGCACTTTCGCACCTATCACGAATACAATTTACTTTAAAGCAGAATTAAACGATGATTTAGTCGCATTGCATAAAGACCTAAATTATAATTTCCCTGGTGATGAGCCTGAGTTTGCATTCGTTCCGCACGTGACAATTGCACAAAAACTCACTTCTGGTGAACACGATGATATTATCGGACAACTGAAAATGGTTGGCGTGGATCATAAGGAAACAATTGACCGCCTCCACCTTCTCTATCAGCTTGAGGATGGTTCTTGGACAGTGTACGAAACATTCCGCCTCGATGAGGATAACTAAACATTGGTCACAGTAAGAATTGTGACTTCTGACCTTGAGCGGGAAGATGCATTTTCTGTCAGAAGGAAAGTTTTTGTAGAAGAACAAGGCGTGCCACTTAACTTGGAACTCGATGATTTCGACAAAACCGCAACCCATTTTGTAGTCTATTCGATGACTTCACCAATTGGTGCTGGGCGACTCCGTGAAATTAGCCCTGGAATTGGTAAAGTTGAACGGGTCTGTGTGTTGGAAGAGTGTCGCGGGCAACATTTAGGGAATCTCATTATGCACGCACTCGAAGAGCATGCAAAAGAGACAGGTATGAACAAGATTATCTTGAATGCCCAGGCTTATGCCATCCCTTTCTACGAAAAATTAGGATATATCATTACATCTCCAGAATTTATGGATGCTGACATCCCACATCGTGCAATGGAAAAGATTATTACCGAATAACCCAAAAACAGCACTCTCAATAGAGAGAGGCTGTTTTTTTGTCCGAACTTGCGAGTGCCTGGCACCGTTTTCTTTTTTTAAAGTTTTTTCTATGCACTAGCATAAACTTTTACAGAGCACAGTAGTGCCAGGCACTCGGATGCAAAAAAAGGTTCGCCATGCTCTTACAAGCACAGCGAACCTTTTTAATTAGTTAAACATATGCATTAACCGAAAGGCCTTTTCCAACCACCTGTGAAATCGCTGGCGATAGATTCGCAGGATTCGGGTAAATAAAGCCTTTAGATGCTAGAGAAGGAGCGGAAACATGAGCACGCTCCATTACGTTTTCTTCCCTCTTCTCGTGTTCCTGTTGAAATGCACCATGTGAATCCCCGGAAGACTTGAAATCGAATTTAATCTTGTTCACTCGATTAATATGTGCAAAATTATACGACTCCATGTTCATCCGGTTGGCATACAGTTGAGATTGAATTGGTTGAATTGGTAATAGATAACCCATTGTTAACACCCCTTTTCTAATTTTTACTAGTATACTAGTATTATCGGCAAATAAAACCGAATATTTAATCTATTATTCATTGTCTTCCAATCATATTTTGGATGTCTTGAATATTTACAGCCTTACCATCCTTAATAATCGATCGAACGAGCTCATCCTCCGTATGCTGAGGCACTTCTTTTTTCGCCAACTTGCCGACTTTCCGTATAATTTTCCTCACTTGCCGTTCATCACTGAAATCCGCAAACTGGATTGCATTCGCCAATGCGAACACTTCCTCCATCGGGACGCCTGTTTTTGATTCGATTTTCCGGAAAAATGAATCATTCATTTATGATCCCCCCTTCTTATAGGAAACTTTTGCCCACAATAATGAGCAAGATGAAGAGAACAACAATTAGAACGAATGTCGAACCGCCATAGTTATAGCCTCTTCCGCAATCATATCCACCGTATCCATAAGGACCGTATCCTCCGTACATGAAAAACCCCTCCTTCCCTTCCACATATCCTATGCGGAGAAGAAAGAGAGATATGGGTAAAACGTCTAGTTTATCTTTATTCAGCAGAAGACCTCCGCTGAACTAGGAGGCATGCAGTTCAATTCCTCCCTGATAAAGCCTCCGGCGGATGTCACGGATTTTTGTAGGGTAGTTTAAGAAGGCAGTCTAAGGACGCGACGTCGGAAAGTGCCTTAATTTCTGCAAAAAGCACAGAAATACGGCAAATCGAATCCTTCGCAGTTCGATTCGCAACGACTGCATGACCTACAAGGAAGGATGCAGTTCAATCCTTCCCCCCTGTAGGCCTCTAGCTCGAAAAAATCCGGACGCAATTACGCCAAGGCGTAATTGATCTTTTTCCTCAGATTTTTCCTTCCGATTTAAAAATAAGCGCAGCTATAAAGCCAAATAATATTGCAGAACTAATTCCCGAACTTGTCACTTCAAACATCCCCGTTAACACGCCGATGAGTCCATGTTTTTCAGCTTCTGCCATCGCACCATGCGTTAATGCATTACCAAAGGAAGTAATCGGAATCGTTGCGCCGGCACCCGCAAAATCAATTAAAGGTTCATAAAGACCAAAACCATCTAATACAGATCCGGTGACGACCAAAATACATAATGTATGGGCAGGAGTCAGCTTCGCTACATCAAATAATAGCTGTCCAACAACACAAATCAGCCCACCTACAATAAAAGATGTTATAAAAATTGAAATCATTATGCCCACTCATTTCATCGTTAATTCAACTGCATGCGCAATGCATGGAATTGTATCGCCTTGTTGGAACGACATAGGCGACAACAACGCACCTGTCGCAATGAGCAAGACACGCTTATAGTCACCTGCCTTCATTTTTTCAATGATTTCGGTGAAAAAAACGGCAGCAGAACAACCCGCTCCACTCGCACCAGATAAAAACACCGGATTATCGCTATAAAATTCTGCACCCGCATCTCGGAAATTCTCCTTCACGTCGACTCCCGTATTACCTATCAAAATTTTGTACAATTCAAATCCCGTCTTACCAAGATCTCCTGTCATAATACAATCGTAATCACTAGCCTTCGTTCCATGACCAGCAAGATGGCGAGTCAATGTATCTGCGGCTGCCGGTGCCATGGCAGCACCCATATTGAGTGGGTCTGTCATGCCAAGATCGGTCGCACATCCGATTGTGGCGCATGTAATAGAAGGAAATCCTTTTTTATAAGGAGTAACAGTTGCTACTCCTGCCGCTGTCACTGTCCATTGAGCCGTTTCAGGTTTTTGTGCACCATACTCGACTGGATAGCGAAATTGTCGCTCGATTGCATTATGTTGACTAGCTGCTCCAGCAACTGCACATGTCGACATACCTGCTTCTGTCAACAAGGCGGCCATAACGAGAGAAGACACGGATGTCGCACAAGCCGAAAACAGGCCAACATACGGAATTCCTAACGTTGTCGCACTAAAATTTGAAGGCGTCATTTGATTGACAAGATCGCCAATCAACAGAAAATCAGCATCACTTGGTATGGAATCTACTTTACTTAACGCAATCATACAGGCATCTTCAATCATTTTGGCATGAGCATGTTCATTGGTCTTTAATCCACAACGTTCATCGTCGTACACTTTATCGAACTGCGATACGAATGGACTTTTCTTTTCTAATGGACCAGCTGTTACACCCGTTGCAACAATCGAAGGTGTCGTTTTAAATGTTAATAACCCGCGCGCTACCATGATATGACCCCAAATTTGACAAGAATTGTTTTAATAAGTGCAACGACAAATGCCGAAAAAACGCCGAACAGAATAACCGCCCCAGCTAGTTTGAACATATTGCCTCCTACTCCAAGGACATAGCCCTCAGATTTATGCTCAATAGCAGCAGAAATGACCGCATTGCCAAAGCCTGTTATCGGCACTGCACTACCCGCTCCTCCTAACTGACCAATTTTCTTATATTGGCCAAAGCCTGTTAATAACATTGAAAAAAACACCATCGTTGCGACAGTTGGATTACTTGCCGTCCGTTCAGTGAAATCAAAGAACGTCATATAAAAAAGCGCAATAAATTGACCTATCAAACAAATAGTTCCACCTGTTAGAAATGCAAAGATTACATTGCGTAGTAAGGGCGTTTTCGGGGAAGTTTGTTGTTCTAATTGTGCATACTTTTTTTCGTCCATCAGGTCTCTTCCTTTAATAGTAGTTTCAGCTTGTCAATTTTTTCACCAAGATCTTTTTCATGGTCCGAATTGATAAGTTTGTTTGCTTCCATCCATATCTTACCATCTGCTGACACAGTGATATCTAGCTCTGGGTATAATTCCTCTAATTTTTTCTTTAGCTCCTTTTCGATTTTCTCCTTTTTAAATCTTGAAAACGTTTTAAGTGTGACACCGGTTAGTAAGTCTTTATCGTGAAACACAGTCACCACAGCTGTAAGATCTTTATCTTTTATAAATACTTCTTCGGCTTTCCTGGCATTTTCACTCGAATCATTGTGAATTCGGATACCATTTTCTGAACAGCCGGTCAGCATCACAAGTACGACTATCGCCAGACCTAGTTTTCGGATATGCATCCCCTCCAATTTCTTCATAGTATGCCTGTTCATTCTTAACTTTATTCATCACCGGTTCGTTCGCCCTAACACCTCGAACTCTGGCGCATAAAGTATAAAGAATTGAAAGAAGGAGGTGGAATTAATGGGATGTGGAAGAAATGATGATGTAGCGGATATTCGCCGCCATGATAACTGTATTTGTGAGGTCGTCCGAGCAATTCGACGGATACAGGATATTCGAGAAGACGTAGATTGTGACGATTGCAGAACGGACTGTTTCTTAACACCGCTTGGCAGTCTTGTAAGTCCTTCAAGACAACGAGCAAACACTCGGGTATTCATGCTAATGAATGATGAGGGTGATCCATTCAAAGCAATGTTCAATAATAGAAGAAGACATAATAATTTTGGCAATCAATCTAATGAGCACGGAAAAGATTGCGCTAGCTGCTTCTCTGTCTTCTTTAGAGTACAAAATGTATTTGATAACTGTTGTGCAACTTTACAGGTTCTTGAACCACGCGACAGACATGGAAACAGAGTAGATTTGTTCAAACATGGTAAACTCGATTTTGATGCAATGTGTGATGTAGAACAATTTAGAGCGACAGGTTCATGTATTACAGTCGACTTAAAATGCTTCTGTGCCATTCAATGCGTTAAAGACGTATTCATCGATTGTGACGAGGACTAAGTTTTAAAGTTTTTAAGCTGCAACCTGCAATGCCCAAAACCACCCAATTGGTATAAACCGGTTGGGTAGTTTTTATTTCAATTGAATCTATACAAAAAACAGGGCAGAAATTTCTGCCCTGCCATTGTCTTTAATCTTCGGCAAATGGATCGCCTCGCCAAAGAATTTCCTCAATATTTGCCATTTCTACTGAAACTAATTCGGATCCATCCTCACCAATACCAATAAAAACGGTTTCTCCATCAATCTTTTCAATTGTCCCTGTAAGTGTTTCATCCGATAACACAAATTGTAACGGACGATAGACTTGTCGAGAAAACGGCGTTCCCAGATACGTAATTCTTCTAATTACGGATGGATTGGCAGCTTTTACGGCTGTCGTTTGTTCAATTTCCTGTTCTAGTTCCACTTCACTAGCCATCTCGGGCTCTTCCCCACTAAGTACGAAAACAGACGTGCTTTCCTCATGCTTTGTCACAACTCTAATAAAGACGGGTGGCCCCTGAACGAACAATAACGGCTCATTTCGCAAAATGATTAGCACATCCCTTTTTTCTTTAGTATATGCGCCCATTTTGCTGATGTTCATTAGAAGTTTCAGCGCAACACTAAAAAAACGATTTTCATCAGCAATCTACAAATCGCTGATGAAAATCGTTGCAAGACCAAGATATATAATTACACTAATAATATCATTCAATGTCGTAATAAAAGGACCTGAAGCGACAGCAGGGTCAATTTTCATTTTATGCATGAGTAGTGGAATGAACGAGCCCGAAATAGTTGCAACAAAAATTGACACCAAAATAGCTGTACCAACTAATAAACCAATTAGGAATTCACCTTTCCAGAAATAAACAAGTCCAACAACAAATATTGCACACGTAAATCCTGTTAATAATCCTGTTCCTGCCTCACGTAAAAGGAGTTTAAATTTACTTTCATCCCCCACATCGCCTGTCGCAATACCGCGTACTGCAACTGCTAATGCCTGCGTTCCGCTATTCCCTGCGGTTCCCGCAATTAGGGGAATAAATACAGCAAGAAGGGCTACTTTGGAAATCGTATCTGTGAATAGATCTATCAAGTTAGCAGTAATCATGCCCAAGATGATTAAAATAATGAGCCACGGCAATCTTTTCTTCATTGCTGAAAATGAGTTTTTGTCGAATGTATCCATATTGGACACCCCGGCAAATTTTGCATAGTCATCAGATGCCTCTTCTTCGAGTACATCGATAATATCATCGACGGTAATAATCCCTAAAATATGCTGCTGAAAATCGACAACAGGTATTGCAAGGAAATTATAATCCTTAATGGTTCGTGCGACTTCTTCCTGATCATCCGACACAAGCGCACTGACGACACGCTCACTCATAATCGAACTGATCAAAGTATCTTCATGTGCAATGATCAAATCACGCAATGATACAACACCAGTCAGACGGTTATAGTCATCCACCACAAACACATAATAAATTGTTTCCGCTTTAGGTGCTTCATTCCGCAAAATAGTCATTGCAGAACGAACCGTAGAGTTTTGGGGTACCGTGACATATTCCGTTGTCATTATGGAACCCGCCGTATACTCTTCATAATGAAGAAGAGCTTTAATTTCTACGGCTGCAGCTTTATCCATTAATGTTAAATAACTAACCGCTTGTGATTTATCGAGTTCCTTCAGGACATCTACCGCGTTATCCACGAACATGTATGAAATCATATCCGCTGCATACGTCGTGTCCATCTCCTGAAGGAACTGTTTATATTCATTGTCATCAATTTCACTTGTCTCAAAAATTTCCGCAAGCTCTTTTGGTGATAAATAATGGTACATAATTTTCCGAAGATCAATGCCAACTTTTTCATAGAAAATCGCACGATCATACGGATGAAGGAGTAGGTATTCATCTCGGAAAGCTTTTATATCTTCATTCACAAGCGTCTCCAACAATTTTTCTTCATCGAAAATAACTTCTTCTTTATACTCTTCATGTGTCTGCATAGCTACACCTTCCTTTCCAGCGTACATTCCCCTAAATAGGGTATTATAATAGCATAAATCATAAATAAAAGGGTGGGCAAAATTATGAAATTCGATATTATTGGCGATATTCACGGTTGTTTCGATGAATTTCTATCATTAATTCAAAAACTTGGCTACACAATGCAGGGCGGTATTCCAACTCATTCAGAAGGCAGACATCTGGCATTTGTAGGGGATGCGACAGATAGAGGACCTGACTCACTAAAGATATTACAGCTATTATTCAACATGCAGGATGCAAATGCCCTTTATTATTCCCCGGGAAATCATTGTAATAAACTTTACAGATTTGCTAAAGGAAATAATGTACAACTCGCACATGGACTCGAAACGACCGTAGCTGAAATCAATGCATTAACAAAAGAACAGCGCAAACAATTTCTCCATAGATATCGCCAGTTTTACGAAGCTCTACCACTATATCAAACGTTAAATAACGGTGAGTTAATCATTGCACATGCCGGTATCTCCGAAAAACTAATTGGTGCACCTTACTCGGAAAAAGTACGTGTTTTTGTTTTATTTGGAGATATTACAGGCGAAAAGCTACCGGATGGCAAGCCAGTCAGGCGCGATTGGGCCAAACACTACAACGGGCAAGCTTACATTGTTTACGGACACACCCCTGTCAAAGAAGCACGCTTTTTGCAGCATACCGTCAATATCGACACAGGATGTGTCTTCGGCGGCAAGCTGACAGCCTTACGTTACCCTGAAATGGATGTCGTATCCGTGCCTTCATTACAACCATTTCAAGCAGATAAATTTACAGTATTCGACTAACACTTTGCATATCTGCTGGCATGTCACTTTCGAATTGCATGTCTGCTCCTGTTACAGGATGTTTAAATCTCAGTACTGCACAGTGTAGAGCTTGGCGCTGTATCCATTGTAACGTACCGCCATACAAATCATCGCCCGTTAGCGGATAGCCCGCCCATTGCAGATGAACACGGATTTGGTGAGTCCTGCCTGTATGAAGCACAAGCGCAATTGTCGTCAGCTCATGACCATCTTTTGTGAATGGATGCTGTACTTTTACATCTGTTCGGGCAGATTGGCCATCCTCACGCACCATTCGTTCAATAATACTCCCATCTTTTCTCCCGATGGGTTGTTGGATTGTGAATTGATCGTCCTTCACGTGACCTTCAACAATCGCGATATACTGACGATGAAAACCGGATGACATCATCTGTTCACTTAGAAGATGGTGAATATGCCGGTTTTTTGCTATACAAATCAAACCCGATGTATCTTTGTCCAACCGTGTAACAACATGAACTGTCGCCGGCAGGCCATCACTTACAAATTTTCCCGCAACATAATTAGCAACTGTACCCGTCGGATGATCGCGTGAGGGAATTGTACTTTGCCCTGGCGCCTTATTCAATACAAGAATGGCTTCATCTTCATAGATTATATCTAGCGGTCCTTCTTCTGGCTGTAAGCCTTCACTCGGCTGCTCAGGTGGGAAAATGATCGCAACCTTATCCCCCACCTGTAATCGATGCCTCACATTTTGTTCGTGGCCATTGACAGTAATCATACCGCCTTCATATTTCGTCGCAGTTAATGTCCTTTTCGAAATTCCTTTCGAATGAAGAAATTCCCGTAGTAACATTCCTTCTTCATCCACCAAAAATACGAGTCGAAAACGCAAATCTTTATGGATCATATCAAATATCACTGTCGATGAAGGAATCATGCACCCGTTTCCAAAACGGGAATGGGCGGAATCTTGCAAAACGTACTTTTTCCTTCGCAACAATATATTCAATCGACTTGACATCTTTATGGAGCAACTGCAAATGATCAATGGTCAACATAAAATCAGGCCCTTTAACAGGCGTCAAAATGCATTTATGGTGATCAGGCAACACGAGTGGCGCGCCAACCGTTCGGAAAACACGATTATTAATGGAGGCCATTTCCGCCAGTTGCATGGCCGGTAGCGAAGGATGGATGATTGCTCCCCCCAACGCCTTATTATATGCTGTTGACCCAGATGGTGTTGACATACACAAGCCATCACCTCTAAAACGTTCAAAATGTCCGCCATTGAGTTCAACATCCACGACAAGCGTCACTTCAGATGATTTGATAGTCGATTCATTCAACGCAAGATATGTAGTGCTAGTTTCTGTATTCAGGTAATTAATGGTTACTTCGAGCAAGGGATATTCAATGACTTCAAATTCTGTACGTGCAATCGAAATAACGAGTTTCTCCATCTCTTCCGGCTTCCAGTCTGCGTAAAACCCTAGATGGCCCGTATGAATACCAACAAAAGCAGTGTTCTGCAAACGATGCTGGTGTTTATGAAACGCATGCAGCAACGTTCCATCTCCCCCGATGGATAGCACAATTTCAGGCTCTTCTTCATCAAAGACAAGCCCAAAGTCTATTAAATAACCTTTCGCTTCTTCCATGAGTCGGTTCGATAACTCATCATTGCGTGATTGAATGGCAAATTTCATGTTGTTCACCTCTTTCTTCGATCCTTTCGCTCGTAGCTTCTCGTTGCAGTTTCTTTAAATGCACTGAAATATTGTTGTGCATCTTGGATTTCGTCGCGAATTTGTGACATCTCTTCATCTAATTGGAAGGCTGCTTCTGCAGCCCTTTCCAGACGTAGCCTAATTTCGTTCGGCATTTCACCTTCATATTTATAATTCAAAGAGTGCTCAATCGATGCCCAAAAATTCATCGCCAATGTGCGGATCTGGATTTCTGCCAAAATTGTTTTCTCCCCATGAATCGTTTGCACAGGATACTTAATAATCATATGGTAGGATCGGTAACCGCTTGGTTTTTTATGCGAAATATAATCCCGTTCCTCAATGATTTCAAGGTCTTTGCGCTGGCGTAAGGTTTCGACAACCGTGCCAATGTCATCGACAAATTGACACATCATGCGAAGTCCTGCAATATCGGGCAATTCCGTAGCCAGTTCCGCCGATGGTTCAAAAGGGATTCCTTTTTCAAGTGTTCGATCGTAAATACTTGCGAGCGGCTTCACTCTGCCCGTCACAAATTCAACAGGCGTATGTACGTCTTCCAAGTCATATTGATTGCGCAACCCTTTAAATTTCACCTTCAATTCATCTACCGCTTGTTTATAAGGTTCAAGAAATTGATTCCATTGCCTCATCTGGACCCCTCCCAGCTGATTTCAGTTAAGTATGTCTTGAAATGCTTGCTCGACTGCCGAAGAGAATACTTCCCCGTAATTATCATTTCCCTCAATATTATAAATAAGCATCGTTAGTTCATCTTTAAATCCAGGTAACGCCATTACTTCGTCTTTCCATACTAGCACCGGATCGATATCCGACTTCAACACATCCACCATAAGCGGCCACACTGCCTGTGTAAAATGGAGCTGACGATAGCCTTCTTCTACTTCTAACAGATACACAAATGATAAGTCGTCGGAATCCGTAATCATCTTGCCAGTTGGAACCCCTTGTGGCTGTCCAGCCGTTTCTGCCAATAAAAAGCGGATTTTTTCTCCGTCCCGGATTCCGCTGTCAATTTGATTTTGAATACTCACAATGTCGTCTTCCCTTCACATGTCATTATGTTCAGTTTACCATATGGAGCGCGGCCTTGCAGGTTGAACAATGCGTTTTCTTTAGAGAATTGGTATACTAGTTAGTAGTGTGCTAGTTCGTAAACTAAAAGCACACCAGCAGAAAGGAAAGATCTTGATGGATACACGTGCAATCCGGACATTAATGGAGATCAATGCAATGCGGTCTTTCGGTTCAGTTCAGAACACAGGACAAGATTCCTCCACTTCTATATTTCAAATGCTACTTGAAGAGTTAGGTAGTCAATCATCTATCACAGACTCCTTATTACCAAACAATGTAAGCCAACTAGAAAGCCTACGCTACGAAGGGAATAATCGTGTTTTCGAACCTTCAACGCTAGCTAAAATACTTACTTCGTCCCAGCAACCCGCACCACGTTCATTTGATAGTAGTTCATTTGGCAATAGTACGATTGATAAAGGACAATACAGCGATATTGTGAAGCAGGCTGCGGAAGAATTTGGCCTACCTGAAAACTTAATTGCCGCTGTCATTAAACAAGAATCAAACTTCAACAATAATGTTGTCAGTCAATCTGGTGCTGAAGGTCTTATGCAACTGATGCCTGGGACAGCAAAATTCCTAGGTGTCAAAGATAGTTTCGACCCTGTCCAAAACATCATGGGTGGAGCCAAATATTTAAAACAAATGCTCAATCAATTCGACGGTAATATTGAACTGGCCCTCGCTGCATATAACGCTGGACCTGGCAATGTGAAGAAACATGGCGGCATCCCCCCTTTCAAAGAAACCCAGCAATATGTGCATAAAGTGCTTAATTACGCTAGAGTTTAACAGCCTTTTCACCGATGTGGGGATTACTTGGAAGCGATTTATTTGAGAAAGTGGCGCCAGGTTGGTAGAATATCAGTACAGTCAGAGCAAAGGAGATTGACATAATGATGCGAAAACCTTTGATCCCTTATGAGGAGATCGGTGCTGAAAAGTTGTCGGAACTTATCGACTTATTTTACGCTAAAGTGGCTGTCCATCCAGACCTATACCCCATTTTTCCGGGTGACTGGGCTGAAACGGCACGTAAACAAAAACAATTTCAAACACAATATTTAGGCGGACCCAATTTATATACAGACGAACACGGTCATCCGATGATGAAAGCTCGTCATATGCCCTTTCCAATTACACCCGTTCGGGCGGAAGCATGGCTTTCTTGCATGTCCCAAGCGATGGATGAAGTCGGACTCGAAGGGAACTTACGTGACATGTATTATAATCGCCTCGCCTTAACTGCAAACCATATGGTGAACAGGAGCGGGGAGGATCATCTGTGAACCGACAAACGTTGATGGAAAATTCAGTGATTCCTTCTACATGTACAAGACCCATTGAATTATATGTTTTCATGGATCCCTTATGCGAGGATTGCTGGTCTATCCAACCACTTCTTCGCAAACTACAGCTCGAGTATGATCACTATTTCACACTTCGAATTGCATTGCGTACATCATTATCATCGATGAACCTACTATGCACACGTGAAAATGAGGATGCAAAGGCTTGCAACAAAGTGCATCCAACTTTTCCGAGTATCGCCGTGAAGGCAGCAGAATTCCAAGGCAAGCGTGCCGGATTACGCTTCCTATCGAAGTTATTTGAATATTCATTCTTGAAATCCCGAAATGTCTCCTCTTTTTCAGTGCTTGTTGAAATTGCTGAAAAATTAGAGCTCGATGTCGATGAATTTATTCGAGACTTTTCTTCCAAAAACGTTTTACGTTCTTTACAAGTTGATTTGTATATGGCAAAAGAGATGGAAGTCGACAAAGCAGCTACTTTCGTGTTCTTTAATGGCAATATTGAAGATGAAGGCTTAAAAGTGAGTGGATTGTACGGCTACGAGGTGTACGAACAGATTTTAGAGGAGTTGGTCGGTATGACGATCATCCCCGACATACCCCCAGCACTAGAAGATTTGTTCCGACGTTTCGACACACTTTCTACAAAAGAGATTGCAGACATCTACAACATCTCCGAAAAGTCAGCTGAACGCGAACTAAAAAAACAACTTCTTCAACAACACGTTGAACGAATCTCTTTCGAAGACACAACCTTATGGCGAAAAAAATTACTATAACAAACACGAACCACTCCATTCTCCGGATATTTCCGGTTGATGGAGTGGTTTTTTATTATGGTAACGGTTAGGGAGATGATTTTCGCTGACAGTTCGCACTTTTGCCGTGACAATTATCGCGCTCCCTTACTGTTTCCATACAACAAAAAAGAGCATCCTACTCCTGGGGGGGAGTGAATGCTCTTTTACAAAGGGAATGGGAGAAATGTTCACGTTCAAACAAAAGGGGTGTATGTTTGGTATGTGATCTATTTCACATCCTTACTTTATCACAAAATAATAGTAACGGCAACTTTTCACAATACAATTCACATGAATGTCACATTTTTAAACATCGATAAACCCACAATCTATTAGTTATACAACAGAACCTACTACTATACAACAGCGATATACTCCTTCAACAAGATGCTATCCAAACTATTCTTATATAATAAAAATACAGCCCTTCATGACAAATAGGGCTGTAAGAAAGTATAAGTTAGTTTTTCAGAAGAAGTGACTCAAGCTCATTCAATTTTTCTTCAAAGACGCGGCATGCTTCTTCAATCGGTGCTGCGCTCGTCATATCGACACCCGCTTTTTTAAGCACTTCAATTGGATAATCAGAAGAACCCGCTTTCAAGAAGTTATTCACATAACGTTCAACCGCTGGCTCACCTTCAGTTAGGATTTGATTGCTGAGCGCCACCGCTGCACTATACCCTGTCGCATACTGATAGACATAGTAATTATAGTAGAAATGTGGAATTCTTGCCCATTCGAGGCCAATTTCTTCATCCACAACAAGATCATCGCCAAAATACTTTTTGTTAAGCGCATAATACTCTTCTGTTAGTTTTTCAGCTGTTAATGCGACACCTTGCTGATCTAACTGATGAATTAGATGCTCAAATTCAGCAAACATCGTTTGACGGAAGACCGTTCCGCGGAATCCATCTAACCAGTAATTCAATAGGTAAATACGTTTTTGTTCGTCATCAATGGTTTTCAATAGGTGATCATTCAAAAGGGCCTCATTGACAGTCGATGCAACTTCCGCTACAAAGATGGAATAGCCGCTATAAATGAATGGCTGGCTTTTACGTGAGTAATAACTATGCACACTATGGCCAAATTCATGTGCCAATGTAAACAAGTTGCTGACGTTATCTTGCCAATTCATTAAAATATACGGGTTTGTACCATAAGCCCCCGAAGAATAAGCCCCCGAGCGTTTGCCTTTATTTTCACGGACGTCGACCCAACGGTTATCTAGTCCTTCTTGAACGATTGACACATATTCTTCTCCGAGCGTATGGAAGCTGTCGAGCATCGTCTGGGCTGCTTCTTCGTATGGAATTTTCATATCCACATCTTTTACAAGTGGTGCATACATGTCCCACATATGAAGATCTTCGAGTCCAAACACTTTTTTACGAAGTGCTACATAGCGCTGAAGCAAGTGCACATTTTTATTGATTGTCGACACAAGATTTTCATATACCTGTTCCGGAATATGATTATTGGACATGGCAGCTTCACGTGCAGATGAATAGTTACGGATACTAGCGTTAACGTTATCGCGTTTTATATTCCCTGACAGTGTCGATGCAAATGTATTTTGGAATTCTTCATATCTCGAGTAAGTTGCTTTAAACGCATCTTCCCGTACGCGAGCATCATCACTTTCTAGGAATCGAATGTAGCGGCCGTGAGACAATTCGACTTCTTCCCCATTTTCATCTTTCACCATAGGGAACGTTAAGTCCGCATTATTCAACATGCTAAACGTTTCAGCAGATTTCCCCATCACTTCAGAAAGTTGGGCAAGAAGCGCTTCTTGTTCAGCAGGCAGGACGTGAGGTCGTTGCATATTAACCTCTTCAAATTCTTGCTTGTATAAATGTAATCCATCATGTGATTCAACAAGCTTATTCAATTCATCTTCATCCATCGCTAACAGCTCAGGCAAGAAAAATGATAAAGCTGTGGATACTTTTACGTACAATGATTTAACACGGCTGTCCATTGCTTGATAAAAACTGTTTGTCGTGTCCTGGTCAGTCTTTAAATGTGCATATGTGTAAAGACGGCGCAATCTCTCCGACAGCTCATCACGGTAAACAAGTGCATTATAGAGTGCTTCTGCACTGTTATGCAATGTTCCTTTGAAAGCCGCTGCTTTGCTTGAAAATTCCTCGACAGCAGTATATTCTTTTTCCCACGCTTCATCTGAAGCGAAGATGTCCTCTAAGCGCCAAGTCTCCTCCACTTTTACTTCATCACGCGTCAAAACTTTATTGTTAGTTTCAGTTGTCATCTAAATTCCCCCTTCTCCCGTTACTTCGGGAAACGAATCAACTCTATTTTCTCAATTTTCATATCGCTTTGCAAGCAATCTTTCTGATAATACATTAAAAATAATCATTTCATCAATTGCAGCCACAGTGTGAAAAGATTCGATGCCTTCCGCTATAAGTAAATCACGGTAGGCCATACATGCTCTTTCTTGCCCTACGGATGGGTTTTCCATCCTACGCACATAGGCATGAATCTGATTTTCCGACAAATCCCTAATACGGATACCTTTGCATCTCATATAATAAATAAGACCCAATTGCCATTCGCAATCATGCTCACGAAATGACTCGTTAAAAGCAACAGGCAACCCTATCCACAACGGAAGATTAGATGGATGCATACGCAATTCATAGCAACATTTCAAAAATGGATCATTTATCCCTCTTCTATTCAATAAAATGCGGGATTGTAGAAAATTGTTACGCATCGCTACATAAATGGATATATATTGAGTTATTTCTTCTTTAGTAGGAGTTTTAGGGCGAGCAAAAGGAAATATTTGTTTTGCCAATGATAATGAACGATGAATACCTATATAGCGTTTACCCGCAACATGAATAAGACTAGAAAAGTAATGGAAGCGTTCTTTTTGGGGATTGTACGTAAGAATTGTATAGCCTTCAGGATGTACGTGGGTGAAAAAGCTTTCGTGGAACCTAGAAAAATAAAAGACGCCTACACCTTGCGGTAATGTGCTGAATTTTGCCGGGGTATGCAAAATCCATATAGGCTTCATGCCCATACTGCGATAACCGTTTGATCTTGACTCTATTTCGGCGACAGGAATCGTGCTGCATTGAAACTCAATTGGTGTCGTATTGGATGTTGTCATCACAAGAAGATCTGGGCGTTGTGACAGCATACGCAAAAATGGTTCAAGTTCGACATGTCCCGTACGTTTTTGCAAAAAAAGATACAATTGCTGTTTTCCTTGAAGATGTTCCTTCGATTCACCCTCAGCAAAATTAGCTGAACAGGCCGTATCTTTTTCATGTGCAAAATGTGGAATTTTAATATCACCAACCTTCAACTGCACTGGCAAACTACATTGGGGGCAATAGAATGATTGTGACTTCCGCCACTTTTTTAGCTGATCTCTTGTTAATTCTGTTGTCAGGACAATTAGTTCTCCATTGCTTGTTTTTGCTGTAAGTATAGTAGCTTCCTCCTTTCAACCTAATTCAATTTTACAAATACTCCGATTAGAATGCAAGAAAAAACAGCTATCATACAGATAGCTGTTTTATTACCTATTTTTCCCCAAAGTAGTGTTGAATTTTGGTGAAAACATCTGAATCCATTACAACTTTTCCATATTCCTTAAGTCGATGGATTGTTAGGTTGGACGGCATTCCAAATTCAGAAACTACGCTGAATAAATCAGTCTTTCTCGCTTCGTCCATCGTTTCATCCTCATATTCAATATGCAAATAATAGTTATTTTCATACGAATAAAGTGATGAGTTCACAATATAACCTGACATTCGATCGGCTAGTGGAATAAGGTCATCGAATTCTTTAAAGCTAAATACATTGTCAAGCCATTCCACTGTACTACCATTCATATCAGGCATCATATCTTCATCATTTCCAAAAATTCCGCTGTCTTGCGGAAACATTTTTCTCGGATCATCCATACCGAAGGGTGAGTCTATTGGTTCACCATCGTCTGACATTTGCGCTCGAGTAACGGTAACTTCAATTCCGCCACTCATAGCATGCACTTGAATCCACAACGGCCCCTCGATTTCAAACTCGGACTCATCATTGACTTCGTCCATCATCTCCCAGAAGAGTTCCTCGCTTTTGTCGCGATTATACCAAACTTCCTCTCGAGTGAAGCCACGCTCTTCAATATCAATATATGAAAGAAAAAATTTTACTGTATTTTCGTTAATGCGCTCTATTTCCATCTCTTATTCTCTCCTTTCCTCTAAAACAGGATTTGACTGGTTCCCTGCAATCAATGTGTGTAAAACTCCTACAATGCTTATACTTAATATATGACCATCCCGCGTGATTTGAAAGGGTTCTGCCTTGGGATGAATAATTTTGATAGTAATAGCATTGTAGAAAACATCCTTCGGGAAAGCAAGAGAAATCAATTACGCTACGGCGTAATTGCGTCCAGATTTTGAATCGAGCTTGAGGCCTGCACGATGCAGGTCATGCAACCGTTGCCGCAGGACGCGGCGAACTTAGGTTGCCTTCTTAACTCCTTCCAAAATCTGTGACATCCGCCGGAGGCTTTATTTGTATTCAGCGGATGTTTAAACATCCGCTGAATACAAATAAAAAAACTGATAGGTTTACGGCATTTTTCAATGTCAATTCCCATCAGCTTCACACTATTGTTGGATTAGTTTACCATGCGCCGCGCTTCAAGCAGCTGATAGGCTCTTACTTTTCTCGGTAGGAATCGACGAATCTCATCTTCATTATACCCTACCTGTAACCTTTTTTCATCGAGAATAATCGGTCTTCTCAAAAGGCCAGGATGTTCTTGGATTAGCTCGTATAGACGTTGTAATGGAAGACTTTCTACATCAACGTTCAATTTTTGGAATATTTTAGAACGTGTTGAAATGATCTCATCAGTTCCATCTTCTGTCATACGAAGAATTTCTTTTATTTCGTCAATATTCAAAGGTTCAGAAAAGATATTTCGCTCTGTATATGGAATATCATGTTCCTCTAACCATGCTTTCGCTTTCCTACATGATGTACAGCTTGGGGATGTAAATAGTGTAACCATCATATGCTGACACTTCCTTTCAATCGGATCGAGTAGTAGAAATTATATTTGTACAATTAAATTAGAATAATTTTAATGTGGTTGCTACTAATGCCTATTATACACATATTCAATACTGATGAATACACTTTTTGAAAAAAATTTACCAAACGATAGCATGTTGTCACAATTCCACAATAGTTATCGGCTTTATCACGACTTAACGACAGTTACATTTCTGCTCTATACTGTTATACCCCGCATGCCAGAGTTTTAAACATCTGATTTGTCAAATAAAAACTTTTCTCATTTAGGCTGGTGCTAATTGAAAATATTTTTGACTCTTCACTTATATAATACGTTTGTCAATATAAAAAGGTTTCATCTAAATTCAAAAAAATCCAGAAATAATTTTTTTCCGGATTTTTTTTTAGGCTGGTAAACAACCATACGAGTATATGCAAACAATGTAAAAGGACCGATTCTCTTTTCGAAAATCGGTCCTACTTATTATTATTTGTTAAACGCTTCAAATTCACGCAGTGAACAAAGGACAAAATGTCCTGGTGTGACTTCTCGCATAATGACTTCCTCATCTGGACCATACTCATGCATATTCGGATTGTAGCTCTTACGTACCCGACTGCGCTCATAATCAGGATCTGGTAACGGAATTGCCGATAGCAATGACTGTGTGTATGGATGCAATGGTGCCGTGTATAACGTTTCCGCTGGCCCAAGTTCAACAAGCTTGCCGAAATACATAACGCCAATTCGATCAGAAATGTATTTAACCATCGACAAATCGTGTGCGATGAATAAATACGTCAATCCTTTTTCTTCTTGAAGCTCTTTCAACAGGTTAACGACTTGCGCTTGAATCGACACGTCTAGCGCTGAAATCGGCTCATCTGCGATGATGAATTCCGGTTCAACAGCCAACGCACGGGCAATCCCAAGGCGTTGACGTTGACCGCCAGAAAACTCATGTGGATAACGATTGGCGTGTTCTCGATTGAGTCCTACTGTTTCTAGCAGCTCATGGACACGCTCTGTACGCTCTTTCGGGCTTTTGACAAGTCCATGAATATCGAGTCCTTCTGCAATGATATCGAGCACTTTCATACGAGGATTCAAAGATGCGTACGGATCTTGGAAAATCATTTGCATTTTACGGTTAAATGCCTTCAGATCTGTTTTCGATTTCTTTGTATGGACATCAACACCGTCATAAATGACTTCCCCACCCGTTGCATCATACAAACGGATAATGGTACGACCTGTCGTCGATTTCCCACAGCCTGATTCACCAACAAGACCAAGCGTTTCACCTTTATAAATATCAAATGAAATGTCGTCAACCGCACGCACTTCATTCTTTTTGCCAACATTGAAATATTGCTTTAAATTTTTGATTTCAAGTAATTTTTCAGCCATTACCGAACACCTCCTGCATTGCCTTCGTAATAGCGACTACCCGGGAACCTTTTCATACGTTCGATTACCGCTGCCGGAGGATCCACTTGCGGCGCCTCTGGGTGGAGCAACCAAGTCGCAGCATAATGGGTCTCACTGACCTTGAATAGCGGCGGAACTTGTTCCATATCGATTTTCATCGCATACTCACTACGTAGCGCAAAGGCATCTCCTTTAGGTGGATCTAATAAGTCTGGTGGCGTTCCAGGAATCGCATATAATTTCTCTTCAGTAGCATCAAGCGAAGGCATTGAGCTCAGCAGCCCCCATGTGTACGGGTGTTGTGGATTATAGAAGATTTCATCCACCGTCCCTACTTCCACAATACGTCCTCCGTACATAACCGCTACACGGTCTGCCACGTTAGCAACAACACCAAGATCATGTGTAATGAAAATAATCGACGTATCAATTTTCTTCTGCAAATCCTTCATCAACTCCAGGATTTGCGCTTGAATCGTCACGTCTAGTGCTGTTGTTGGTTCATCCGCAATGAGAATCTTCGGATTACAAGCCAATGCCACAGCAATAACGATACGTTGGCGTTGTCCGCCTGAAAATTGGTGAGGATATTGCTTCATACGCATTTCTGGTTGCGGCATTCCAACAAGCCCTAGTAGTTCAACCGATTTTTTCCAAGCCTCTGCTTTTCCAAGCTTTTGGTGTTTAAACAATGGTTCCATAATTTGCTTACCAATTGTCATCGTTGGATTCAGCGACGTCATCGGATCTTGGAAAATCATCGAAATATCTTTCCCACGTACTTTTTGCATATCCTTTTCAGAAAGCTTCAACAGATCTTTGCCGTCAAATAAAATCTCACCATTTCTATATTCCGTACTAGATTTTGGTAAGAGTCGCATAATCGATTTCGTTGTCACCGATTTACCGGACCCCGACTCACCTACGATAGCAAGTGTTTCCCCTTTAAATACTTCAAAATTAACACCTTGGATAGCTTTCACTTCACCTGCAAATGTATGGAAGGAAAGCTCTAGGTTTTTCACTTCAATCATTTTCTCCATTTTGCTTTCCTCCTTTAATCTTTCATTTTCGGATCAAGTGCATCACGCAAGCCGTCCCCAATTAAGTTGAACGCAATCATTAGCAAGCTCAATACTAATGATGGGAATAGCAGCATATATGGCTGATACGCGATAAACTTATACCCATCATTAATAAGTGTTCCAAGTGAAGCTTGCGGTGCTTGAAGTCCAAGCCCGATGAAGCTCAAAAAGGCCTCAAAGAAAATCGCTGTTGGAATCGTGAACATCATATTAATGATAATGATTGCCATTAAGTTCGGCAGTAAATGCTTGCTAATAATACGTGCATCACTAGCACCAAGTGTTTTGGCAGCCAAGACAAACTCCATATTTTTATACTTCAGTACTTGTCCACGGACAATCCGGGACATCCCAATCCATCCGGTTATCGTTATCGCGATGATGATGGATAATATTCCCGCTTCCATAATCATAATCATGAGAATCACGATAACTAGCGTGGGGATACCAATCAGTATCTCAACAATACGCTGCATGATGTCATCGGTTCTTCCTCCATAATAACCGGAAATCCCCCCATAAATAACACCAATCACGACGTCAATAACGGCTGCTAAGAAAGCAATCAGCAAGGAAATTTGTGTCCCTTTCCATATCCGTGAAAATAAGTCACGCCCAAGACTATCCGTTCCAAACCAGTAATACTCATCTATTTTTTTCAACTCATATAGGTTGACTGTTTTTGAACCGAGTTTCCCTACCCCATCAAAAATCCCTAACTTTTCAAGACCAGGCACTTTTGGTGGTAAGTTAGCATGTGTTACTTTTACATTTTCGGGATCATGTTCAACCATCAATGGTCCAGCAAAAGCCATGAATACGATAAAAATAAGGATGAACATACTGACAATCGCCGCTTTGTTTTTACGAATACGCAGCCAAGCATCCTGCCAAAAGCTTAAACTCGGCTTTGAAATTTTTTCTGCATGTGAACTATCAATGGTAATCCGCTCAAATGACCCTTTTGGTAATTTTTCCATATTATTCGTCATTACTTGGAACCTCCAGACAAACGGATACGCGGGTCAATAATCCCATAAAGAATATCCACAATTAAAATAATCACAATTAAGAAAATCGAGAAGAATATTGTCGTACCCATAATAACCGCAAAGTCATTCGAGCTAATCGATTTTACGAATTGCTCTCCGATACCCGGTACGGCGAAAATCTGCTCAACAACGAGTGATCCTGTCAATAATCCAGCAGCAACTGGTCCAAGTATCGTTATAAGCGGAATAAGCGCATTACGGAACGCATGTTTGAAAGCGATTTCAAACATACTAGCTCCCTTCGCCTTCGCTAATAAAATATAGTCCGAGCTTAATACTTCAATCATTTCAGTACGGATAAACCTCGCTGCAATCGCAACTGGCCCCATAGCTAGTGCGATAGATGGTAGAATACTCGACTTCCATCCTTCCCATAACCCAACCGGTAACCATTGAAGCCATACTGCAAAGACATATTGCAACAGTACAGCGAAAACAAACGAAGGAACGGATATACCAATAATCGCAATGATTGTACTGCCGTAATCCCATACTGTATTTTGTTTTAATGCTGCAATCATTCCTAGAACGATTCCGATTAATGTGCCAAAAATAAGTGCCTGGCTACCTAAAAGTGCTGAGAATTTCAACTTTTTGATGATTAAATCTTTTACATCGGCACTTTTATATTGGAATGATACACCGAAGTCGCCTTTAGCTAGATTGCCCATATACCGAACATATTGCACCGGAATTGGATCATTCAAGCCGTACTTTTCATAGACAACTTCCCTTTGCTCAATGGATAATTTTTCTGCGGAAGCTAACGGGGACCCTGGAAGCAGTTTCATAAGCACAAATGTAAATGACGCAATGAGAAATAGTGACAAGAACATATAAACTACACGTTTTGTAATATACTTTGCCATGTTTGCACCTCCTGGATTTCTTCAATAAATTCTATAAAATATTAAATTTCGACAAAAAGTACAATGAATTTTTAGATAGTTTGATTTCAGTGAAAAAGAGAGTACATGGGCGATAACGGCCATATACTCTCTTTTCTATGAGATTTCAAACTTTCAAATTCTTACTTAGCTTCTTCAGCAATATAAGTCCACTTGTAGCTATAGTCTCCACCGAATGGGTGTGTAGCAAGACCTTGTACATTAGGATTCATAAGAACCATTCTTCCACGTTGATACGTTGGAACAATAGCTGTATCTTCATCAAGAAGGATTTTTTCAGCCTGTGCAAATGCTTCAAAACGTGCAACTGGATCATTTGCAAGTGTTGTTTTTGTAGATTCTACAAGCGCATCATATGCAGGGTTAGAGTAGTTCATTTTGTTTTGTGGACTAGTTGTTACAAACAATTCGATGAATGAAATTGGATCCTGGAAATCAGGTCCCCATCCAGCTGATTGAATATCGAAATCGCTAGTGTCATCAAGTTCAAGACGAACTGCGAAAGGTACTTCTTTTAGTTTGATTGTCAAACCTGGAAGATTTCTTTCAAGCTCTGATTTAAACCATTCTTGCTGTTTTTTAGCATTTTCAGTGTCGCCACCAAGAATTTCAATTTCTAATTTGTCTACGCCAAGAGCAGCTAGACCTTTCGCCCAATATTCTTGAGCTTCTTCAACATTATAAGAAGTGTGTTCTCCGCTATAATCACGGAAGTCTTTACCATTTTCATCATAAGTGAAGTTTGATGCAACTAAATAGTTAGCAGCAACAGAACCGTTCGCAAGTACCGCTTCTGCAAGTTCTTCTTTGTTGAATGCTCTTGCAATCGCTTTACGAATGTCTGCATTCGCAAGTGGTGTAGCTTTACCGTTACGTTCTTGGTTTAATTTGAAATAGAATACAGCTGTTTCAAGCTCATTGATGATGTTTGGATCATCAGCATATTGCATTGCGTATTCAGCTGATAGAGTTACGCGATCTTTTTTACCTTGTTCATATAATTGAACAGCTGTTGAAGTTTCTTTTACAACGTCAACGTTGATTTCTTCAAGTTGTACTGTTGCAGCATCCCAGTACTTTTCGTTTTTAACATATTTCCAGTTACCCGTTCCATCCCAAGCAGTTAATGAGAATGGACCATTGTAAATCATTGTGTCTGATGTAGATGCATATTTATCGCCTTGAGCAGTTACAAATTCTTCGTTAAGTGGTAAGAATGTTCCGAAAGACATAAGTGACAAGAAATAAGCCACTGGACGCTCAAGTTCAACAACAAGTGTTTTGTCATCTGTCGCTGTAACACCAAGATCTGCTACTTCAGCAGTTCCTGCACCGATTTCAGTTGCATTTTTAATCATACCAGCCATCAAGAATGGTCCATAAGGAGAACCAGTAGCTGGATCGATTGCACGTTGCCAAGCATATACAAAGTCATGTGCTGTAACAGGTGTACCATTTGACCATTGTGCATCACGAAGTTTAAATGTATATGTCAATCCGTCTTCGCTGATTTCAGGTTCACCATCGGCCATACCCGGTGTTGGAAGGCTATCTGCATCTAAACGGTAAAGACCTTCCATGATGTTGTTCAATACGTTGAAACCAACAGCATCTTCTGAAAGTGATGAGTCAATAGATGGAATTTCTGCCGTTTCAATTAAGTTCAAAACCTGTGGTAGTGCTTTTGCAGTTTCTTCTGTTGCTGGCTTGTCCTCTTCCTTAGCTGGATCTGCAGCGCCTTGTTCTTCTTTTTTGTCGCCACACGCCGCAAGGAACGCGCTTAGTACGAGCAAAATGCTCATAAGCCACATAAATTTGTGGTTTTTCAAATCGATGACCTCCTCAAAATTGTCTGAAAACTACTTACAATAATATTATACAATGATTATTTCAGTTGTACATACCTTTTAGTTATTTAATGGTGTACTATTACAGATATAGGTTTAAGAAAGTGATTATACCAATGTTCCTCGAGGTAAATTAAAATAATTCTGTCTATTGTTAAAGTACAGAATTACTATTTTCTAAATAGTTTAACTTCGACAAAAATTGTATAATATTCTAAATTGGAGGTGAAATAGTGAGCAAAATTATACGGAACTTCATCATTGCACAGGTTGTTACTGCACTGATTATGTTCACCTACTTTAAAGAGTTAACATTACTCTCCTATATTAACTCGGCTTTTGTTGTTGGAGGAACGATTATGTTTCTCGGTCTAGTTTCTTTTGTTTTCTCGACAGGTTTTTTTGATGTATTCACTGTAACAATGAGAAAAGTGATAACACCAAAAAGCCGAATGGAGGATGTCATGTCTATGCGAACTCCTTCTGAAATTTTTTCAGCACCTGTTTCTCCTCTATTAGGTAGTGGTGCCCTAGTATTGATGGTCATGGGTATTGCTCTTGTTATTTTTTACTTATGATAGATGAAACGAATAGAATCAATTACGCCTTGGCGTAATTGATTCCAAATTTTGAATTGCGCTTGTGCCCGCAGGAAGCGGGTATGCAACGGGGAAGGATTGAACTGCATCCTTCCTTGTTGCTGCAGGACGTGGCGCACTTAGGTTGCCTTCCTTTAACTTGATTTAGCAGTGAACTTCTGCTGAATCAAGTTTAGTCTATTGCAAACTTATCACTGGCGTATTATAATTTTGAAAACAGTTGAGCGAATGGCTATGATGGAAATAGTATTTCAGTTGTCGATTTGTAGAGAGCCTGTGGTTGGTGCAAACAGGTAATCGATGCTGAAGGAATGGGTTCCTGAGCCTGACAAGTGAACTTTTGGAGGTTTATTCGAAAAGTCTAGTCCTTTTGAATAAACTCCCTAGTAGCTTGTCACGTCCCCCGCGTTAAGGGAATTTGAGTGGCCTTCGGGCAATTCGGGTGGTACCACGGTTGATAAAACATCAGCCGTCCCTTTTTACGGGGACGGCTGATGTTTTTTCGTCTACAGTAGGGAAGGATCGAATTCCATCCTTCCTTGTAGATGTGCGGCTTTTGCGACAGGACGTCGCGCACTTAAGCCGCGTTCCTTTTAAAGCTTTAAATAATTAAGGAGGAGATTTATTCATGAAAACCATTTTTTCAGGTGTACAGCCAACAGGAATCGTAACACTAGGCAACTACATTGGGGCATTTCGACAATTTACAGAGTTACAACACGAACAACAATGTCTATTTTGCATTGTCGATCAGCACGCCATTACCATTCAACAAGATCCTACCGAATTAGCGAAAGCGATTCGTTCGCTCGCTGCACTTTATGTAGCAACTGGCATTGATCCCGAAAAAGCGGTATTGTTCATTCAATCCGAGGTTCCAGCGCACGCACAGGCTGGCTGGATTATGCAATGTATTTCTTATATTGGTGAACTTGAACGAATGACACAGTTCAAAGATAAGTCTGATGGGAAAGAAGGCGTATCATCAGCACTTCTAACGTATCCACCATTAATGGCTGCAGACATTCTTCTATATAACACGGATATCGTTCCAGTCGGTGATGATCAGAAGCAGCATGTTGAATTGACACGTGATCTGGCCGAACGTTTTAACAAACGCTATGGCGATGTGTTAACGATTCCAGAAATTCGCATTCCGAAAAACGGCGCGCGTATTAAGTCTCTTCAAGAACCTTTGAAGAAAATGAGCAAGTCTGATCCGAACAAGAAAGGCACGATTTCTCTTCTCGATACACCGAAAGAAATTGAGAAGAAAATTAAGAGTGCAGTGACCGATTCAGATGGCGTAGTAGCGTATGACGTGGAGAATAAACCTGGCGTCTCGAACTTACTGACGATTGAATCAGCACTTAGCGGTGTATCCATCGATGATCTCGTTGTAAAATATGAAGGACTTGGCTACGGCGCATTCAAAGCTGGCGTTGCAGAAACAGTCATCAATCACTTATCCCCAATCCAAGATAAATATTACGAACTGCTTGAATCGCCTGTCCTTGACGACATTCTCGACAAAGGTGCAGAAAAAGCACACGCCATTGCATCCGCTACTCTCGGGAAAATGGAAGCCGCGATGGGACTCGGACGTAGACGGTAAGAATTAGCGTAATTGCCGCTAGCACAAAGAGCGTGAAATCGGCAGTATGCATGATGAAATAAAAAATCTGCTGCCATTCATACCCAAGAGATCTGTAATTAAAGTAAAGGATCATATTCGATACGGTGACGACAATTAGTCCATAACTGATAAGAAACAGGAAAAGGCGTGTCATTATTGTACATCTTCCTTTGAATTTTCTTTAATTATATGACGGCATTGCCCCCTTTTAGACGAAGGGGGCTTTTATTATTGAACGAACTGTTGAACTGTCAGGGCAAATTGGATAACTGTAAGGACAAAACGTTAAACTGTAAGGGTAAGTAACGAAACTGTAAGGGGAAACGGGAACTGTCAGGATAAATTGGCAAACTGTAAGGGCAAAATGCTGAACTGTCAGGGTAAGTGGCGAAACTGTAAGGAGAAACGGGAACTGTCAGGATAAATTGGCAAACTGTAAGGGCAAAACTCCCTCCTCCTAATCAAATCAAAAAAAGACGCCCCAACTAACTGGGACGCCCTAGCTATATCAATTCAAATTCAGATTTTCTTAAAAACAAGTGATGCGTTATGTCCGCCGAAACCGAGTGAGTTGCTCATCGCATACTCGATGTCCACTTTACGCGCACCCTCTGTCACATAATCGAGATCACATTCAGGATCCGCATTGACAAAATTCGTTGTCGGAGGCAAAATGCCTTCCTGCAATGCCTTCACTGTGAAAATCGCTTCAAGTCCACCTGCCGCACCAAGTAAATGGCCCGTCATGGATTTCGTCGAACTCATCGCAAGCTTATAAGCATGCTCGCCAAAAACTGCTTTCGCCGCCATCGTTTCAAACAAATCATTGTACGGCGTGCTTGTGCCATGCGCATTGATATAATCGATCTGGTCCGGTGTGATGCCGCCTTGTTCAATCGCCTGTATCATCGCGCGTGCACCACCTTCGCCGCCAGGAGCTGGCGCCGTAATATGATGCGCATCTCCTGTTGAACCATAGCCAACCAGTTCAGCATAAATTTTCGCACCACGAGCAACCGCATGTTCATACTCTTCAAGAATGAGGATACCCGCACCCTCACCAATGACAAAACCATCACGCTCTGCATCGAACGGACGTGACGCCGTTGCTGGATCTGGATTCAACGACAACGCGGTATTTGCGCAAAAACCAGCAACCGACATCGTCGTAATCGGTGCCTCAGCGCCACCTGTAATCATCACATCTGCATCTCCGCGACGAATAACTTCAAATGCATCCCCGATTGAATTTGTTCCAGATGCACAAGCCGTTACCGTACAAGAGTTAATGCCTTTCGCCCCAACATGGATCGATACTTGACCTGAGGCCATATCCGGAATCATCATTGGAACAAAAAATGGACTCACTCGACGATAACCTTTTTCTTGGAACGTTAAAAATTGTTGTTCATGCGTTTCCATGCCACCAATTCCAGAGCCAATCCAAACACCTGTCCGAAGTGCCAAATCACCTTCTAATTCAAGGTTTGCATCTTTCATAGCCATTACAGACGCTGCTAACGCATAATGTGTGAACCGATCCATTTTACGTGCATCTTTCCGTGGAATATAGGCTTCTATATCAAAATCCTTAACTTCTGCCGCTACTTTTACCGGAAACTGCTCGCTATCAAGCCTAGTCAATAGGCCAACGCCTGATTTCCCTGCTAAAACCGACTGCCATGACTCCTCAGCCGAATTCCCGACCGGAGAAATAGCTCCGATTCCTGTTACTACTACACGTCTTTTTTCCATAATACTAAACTTCCCTTCTATCTAGTTAATGAACCCATTCCCTGTACTTTTTATTTCGATCAATTATCTTCCCCACTTAATGCACAAAGCACCCCATGTGAGTCCCCCGCCAAATCCAACAAGAACAAGTATATCATCATCTTTCACTTTACCATCCGCTAAATCATCGACAAGCGAAATCGGAATCGATGCTGCTGAGGTATTACCATATTTATGAACCGTTTTCGACATCTTTTCAACCGGTAAACCGAGCCGTTCACGAGAAGCTTCCATAATACGGATATTAGCTTGGTGAGGAATTAAGAAATCGACATCTTCTTTCGCCAGACCCGCTTTTTCAATGACATTGACAGCTGATTCACCCATTTGACGGACTGCGAATTTAAACACTTCGCGACCATTCATTTGAAGATACTTGTCTTGATACAGATGCTTACCACCACTGCCGTCTGCACCAAGTTCGAAAGACAGAATCCCCCGTCCTTCACTCACTTTACCGACAACCGCTGCACCGGCGCCATCTCCGAAGAGAACAGCCGTATTTCGGTCTTCCCAGTCCGTAATTTTAGATAATTTTTCTACACCTACGACAAGGACATAATCATACACGCCCGACTCCACAAACTGCTTGGCTGTAACAACCCCATACATAAATCCCGCACACGCCGCAGAAATATCCATGGCTGCTGCATTTTTTGCACCTAGACGTTCTTGAATCATTGTTGCTACAGATGGAAATGGTCGATCTGGTGTTACAGTTGCAACGAGAATAAGACCAATTTCTTCTGGCTTAATGCCAGCATTACTAATTGCGTCTACCGCCGCATGATATGCCATATCAGATGTATCCATCGAATCATCCGCAATATGTCTCTGTTCTATACCCGTCATCGTCCGAATCCATTCATCCGACGTATCTATGCGCTTTTCAAGGTCCGCGTTCGTCAAAATGTGTGACGGTACGTATTTACCCATGCCAATAAGACCCGCATTCATACAAACATCCCCTGTTCTTATCATCTATTATTAGTACCTGGTATTAATCATAAAAGAAATGCACGCATTTTACAACCCACCGACACTTTTCTGCCAAATAAAGTGACTATTTACGTGGATATTTGTTTCTACAATGGACTCGCTATGATATGATGGATGATGAAATAGTATTGTAGAGGTGAATTCAATGAGATATATTATGACATTCTTTTGGGCTATCGCTTTAGTCACGATGTTGAACTATGTTGCCGGATCAATTGCCAACGTTGATTTCAATTTTTCAGCAGGTATAATCGTTGCGGTTGTCGCAGCACTATTAATTATCTTCCTTGGTGAATCAATACCAGAAGGCGAAGTTGCAGACCATTAATCAACAAAAAAACCATCTCCTTCTTCGGGGATGGTTTTTTCTTTGCGTTATTTACTATTCCGAAGAGTTTTCCACTAGTAACTTCCCGTCTTTCATCAGCAATACAAGTGTTTCATTCGGCTTGATATCGCCCTTGATCACCTCTTTGGCAACTAGTGTCTCCACATGTCGTTGGATAAAGCGTTTCAATGGACGCGCACCAAAATCCGCATCTGTGCCTTCATTGACAATCCAATCGAGCACATCATCACTGTACGTCATGTCGATTTCTTGTTCACTCAATCGCTTGACAAGATCCCCTAACATTTTCCGTGCTATCAAACGGAATGAATTACCTGTAAGAGAATGGAAAATGATAATATCATCCATACGATTCAGTAACTCTGGTTTGAAATGGCGGCGTAACTCTGCCATTACAAGGTCTTCTTTCGCATGATTTTCTGTATCATCCAATCCTTGCAATAAATAAGCAGAGCCAACATTCGATGTCATGATAACAACAGTATTGGTAAAGTTAACGAGTCGTCCTTGACTATCAGTAATCCGGCCATCATCGAGCACCTGTAGTAAAATATTGGCAACATCCGGATGCGCTTTCTCAATTTCATCCAATAAAATAACTGCATACGGATTACGACGAACCGCTTCCGTTAACTGGCCACCTTCTTCGTAACCGACATATCCTGGAGGGGCACCAACAAGTCGCGATATACTATGCTTCTCCATGTACTCCGACATATCAATGCGTATAAAATGATCTTCTGAATCAAATAACGTTGCAGCCAGCGTTTTTGCAAGTTCTGTCTTCCCTACTCCTGTTGGACCTAAAAATAAAAAGGAGCCAATTGGTTTATCGGGATCTTTAATACCTGCGCGTGCTCGCCATACCGCTTCTGTGACAAGTTGTACCGCATCATCTTGCCCAATGACACGCTGTTCCAGCGTTTCACGCAGGCGAAGTAACTTCTCTCGTTCACCCTCGACAAGTTTTGTCACGGGAATACCCGTCCAGCGCGCAACAATCGAAGCAATTTCCTCTTCCGTGACCTCTTCGCGAAGCAATCGATTTTCCTGTCCATCCAGTAAAGGTGCTTCCATTTTGGCTAACTCCTGCTCAAGAGCTGGAATTTTACCGTAACTAAGTTCCGCAGCTTTATTCAAATCGAAACGGTTTTCAGCATCCTCCAATTCACGTCGGTAACGATCGAGCATCTCCCGTTTGTCCTGGATACCCCGCAATGTTGCTTTTTCTGCATCCCATTGCCCACGCATCCCGGCAGAGGATTCTTTCAATTCCCATAGCTCTTCCTGCAATATTTTCAGACGTGATTGGCTCACAGCATCTTTTTCTTTGCGTAAAGCTTGCTCTTCAATTTCTAGCTGCATTATTCGTCGAGTGACCGCATCGAGTTCTTGCGGCATTGAATCGATTTCCGTACGAATCATTGCACTCGCTTCGTCAATCAAATCAATGGCTTTATCCGGCAAAAATCGTTCCGTCAAATAACGATCCGATAATGTCGCGGCTGCTACAATCGCCCGGTCGTGAATTCTGACACCGTGATGCAGTTCAAAGCGCTCTTTCAAGCCACGTAAAATCGAAACGGTATCTTCAACAGACGGCTCACGGACAAGCACTTGTTGGAATCGGCGTTCAAGCGCGGGATCCTTTTCAATATACATGCGGTATTCATCTAGAGTTGTCGCACCGATACAATATAATTCACCACGCGCCAACATCGGCTTCAGCATATTACCAGCATCCATCGCACCTTCCGTTTTCCCAGCGCCAACAATTGTATGGATTTCATCGATGAATAAAATGATTTCCCCTGCACTGTCTTTCACTTGTTTCAGGACGCCTTTTAGCCGTTCTTCAAATTCTCCACGATATTTAGCACCCGCAATAAGCGCGCTCATATCCAACTCAAAAATTTGCCGGTCCTTCAATCCTTCCGGCACATCGCCTTTAACAATTCGCTGTGCCAAGCCCTCCACAATTGCTGTCTTACCGACCCCGGGCTCCCCAATCAGCACAGGATTATTTTTAGTCTTTCTCGATAAAATTCGAATGACATTTCGAATTTCCTCGTCACGTCCAATGACCGGGTCCATCTTCCCTTTTTTCACTTCTTCAACGAGATTACGCCCAAATTGTTCAAGCGGTGTCCGTGAATCTTCTTGCTGTTCATTCATCCTCATTGACATCCACCTCTTCATTAATTCGACTTTGACCATCTTTGATTAATTGAAATTATAGGATGTATCTTGTCAATTGTAAAATGATTTGCCTACTTAAGCCATTCGACATTACTCAGCATTTCCTTCTTTATTTTGAAATAAAATATAGTAGACAACGTTCCCGTACAACTATGCAACGTTTACCATAAACTAGACAACACTCCTACGTAACTTAACAACGTTCAGAGAACTAGACAACGTTTCTAGGAAACCAAGCAACATTTTTCACAAACTAGACAACACTCCTACGTAACTAAACAACGTTCAGAGAACTATGCAACGTTTCTAGGAAACCAAGCAACGTTTTCCACAAACTAGACAACACTCCTACGTAACTAAACAACGTTCAGAGAACTATGCAACGTTTTCCATAAACTAAACAACACTCCTGCGTAACTAAACAACGTTCAGAAAACTAGACAACGTTTCCGTAAAAATAAAAAAACTGTACGACTGAAAATCAGTCATACAGCTAGATCGATTCACTTATCGTACACCTAGCGCCATTTTGGCGTAGCGTGACATCATGTCTTTTGACCATGGTGGATTCCAGATTACATTGACATCGACATCTTTTACTTCTGGCAATTCCATTAGCTCTTGTTTAATATTTGCAACGATTTGCGGCCCCATTGGACAGCCAAGAGACGTCAGTGTCATCGTTACTTTTGACGTACCTTCTTCGTCTAGCTCAACATCATAGACGAGACCTAAGTTGACAATATCGACACCTAGTTCCGGGTCAATCACGTTTTCAAGAGCGCCCATCATACTATCTTTCATTGCCTGATCCATCTTCATCCCTCTTTCCGTTCCTTTAATATCCTTATCATACCAGAGTTCGCTTCAGCCTTTCAAATGACAGGCAAACCAATCTGCCGCTCGCAACATTCCCGTTCTTGAAACCGCATGCCCGGCTGTGTCGTCTGAAACAAACTCAATCCGTTCCGGCTTGTCCGCATAGTCCTTTTTCACTACTTCATAAAACTGATAGGTCGGTGCATAAGGCACGACCGTATCTTGCTTACCATGCCAAAAATAAATGGGCCTGTTATTCAATGTAGCTGCATGTCGCGTCAAATCGAATGTCGATAATGTATGGAGTATAGCTCGCTTTTCCTCATCAGAGATCGGCAATTTGAATCCTTGTCGTTCAAATTGAGCCATTTGTGCTTCTGCTAGCTGCACAAAACCAGCCGCCCCCATCATAACAGTTGCTACATCAATCCACTCATAGACAGCCAGGCAACCTAGTGTTGTAATGCCTCCCATCGAAGTACCGCCTACTCCAACCTTCTCTGTTGTGATAAGTTTGCGGTTGACTAGCTCTTCACGCAGTAAACCTACTTCCTCGATAGATGCCAGAACAATTTCCCAAAAACGCAGACTTAGTTGAGCTTCATCTAATTTTTCATCTCGTGCGCCATGCAAATGCGCATCTGGCAATAAAACACGAATCCCTTTTTTCGCGATATTGTGGGCATAATGCAAATTATGCTCTTTGGCACTCGTAAAACCATGCAGGAAAATGACCACAGGTACCTGTTTATCCTGAAACTTTTCTTCAACTATATGCAATAAAGGGATATGACCCCATTTTTCTTCATGAACAATCACGCGCACCCCACCTTTACCTTTTCAAATAAGGGTATCAAAGTTTTTCTAAAAAAACAAAAAGGATGATTTGAAGCGGGTTCCTAAAAAACAGGTTGGGTTATCAACACGCGTGATCTTTTTCCCAGCTTTTGAAAACTGTTTTTTTCATGGATTTTGCATGATAATTTGTCACGAAATTTAATCAAGGCAAATCTGCTACTTAAACAGATTTGCCTTGATTAGTTAATTATTTTACTTCTCCAACAAAATCTCTTTCCCATCCGTCGAAATCGTGAACGCGTGATTTCTAGATGCTTCTTCGATTTCTCTAAATGCCCAATGACTTGTTTTCACGTCTTTAAAACTTGATTTGAAATCGCCATTTAGTGGACCACGTTTAAATAAGCGATTTAATACTTTTACAGCTTGAGCTCTTGTTAATTTTTCTTCAAGTCTAAACGTTCCGTCCGCATAGCCCTCCATTATTTTAAACTTTTGTATGGCTAGGATTGCTTGGGCTGCCGAATGCTTACTTGAAACATCCGTATAGGAGACTGCGTTAATATTTGAAAGGCTTGCACACTGTTTATAGGCATCAGGATCATTTTCACATGCATTCTTAACCCATCTATAGACAATTGTAGCCATTTGCGCACGTGTGATACTGTTGTTAGGGTTGAATGACTTGCCATCTCCCACCATAAAACCAGTGTTCTTTACAGCTAAGATGTCATTGTATGCCCAGTGTGTTTTCGGTACGTCCTTGTAGCCATTTGTTATACCTGTTTGTTCAGAATAGCCACTATTTCTCGCTAGCATGGCCGCCATATGTGCTCTGGTGACAGGGGCCTCTGGCCTAAAGGTCTTGTCCAAATATCCTTGGATATAAGCAGAATGCGTGTCCTGCTCCTTCAGATAGTCATCTAGTCCTTCCATGTAAAGCAATGTGAACGTACTGAATTTGTTGATGTCAAATTCGATGCCTTGTTCACCATTTTTATAGACAACTAATTTCCCTTTGATGACCTCTAGTGTTCCATCATCATGTTCGATATAGACAGCAAGATTATTCAACATCTCCTGACGTTTGCTTTCATCTTTCGGCAAACTATCTAGCAGCGGCAATGTCAATGTCACCGGACGATTTTCCATATTCGTTTCAATGGTCATTGGTCTACCTAACACTTGAATTGTTTTACCTTTAGAAACTTTTTGAACGATTTCTTCCTGTTTAGCACGTTGTTCCACTACGTTCTTCTCGGCTTGATCCTTCAGCGGAATTACACGGAAGTACAAATCCTCGTCAAAGTCTTGCATTGAGCTTTGTGGAACATGAATCAATACATTTTCTGTGAAGATTTCTAAATTGACTTGCCCATTAGCTAATTGGCTAACGGCTGCTTTTGGCACTGTTACATTAACTTCTTTTACTTTATCTTCAGTGTCTGGAATTATTATTTTTGCGGTGTTTTGATTTTGATCTTTTAATTTACCAATCGTTTCATCTGCTTTCTTACTGGTAAATGTGACTTGGTCTTTGATCGTTCCATTTGCATCAGTTGTACGGACAACAGGAGTCTTAATTATGGTTGTCCCAGTTTCTACATCCACATTAATTTCCTCTACTTTTGATGGTATTGACGGTGTTGATGGTGTTGGCGGCGTCGGTTCATTGTATACCACCCATTTCGCATACAGTGTAATATCTTCCGTTATGGCACCCGTAAAATTCCATGCATTGGTTACCGCAGATTCTTTGTACCAACCAACGAATCTATAGCCAGCTTTCGTTGGCGGTGTTGGTGCTGTGATTGCTGTGTTGTAGTTTGTTGTTTTATCACTTACTGCGCTTCCGCCTTGGGAATTAAATGTGACCGTGTAATTATTGATTGTCCATTTTGCGTAAAGTGTTGTTGCCGATGTTACTTTATCTGTTGTGAAGTCCCACGCATCGGTTGCTGCAGAATCTTTGTACCAACCGACAAATGTATAGCCTTCCTTCGTTGGTGCTGTTGGCGCTGCGATTACAGTGTTATGATTTGCGCTTGCACTACTTAACGCATCTCCACCTTGGGTATCGAATGTAACGACATAATTGTTAATCTCCCATTTTGCATAAATGATTGTGGGTGCGGTGATTACATTGTTAGCAAAAACAAAAGCCGTTCCAAAATTGTCATCTGTGTACCAGCCAGCAAATGTATAACCCGTTTTAGTCGGGGCCGACACCGGTTGGTTTGCGAATTGACCGTGCTCAATTTCTTGAGTTGCAATCGCACTTCCTTCGTCCACGTTAAAATTAACGGTATACTTTTGAGTTGTCCATTTTGCGTAAAGTGTTGTGTCAGTCGTCACCATATCGCTCGTGAAATTCCACGCATTCGTCAGTCCTACTTCTTTGAACCAACCATCGAATGTGTAACCCACTTTTGTTGGTGCTGTTGGGACTGCAACCATTGTATTGTAGTTTGCTGTTTGATCGCTAACTGTGCTTCCGCCTTGGGAATCAAATGTGACCGTGTAATTATTGATTGTCCATTTTGCGTAAAGCGTTGTTGCTGATGTTACTTTTTCTGTTGTGA
>NZ_JAWLIQ010000009.1:0-161923 GCF_033485175.1 Sporosarcina sp. YIM B06819 | reverse complement strand
TAATCCTAGGTACTGGGCCTGCTGGCTTAACAGCAGCAATTTATTTAGCAAGAGCCAATATGAATCCTATAGTTATCGAAGGTGAACAACCAGGAGGGCAATTAACACTAACAACAGAAGTAGAAAATTTTCCGGGTTTTATAGATGGGATTATGGGGCCGGACCTTATGGATAACATGAGAAAACAAGCAGAGCGCTTTGGTGCTGAATTTAAAAGAGGATGGGTAACGGATGTGGATGTATCCCAAAAACCTATTAAGCTTCATGTTAATGGTTTAGGGGAAGTTGTAACTGAATCACTAATTCTTTCAACGGGTGCATCAGCAAAACTCCTTCAAATTCCAGGCGAACAAGAACACATTGGTTCAGGCCTGAGCACTTGTGCAACTTGCGATGGCTTTTTCTACAGAGGTAAAAAAGTAATCATTGTTGGAGGAGGAGATTCGGCAATGGAAGAAGCGAATTTCCTCACTAAATTTGCTTCTGAAGTTACGATTATTCATCGTCGTAACGAATTACGCGCTTCAAAGATTATGCAGGATCGCGCTAAACGAAATCCCAAAATAGCTTGGGGGTTAAATAAAACTCCTCTTGAAGTCATTGGGGACGGTATAAAAGTAACTGGACTGAAAGTGAAAAATAATGATACTGGTGAAGATGAGATAGTTGAGGCAGAGGGGATTTTTGTCGCAATCGGACATACACCAAATACGGCTTTCTTAAAAGGACAAATCGAAACAGATGAAGTTGGTTATATTCAAGTGAAGCCTGGAACAACAGAAACTAATATACCAGGTATCTACGCATGTGGTGATGTCCAAGATGATAAATATCGCCAAGCAATTACAGCAGCAGGTACAGGATGTATGGCAGCCTTAGATGTAGAAAGATACTTAGAATCTGTGAGTAATGAATGGAATCCAATATTGAGCGGGGTGACAGAAGGATGACGACAAAAAATTATCAGGAATTAATTGAACACGGTATTTTTATTGGTGGTGCAGATGATGCAGTGGAAGTTATGAAGAATGAAAGAGTAGATTTAATTGTTGATTTACGTGCAGAATCCACGAATATTTCATTGGACAGCAATCGGGTTCATTGTCCGATTGTTGATGATGCCGATCAGCAAGATGGATCTGTGAATAAAGCCATAAATTTGGTTGTCAATTCTTATAGTGACGGAAAGAAAGTCTTCTTTCATTGTGGTGGAGGAAGTAATCGAACAGGTACTGTGGCGATTGGTACACTTTTAGCCCTTGGGAAAGCAAATACAATTGCTGAAGCAGAGGAAAAAGCGAAAGCAATTCGCTCAAAGATTAATGTGAAGCCAGCCATGAAAGACTCATTAAAAAGAATGTTCCCAGATGCCTAATCATTTGATGGGAAAAGAGGAGAGATAATAATGGATATTACAAACAAAGCTAAAGAATATATTCAATCACTATTGAAAGAACAACAAGCTGAAGGACTTCGGATTTATGCGGTTGAGGGGTGCTGTGGCCCACAAATAGCATTATCACTTGATTCTCCTGAAGAATCAGATACTGTGTCTGTGATTAATGAAATCCCTGTTGCAATTGCTTTGCTGGCTAAAGAAATCATAAGTGATTTAACGTTGGACTTTGAATCTAAAGGTGAACAATCCGGTTTAGTCATGATTGGTGCACCGAATAACTGTTAAATAAAAAAGAACTGAACTATTTGTATACAAACAGACGAGGACTCCTTTTAAGGAGAACTCGTCTGTTTTCGTAGTTTATAAAATAAATTAGCAACAAATTATGTACTTAGTAGTCAAAGACATGCAATTACATACAGAATATCTCTGCTTAAAAGAGGAGATTCTAGCCAATACTAAACATACGGATTAAAAGGATTAAAAAATGGGCATTCAGTATTCCAAGAATGGTAGGTGGCACAATGTCTTTACAAAGAAGTTGTTTATATTCTATTGAACCAATCGGGATTGGTTCAGTTGAGGTAGAGTCCCTTAGCAGCTATATCTCTAGGTTAGCAGCTGCTCATTGCATAACTGTCGGTGATATTATGACACACTTGATTGCACCTGAATTAGGGAAGAAGTACATAAATAATATTGTATCTATTGGTGGGAATGGTTTTTATAAATCATCTTCTGCCATTAATGGCTATGGAATCATTGCAGAAGATTTTATTAAAGTAATTGAGTCTTTAACATGTAGAAAAGATATTTTGGAAACTACGTTTGTTAATTGCCGGGGCTTAGTTCCCTTTAGGGGGTTACTAAAAAGTAGTAGATATTGGTGTCCATCCTGTTTCCAAGCTGATTTAGAAAGTAAACAGACTGTTTATGAAAGACTGAGTTGGACCCTTCAACCATTTCATAAGTGCATAATTCACGACAGGTTGCTAGAGAGTACTTGTCCATTCTGTAAGTCTTGTATGTACACATTAGAAAGAAAGAGTATACCAGGATACTGTACAAAATGTTTTTATTGGCTAGGGAACTATAGGGACAAACAAAGTACAGGTATTTACTGTCGTAAGATCAATGATTCAATGAGAACTTTTTTTTTAGAATTCACCAACCTGTCGTTTGAAAGAGATTGTGTTTCACACTCATTATCATTTTATATAGAAAATAACTTTGAAGGTTCTTTAACAAAAGCTGCTGATTTCTTCGGATACTCTAAGTCGACTTTATGGGGATGGAAGGAAGGTGCTAATCTAGCTCCATTAAAAGCACTTATTGATATTACTTCAAAATTACAGCTAAATCTATCTAGTTTCATTAGTGTGGAAAAATCCAGAATGATACTAACGGACAATTGTATAAATAAAATCTCGCCCTCTGAAAGAACGAAAAAGAATCATGATAAAATTAAAGATTTTCTGGGTATCGCTATAACGGAAAAGAAGCCTTATTCATTAGGAGAGATAGCAAAATTGATGGAGTGTGATAGAAAGCTGTTAACTCAGATGTATCCAAATGAGTGTAGACAAATAAAAAAATTCTATTTAAACAGCATAGAGGTGAAGAAGAAAAATAAAAGCGAGATTATGAAAAAAAATATTAATAATGCTGTCTATACATTAAAGAAACAGGGTACTTACCCTACAAGAGCAAAAATAGAGGGAATAATCGGAAATGGAATGTTACGTGAGGAAAAGTACCGAAGTTATTGGGAAAAGAAAACTAACCATCTACTAATGGGGGATAATAACAAGGTAATCAACTTAAAGGAAAATGGGAGGGCTGACTGTGAATAAGGAGTTAACAAAACTGTTCCTTGAATTAAATATCGGGGAAGATACAATACAAAAAATAGATAGCATAAGAAAATCACAACCATCCCGAAAAGTAAGATCTAGTGGGAAAAATGTTTCCGGTTCTTATCCAAGTCAGAAGATGGGTGTAACTATTCAGTTTGAGAGTAGAACCCTTGAATTAGCAGCTATCTATGAAAAGGAATTTGATTCAAATGTCATCGAGTATTATGACCAACCAGAAACTTTTCCCATTCGATATCAAAATAAAGGACGTAATATTGGGCACCATTATACCCCTGACTTTTTTGTTATTGAAAAAGACTGGATTGGTTATGAAGAATGGAAAACTGAAAAAGATTTGTTTAACTTAATCCTGAAGTATCCAAATAGATATAGTGTGGATGAAGCAGGTACTTTCCGATGTCCACCAGCCGAAGAATATGCTAGGGAGTGTGGATTATCTTTTCGAATTCGTACTTCTGATGAGATAGATTGGATACTCCAAAGGAATATTAGATTTTTAGAAGATTATTTACTTGGCAATAAAATAGATATTTCTCCAACGAAGAAAGCTCAAGTAATTAATTTGGTAACTGAGAAACCAGGTATTAGTCTCGAAAAGTTACTAAATTTGAATCTTGATTTTAACGCCGATGATATTTACCATCTTCTTGCACAAAATGAGATTTATGCTGATATTAAAGCTGCTTTAATCACTGATTTTGATAAGTTCTCAATTTATCAAAATAAAGAATCCTCGGATGCATTTTACAATATGTCTAACGCAAATGTGAAAGATATTTTGCATGTATCAACCCTCAATATTTTTCCATTACAACCTCTTTTATGGTCAGCAGAACAGTGTACAATTTTAAGTATAGGTGATTCGAGTATTTCAATTATGAATGGAGAACGGGAAATTAAAATCCCACATGCTCTTTTTGAAAAACTATATCACGAAGGTACAATAAAACCTCTCATAAATTCAAATAATGAATCCTCCACTTCAGAGGAAGTTTTAGACATAATACTTAGCGCTTCACCAAAGAGTTTGGAAGAAGCTAATCGCAAGTTCAGTGTTTTGCAAAGCCACTGGAATGGAATTTCTTTAGAAGAGCTAAAGGTTAGTCCAAGAACATTTAGGGACTGGGTAAAAAAATACAAAGATGCTGAAAGTCAATTCGGAAACGGTTTTGTAGGTCTAATAACCAAAAGAAATAATCAAGGAAATAGAGAAAGAAAACTATCCCCTGAAGTAATAGGATTAATGGATGAATATATAAAAGAGAAATTTGAAAATCCACGTAGTTCTAATCTCAATTCAATTTATAAGCGGTTTTATCAAGAGTGTAACGATAGGAGATGGACGCCTCCAAGTTTCGTTACCTTTTGGAAAGAATCAAAAAAGAGACCCGTCTATGTTCAAACAGAAAAAAGAAAAGGTGCGAAAGCTGCATATGACACTGAAAAATTCTACTTTGAGATAGAGACAACTACTCCGAGACATGGTGATTTTCCTTATCAGGTTTGTCATTTAGATCATACGGAACTAGATATTGAATTAGTTTGTTCAGATACACATGAAAATTTAGGGAGACCTTGGCTCAGCCTCTTAATTGATGCCTATTCTAGAAGAATACTTTCTTTCTATTTAACTTTCGATCCACCAAGTTATCGGTCTTGTATGATGGTTTTGCGGGAATGTGTGAGGAGAAATTCAAGATTACCCAAAATGTTAGTTGTCGATGGTGGAAAGGAATTTCATAGTGTTTATTTTGATACACTATTAGCGAAATACAATGTCACTAAAGCACAGCGACCGGGATCAAAGCCTAAATTTGGTTCTGTTTGTGAGCGATTATTTGGGACTACTAATACAGAATTTATTCATAATCTCTTAGGGAATACGCAAATAATGAAGAATGTGAGAGTAGTGACTAAAAAATTCAACCCTAAACACAATGCAATTTGGACATTTGAATCATTGCACGAAATGATGAATGAATGGTGTTATGAAATATATGATCAACAAATTCATTCAACATTGGGTACTTCTCCACGGAATTTTTATGAAAATCGATTATACAAAACTGGTAAACGAGAACATACTTTTGTTAGGTATGACGAATTATTTGAAATAATGACGCTGCCATCTACTTCTAAACAAACAGCGAAAATTCAACCTGGACGAGGAGTTCGTATTAATAATATTTATTATTGGGGAGACATGCTTGATCACCCGGAAATTGAAGGACAGAGTGTTTATGTGAGGTATGATCCATTCGATATGTCCATTGCTTATGCCTATGTAAATAAATATTGGATTAAACTTCGGTCAGAAAATTTTATGACCTTTGAAAACCGTACCGAAAAAGAAATCCAAATGGCCACTATTGAAATTAGGCAACGCATGAGGAATGCCGGGAATGCTATTGAAATAACAGGTACGATAATTGCAAAATTCCTTGATTCAGCAGAGTCAAAAGAAGTTCTGCAAATACAACATTTAAAGGATAAGGCTGCGAAATTAATGGGAAAAGTGGCTGATCGAGAAGGAAATCAAAGTAAAAGTAATGGTCCTAAATCTGAAGGGAGGCACCTACATCTTGTGAAAGAAGAAAATGTAATGCCTTCTGATAAAATAGGAAAAACTGATACGCAAAAATTCGTTGCCTACGGGGAGTTTTAGAAATGAATAGACGGTTATTTCCTGACGAACTGATTCTAAAATCAGCTAATGAGAAAATAGATTATTTTAAAGATCTAACTGTGGCTCATCCAAAATTAATGAAAGCATATGAAGAATTTAACAATAAGATTAGTGTTGCCGATAAAAATGAGATTTTACTTATTTTTGGACCCAGTGGCGTTGGGAAATCTACATTATTTAATAGGATAATTCATGATTACAATAAAACTTATTTGACAGAAATGCTTTTAGATAAAGGGTTAATACCTATTGTTGGGACGGAAGCAATCGCGCCAGACGATGGGCGTTTTGATTGGAAAGATTTCTATATTAGATCTTTGACCTCGCTTAACGAGCCATTGATTAATTATAAAGTAAATATTGAAGTTCATTCTAGAGGGATTATGCCAACCGATAAAAGTAAAAATGCTTATAGAAGAGCAATGGAAAACGCATTAATATATAGAAAGCCACATGCTTTTTTAATCGATGAAGCTCAACATATTTCAAGGATAGCACGGGGGAAAAGTCTTAGAAATCAGATGGATACTATAAAGTCACTTGCCTCCATAAGTATGGTCCCATTTGTTTTATTTGGAACTTATGAAATTCTTAAATTTAGAAATCTAAGTGGCCAATTAATACGACGGGGGATTGACGTACATTTACCAAGGTACAAAGCAGACATAACCGATGACAGAGAGGCGTTTCAAAGTGTTTTATGGACTTTTCAGAAACATCTACCGTTTAATAATGAGCCAAACTTGATAGATCACTGGGAATATTTTTATATGCATTCGGTAGGCTGTGTTGGCAATATGAAGTTATGGTTTAATCGGACACTTGATTATTCTTTATCGAATGATATGAATAAAAAAACTTTGACTATAAACGATTTTGAAAGATTCTCACTAAGTTTAGATAAGGTTGAGAAAATGGCGGATGAGGCAATTGAAATGGAGAAGTACGTAGAAGACAGCGATAGTGAGAATGAGCGCAGAGAGAGAGTGGGCTTAAAGCTTGGAATAGGCACTAATAAAATTGAAGAAAAAAGCACATCTCAGAAATCTCCGAAGCAGAGGGGAAGGGTAGGAGAAAGAAAGGCAAATCGAGATCGAATTGGAGTTGATGAATTCAAAGATGCCAAAATAAATTCATGAAATTGGGGTGATTCAATGCTTACCTTATGGAATGATGAAAATATTAAAGGGCCTGAGAGGAGTATATGCTATCCATTAGAACCGATGTGCAAGGAAAGTATTGATGTTGAGAGTTTGACTAGTTATATTCAACGGATTTCGGAGGCCCATTCTGTATCGGTTTCAAGTTTAGTTAGGCATTTAATATTTCCAACCTCATATACAGAGGAAACTCTAGGGTATAGCGATAATGATCTTTATAGGGTGTACTATAAATCATATTCTATAAATGGATTTAATCAACAAGCTTTGTTTTTTTTAGAAGTACTCAGGGAGTTAACTGATAGAATAGATTTGAAGGATTTAACATGGATGAAACTATCTTCACTACTATCTCTGGGAGATATAAAAGTCGTTCGTCATTGGTGTCCCGCTTGTATATACGATCAAAAAAATGAAGAAATTGCATATGAAAAGCTTGTATGGTCCCTTAAGTCAGTAACAATATGTTTAAAACACAATTGTTTTTTGGAATCCACCTGTCCTGCCTGTAAGAAAGAGAATAAACAATTAGACTTACATTCAACAATTGGTTATTGTTCGAAATGTAAAACCTGGTTAGGTTCTAACCTCGTAATAAATAATAATACATGTGAAGAAAATACTGATTGGCAGAAATGGGTATACAAAAATGTAGAAGGACTAATGAAAAGTGAAATGCAAGAGATTATCAATCGTGATGTTATTTTAGATGAAGTGAGTAATTTCTTAACTAAAAATTTTAATCCGGCTAATAATTCAATTTACAATTTGGCGTATAATATGGGTTTTAATAGAGCTGTCATATTGCAATGGAAAAATAAGTCTAAGAAAGTCTCTTTTGAATCTCTATTAATATTGAGCTTTTGTGTAAATATATCTATAGAAAAAATACTACTTAAGGAAAATGAAATTAGTATAAGTAGAAATCAAATTAGACCAATTAAAAAAGGACTTTTTAATAAAAAGAGTTTTATAAGACTTAGTATTGATGAAAAAAGGATTGCACTGAATGAATTTATTAATAGTGATGAGTATCCACCGCTAAAATTAGGTGACGTAACTAAAAAAATTGGATATAAAAGCAACGAATCATTAAGAGAGTTTTTCCCAGATGAATGCCGTTTAATAAGTGCCAGATATAAAGCATATAAGGCGAAAGAAAAATCTGAACAAGTAAAAAAGATAAAACAGGAAATTAGTGAATGCGCTTCTTCAGCTTTTAAAGAAGGTGAACCTCTGAATAAATTATACATTATGAATAAAGTTAAAATAGGGAGACAGTTTATAAATCGAGAAATTATAGAGCATATAAACAAAGTTCTAGAAGGTAATCTTAAAGGATTTCATTGATGGTGCTGTAAGATTGATAGTTATTCTGTGAAATGAATTATATATGCTTTGTAGCAAGAGTTCATACCTGTTTCTTGACCTAAGGAATGGATATAAGATAAAATAGAATAGAATGTATGTTCCTTTTAATGCCTACAATAGAATAAAATAGTAGGCATTTATTTTATATTGATTAGGTCCATTACATAATTAACAATTATTATTTATAGTTAACCATATTTATACCGAAAGTATAATTATTAATCAAATCGATGCCAAAAGTTAAAGATAATCTGAATTGAAATCAATATAAAATTTTTAATTAGAATGTGTTTTAAAATTAACACTGGGAAAGTGTTGGTATTACTGGATTGGCAAATACATGGTTAAATAATTGGCAAAGATATTATTAACATCGCATGGCGTTAAAACCCTTGTATAATCAAAGAACACTTACCCAAAATGCAAAGGAAACAGAAGTTACGGTATCAAAGCTTGGTGAGGATGCAACGTTGTTAGTAGCAGTATCACTGTTATTGGTGGAGTTGTTTGATCCTGTTTAAATAGGTTAGTCAGAGCCATAGCTCTTTTACTCATAATAAGGAATAAAATCACAGTAACAGAGTATATTATCGGGAGATATCACTCTCAGACTAAAGTTTATGTTTGCGGCCAATTGATTTACTTAGAACACTATACATAATAAGCCATCCCTTAATTGGATGGCTTTCGCCATTTCGCAGAAATATCGGCAAAATCCTAGTTATATTTCAACTCCAAAAGAAAATACTGTCTGCTTTTTATACTGCTCCCCTGCATTCAAAACAACACTTGGAAAACCATCATGATGCAATGATGCAGGAGAACCCTGCGTTTCAAAGCACACACCAAGATACTTCTCTGAAAAATTTTCTTTCAATTCCATTCCATCTTCCATAGTATTGGAAGTATACAAAACCATACCCGGCTGATTCGTTTTCAACCGCATTATACGCCCAGAATCAGTATCTTTGACAACAACAGCGTTTTCCTTCCCCTGATTAAAAATAAAGTAATGATCATGGCCATTTCCGGCAATTTTATTTTGCACAGAATCATCTTTAAACCCATCACCCAATAGTTGACCATTACGAAAGTCAAAGGAAGTACCAGCAACATTTATCAACTTTCCAGTGGGAATGAGTTCTTCATCAAGTTCAATAAATTGTTCACTATCTATTGTTACATTATGATGATGGACCGTATTTTTTAAATCCCCGCTTAAATTAAAATAAGAATGGTTCGTCAATGTTAATGGAGTCGGCTGATCACTGGTTGCAGAGTAATCAATAATGAATTGGTTATTATTATTCAGTTTGTAAGTGATAGTAACATCCAGATTACCAGGATATCCACCTTCTCCATCTGAACTTTTGTGAGTCAACTTCAATCCAATAGTATTAACGGTTTGAAAAGGTTTCACATTCCAAATAACCTGGTGGAATCCAGATGAACCTCCGTGTAGATGATTGTCTTTATTATTTTTTTCCAAGTCGTAAGTTTTCCCCTTAAGTTCGAATGAACCTCCCTGGATTCTTCCAGCAACACGGCCGATTAATGCACCAAAATAGTTCTGGTTGGATTCGTAGTCGACGTAATTTTTAAATCCTAGCACTACATTTTCTATTTTCCCATTTCTATCAGGAACAAGTATTTCCGTAATGATTCCACCATAGTTCAGTACACATACAGACATACCTTGTTCGTTTACTAATGTATATTCTATCCATTTTCCAAGAATATCACTTATTTCTATCTTCATTATTTTACCTCCTACTAATTTTATGTCTGGATAAATCGTTCAAATACCCTCAGCCAGCCCTGAATTGGAAGTCTCACCATCCTCATTTTAATTTTCTCTGCCCACTTCTGATGATATGGCGATACATTACTCCTTTTACCAAGTAAAAATTTCTTGATTTCAGCCAGTTCATCCTTCAATCTTGCTGGGAGAACAGCGAGTCTCATCACTTCTGTTAGTCTAATATTTTCCTTTTTTGTATGATGGACATCTGCGTGTGGATGAAAAATTCCCAGTGGACGTTCGTCGGATGTTCGATTGTTTCGTAATACAAGATCAAGCACATATATACCATTACGAATGCGAACGATTGGTGTGATCGTGTTATGTGGTGTGTCTTTTGTAAAAGCTCTGATGTCTGCATGCTCATCAGAAGAAGTCGCATCCCTATACATAAAAACAGCCCGGTAATGGTTTAGAAGTCGTTCAATCCAAAGCAAACCAAGTAACTATAAACGGAGCACCAAGTATTTGAATAAATTTCAGCTAGTCACTTATGGTTAATCAACACATGTAGTAACTAGTACTAAAACAATTAAAAATGCAATACCTTATTCACTCAGTATGGTCAATTTTAAGGAATTCTTCAATTGTAAAAGCTGACACTCCGAGTGCTGCTGAATAGGAGGATAATTCTGAAAAAGTTATATTCATATCCACTTTGTGAAAGGGCAATAGTTCTTGTTTTGCAGTTGTTATGATGGGTTGTTTAATCCATTTTTCCGCTTTTGCTAATCTATTTCCAATAATAATGAGTTGAGGATTAAACGTTTTTATTAAGTTCGTAATTCCTGTACTCATATTACATCCAATTTCTTGGAACAGTTTTAACGCATCTTTATCATTATTGTTGGCTAGTTCAATCAATTGTCCAAGGCTTACTTCAGATAAATGGTCAATTTCTTTTGCTTGCTTTAATAGTGCATGTTCAGATGCATAGGCTTCCCAGCATCCGCTACTTCCACAATTGCATTTACGCCCATTCTTCACAATGGTCATATGGCCACTTTCTCCCGAGAAACCGTTAATGCCACGATATAACTCTCCATTTAAAATGATTCCTACTCCAATTCCGATTCCCGCACTTATATAGATTAAGTTATTGCTTTTTTGTCCGGCGCCAAATCGTTTTTCTCCGTAAGCACCGGCATTCGCCTCATTTTCAACAAGAATAGGGTAGTCGAATTCTGCTTCGAGAATTTTTAACAAGTCTACATCTTTCCATTTTAAATTTGGTGCCAATAATACTTTGCCTTCATTATCAACAATTCCAGGTACACCAATTCCAATGCCTATGACACCATATCTACTTTCAGGTACATGCTTGATAAGGATGTGAACTGTATCTATAACAAGTTGAATTTGTTGATCTGATGAAAGATTAGTATCAACAGTTTGATTCACTTCATAAATAACGTTACCCACTAAATCAGTAACAACACCTAAAGTATAATTAACACCTATATCAACCCCGAGTGAATATCCGGCTTGTTCGTTAAAGAGCAGTATGACAGGGCGTCTGCCTCCACTAGATTCCCCGATTCCTGATTCATAAATAAGCTCCTCATCGATGAGTTCACTTACTAATGAAGAAACCGTAGCTTTATTTAAGCCGGATTGTTGTGCAATTTCCGCACGTGATAAAGGAGCTAGCTTAATAATGGCTTGCAGAACAATTTCTTTATTCTTTTTCTTGACGATATGTTGATTCCAAGTTGTTTGTCTCATTATTTTGCAACCTCCACTTTTTTTTAACAATTCTAGCTGTTAGAAATATTGTACTACAAAACTTTGTTTATTGTATAGACAAAGTAAGTTTATGGTGTTAATATTTAAATGTACAAAGGTTTACAACAATTCTGAGGAGGGGGAGTATTCAGTTATGATGAAATGGAAGGGGTTACAATCAGTTGTTGTTCTATTGCTTATGATGTTTTTGTTGGCAGCATGTGGTCAAGATGCAGGTTCGAGTAAGGACGCTGGTACAACAGAAGGTAATGGAAGCAATGCAGATGCCGGGGAAAAGTCAGAGGGGAAAATTAAAATCGGTCTTTCAGTATCAGACTTATCACTAGAACGTTGGCAACATGACCGTGACTTCTTTGTTGGGAAAGCAGAAGAACTTGGGGCAGAAGTAATCGTACAGTCAGCAAATGGCGACGAGGCAAAACAATTATCACAAATTCAAAATATGCTATCCCAAGACATTGATGTATTAGTTATTATCGCAATTAACTCAGATGCCCTATCTCCGGCTGTTGAAAAAGCAAAGAGTGAAGGTATTCCTGTATTGGCTTATGATCGCCTAGTAAACGGTTCAGACATCGATGCCTACGTATCTTTTGATAATGTACGAGTCGGTGAGATGCAGGCTGAATACTTAGTAGAGAAAGTACCGACAGGAAAGTACTTCCTAATGGGTGGTTCTCCAACAGATAATAACGCTAAGATGTTTAGAGAAGGTCAAATGAATATTATTCAGCCTCTTGTTGATAAAGGCGATATTACAATTATCGGTGATCAATGGGCGAAGGGCTGGGATGCAAATGAAGCATTGAAGATTATGGAAAATGCATTAACAGCAAATAAAAATGATATTGATGCAATTGTTGCTTCTAATGATAGTACAGCCGGAGGGGCAATCCAGGCATTGGATGCTCAAGGCCTAGCTGGTAAAGTCGTTATCTCGGGTCAAGATGCCGATTTAGCAGGAGTTCAGCGTATTGCAGAAGGTACACAAACAATGACAGTGTATAAGCCAATCAAAGCCATAGCAATTAAGAGCGCAGAAGTAGCTGTACAATTGGCAAAAGGCGAAGCGGTTACAACAGATTCAACTGTAAACAATGGCAAGTTAGATGTACCTTTTATTAAGCTAGATCCGATTAAAGTAGGTAAGGAAAATATTATCGATACGCTAATAAAGGACGACTTCCATTCATATGATAATGTTTATAAAAATGTACCAGAAAATGAGCGTCCAGCACGCCCATAAGTAGAATTTTGGAAGGGGGAACGTATCCCCCTTTAAATTTATCTATTTTTAGGGGAGGAAATCCGAAATGGAAAATTACGCACTTCAAATGAGGGCAATTACGAAAGAGTTTCCCGGTGTACGTGCGCTAGATAATGTTACTTTTTCAGTTCGTAAAGGCGAGATTCATGCTTTATGTGGTGAAAATGGTGCAGGTAAATCCACTTTAATGAAAGTTTTAAGTGGGGTTTATCCACATGGATCATACGACGGAGATATTATAATAAGTAATAAAAATGTAGCATTTAAATCAATCAAAGAATCGCAAAATGCTGGTGTTGGGATCATTTATCAAGAACTTGCATTAGTAGAAGAAATGTCAGTTGCCGAAAACCTATTTTTAAGTCATGACTTAATGAGAGCGAAAATCATTGATTGGAATAAAATCTATGCAGAAGCTCAAAAATGGTTAGACCATATTGGATTAGATGTTGATCCGCAAACAAAAGTCGGGCAGCTAACAGTGGGTAAACAGCAAATTATTGAAATTGCAAAGGCATTGACGCAGAAAACAGAAATTCTCATATTGGATGAGCCTACCGCGGCATTAACGGAAAGTGATGTTGATATTTTAATGAAACTTCTCCACGATCTACGTGCTGAAGGGGTCACTTGTATCTATATTTCTCATAAGCTCAATGAAGTGATGGCACTAGCGGATTCCGTAACAATTTTAAGAGATGGGCAAACAATTAGTACCGACAAAATTGCCGACTTAACAGAGGAACTCATTATTACAAAGATGGTAGGACGCGAATTGACCGAGCTTTTTCCTTATGAAGCTCGCCCAATTAGTTCTGAAAATATACTAGAAGTAAAAAATTATTCAGTTACTGATCATGTAGGGAAAAAAGTAATCGTTGATACCTCATTTGCTGTGAAAAAAGGTGAGATTCTTGGATTTTCTGGCCTGATGGGTGCTGGAAGAACGGAATTATTTATGAGTTTGTTTGGTGGGCTAAAGGGTAACCATACAGGAAGTGTTTTAATTGATGGAAAAGAAACAAATATTAAAAGCCCAGCGGATGCTATTCGAGAAGGATTAGCATATGTTTCCGAGGATCGAAAGCGTTATGGCTTAGTTTTAGGAATGGACATTACTAAAAACACTACACTTGCTGCTTTAAATAAGATGATGAAATTAAAGGTAATTGATAATGCTTTGGAAGTTAAAACAGCGGGGGATATTACATATAAAATGAACTTGAAGGCCCCTAACTTGGAAGCGTTGGTTGGTCAACTCAGTGGTGGAAATCAGCAAAAGGTTGTCCTGAGTAAATGGTTATTAAATGACCCTAAAGTTTTGATACTTGACGAACCGACAAGGGGAATTGATGTCGGGGCAAAGTATGAGATTTATAAAATAATAAATGAACTTGCCAATCAAGGAGTGGGCATCGTGATCGTTTCATCCGAGTTACCTGAAGTCTTAGGTATGTCAGATCGAATTATTGTTATGGCAGAAGGAAAAATAACAGGAGAATTCCAAAGAGCAGAAGCAACTCAGGAGAAAATAATGACATGTGCAACAGGAGGGAAGAATTCGTGAAAACACAACCCACGGTTAATCCAGAGACTAAGGAAAAAAGAGGTTTAAGTTTTAAGTTAGATATGCAAGCCTACACATTGATTATTGCACTGGTGCTAATTGCTGTTATATTTGGTTTTTTCACTGGTGGAGAATTTTTATCGTCACGAAATATTTCTAACTTATTTTCCCAAATGTCTGTCATTGCAGTGTTAGCTATTGGTATGACCTTGGTTATCGTAGCCGGGCATATTGATTTATCCATTGGTTCATTAGTAGGCCTGACGGGTGGCGTTGCAGCGATTTTACATGTTTGGTACGAATGGAATACGTTTACTGTCGTTATTGCGGCAATTGTCGTTGGTGCGCTTTTCGGTGTTTGGCAAGGGTGGTGGGTTGCCTACAGGGCAGTTCCAGCATTTATCGTGACGCTTGGCGGGATGTTGATTTTCCGCGGCATACTTATTGGATTGAGTAAAGGGCAAACAATCGCGCCGCTGAATGATAGCTTTAAGGCAATCAGTAATAGTTATTTTCCTTTTACCTTAGGTTATATTTTGGCACTGGCCAGTATAGGCATGTTGATTTTTTGGACAGTCTGGAATCGGTCGAAAAGAAAAAGTTTAGAATTATTGCTACCAGCACCAGTAATTGACTATGGGAAGGTTGGCGTTTACTCGTTTTTTATCTTGTTAGCTACGTATATGTTGAATCGCTATCAAGGAATTCCAACGCCTATATTACTTGTTGTTTTTTTGGCAGCCATTTTCATCTTTATTTCGAATAAAACCTCATTCGGGAGATACGTTTATGCCATTGGTGGAAACCCAGAAGCAGCAGCCCTTTCAGGTATCAATATTAAGCGTAATACATTATGGGTTTTTATATCAATGGGTGCATTATCTGGAGTTGCAGGTGTGATTTTAACAAGTAGATTAAATGCGGCCACCGTAAACGCAGGAAATATGTACGAACTTGATGCAATTGCAGCCTGTGTTATAGGTGGAACTAGTCTAATGGGCGGTAAAGGAAAAGTTGTAGGTGCTCTCATTGGCGCATTGATCATGGCGAGCATTGACAACGGTATGAGTATGATGAATATCGAAACCTTCTGGCAATATATCGTCAAGGGATTAATTCTAATAATTGCTGTCTGGATTGATATAGCTAGTAAAAAGTAATTGATAGGTTTAAAGAGTTGAAAATTATAAAACATCTGGAGGAATTGAACATGACATATTTTGAGAATATTAATCACATTAAATTTGAAGGACATAAATCCACAAATCCACTAGCATTTAAATTCTATAATCCGGAAGAAAAAGTAGCAGGCAAGACAATGGAAGAGATACTACGATTCGGTGTTGCTTATTGGCATACATTTACAATGGACGGATCAGATCCATTTGGTGCTGGCAATATGATTCGTTCATGGGATAAATTTAAAGGCATGGATTTAGCTAAAGCCCGTGTCGAAGCTGGCTTTGAGTTTTTCGAGAAATTAAATGTACCATTCTTTTGCTTCCATGATATTGATATTTCACCAGAAGGAGCAACTCTTCAAGAAACGAATAAGAATTTAGATGAAATTGTCGCAATGACTAAAGACTATATGACTACAAGTAAGACAAAGCTTTTATGGAATACAGCCAATATGTTTTCACATCCGCGTTTTGTACATGGAGCTGCAACGGCCGTCAATGCTGATGTATTTGCCTATTCAGCTGCAAAGGTGAAAAAAGGCTTGGAAGTTGCCAAAGAACTAGGGTCAGAAAACTATGTATTCTGGGGGGGGCGTGAAGGCTACGAAACCCTGTTAAACACGAATATGAAGCTTGAACTTGATAATTTAGGACGGTTTTTCCATATGGCTGTCGATTATGCGAAGGAAATTGGATATGATGGTCAGTTCTTAATTGAACCAAAACCGAAAGAGCCATCGAAGCATCAGTATGATTTTGATGTTGCTACAGGTTTAGCATTTTTACAGTCATACGATTTACAAAATCATTTCAAATTTAATATTGAAGCAAACCATGCTACTTTAGCGGGGCATACATTTGAACATGAACTACACTTCGCACGTATTAATGGCATGTTAGGATCAGTAGATGCAAACCAAGGGGATACATTACTTGGTTGGGATACAGATGAATTCCCAACGGATCTATATTCCACTACTTTAGCAATGTATGAAATTCTGAAAAATGGTGGACTAGGTCGGGGCGGATTGAATTTCGATGCAAAAGTTAGAAGAGGCTCGTTCGAACAAGAAGACCTATTCCATGCACACATTGCAGGGATGGATAGTTTTGCAGTAGGACTAAAAGTAGCGCAAAAACTAATTGATGATAACGTATTAGACGGATTTATTGATGAGCGTTATGACAGTTATAATCATGGTATCGGTAAGGAAATTGTGGAGGGAACGACAAACTTCCGTAAGCTAGAAGATTATGCAATGCAACTAGGAGAAATCCAGAATACTTCTGGAAGAGCAGAGCGTCTAAGAGCAACAATAAATCAATATTTACTATCAGTAACATCTGAATAATTATTGTATTACATTAAGGCATACTAGAAGCGGATTAGGGGTTTCTAGTATGTCTTTTTATCAAACATAAATGAGGGATAAAATATGAAATATGTGATTGGCATTGATTTAGGAACAAGTGCTGTGAAGGTTTTATTGGTGAATAAAAGAGGGGAAGTGTGTCAGGAAATCTCAAAAGCGTATCCACTTATCCAGGAGAAATCAGGTTATAGTGAACAGAATCCGGAAGAATGGTATGCGAAAACTTTGGAAGCACTTGTGGAACTTGTACAACAGTTTGAAGGAAATCCACAAGATATTGAAGGAATTAGCTTTTCTGGTCAAATGCACGGACTTGTAGTAGTGAATCAAAAGAATGAATTATTACGGAATGCTATTTTGTGGAATGATACACGTACAACAAAACAATGCGAAGAAATCTATGAGGTTGTTGGTAAAGAAAAGTTGCTGAATATCACGAAAAACCCAGCTTTGGAAGGCTTCACTTTGCCCAAATTATTATGGGTGAAGGAACATGAACCAGAAATCTTTGAACAAATTGCTTACTTCATGCTTCCTAAAGATTATTTACGTTATCGTTTGACTGGAAGAATACATAGTGAGTACTCAGATGCAGCAGGAACCTTATTGTTAGGTGTTAGTGAAAAAGTGTGGAGTCATGAGATATGCAACCTTTTTGATATAGAACAATCAATTTGTCCACCTTTAGTAGAATCACATGGTTATGTAGGAACGATTACACCGGAATTTGCACATGCAACTGGGCTCTACCATTTGACAAAAGTATTTGCCGGTGGTGCAGATAATGCCTGTGGTGCTATTGGTTCAGGAATTTTATCGGAAGGAAACACATTATGCAGCATTGGAACATCCGGCGTGATTTTGTCCTATGAAGAACAAAAAAATCGTGATTTCGATGGCAAGGTTCACTATTTTAATCATGGAAAAGAGGATGCCTTTTATACGATGGGGGTTACTTTGTCGGCGGGGCATAGTCTGGAATGGTTCAAGCATACCTTCGCAGAGAACGAAGATTTTACTGAGCTGTTAGAAGGCATTGATCGTATACCCGTTGGTGCGAATGGCTTGATCTTCACTCCTTATTTGGTAGGAGAAAGAACTCCGCATGCTGACTCCAGTATCCGGGCTAGTTTTATAGGGATGGAATCGGCCCACACGAAAAAGGATTTTGCTCGGGCGGTACTTGAGGGAATTACTTTTTCTTTGAATGAATCGATTCATATCTTTAGAGAAAGTGGTAAGAAAATAGACACCATCATTTCTATTGGCGGTGGTGCAAAAAATGACACATGGTTGCAAATGCAAGCTGATATTTTTAACGCGAAAATACTAAAGTTATCTAGCGAGCAAGGTCCTGGAATGGGGGCAGCTATGCTTGCGGCATATGGATGTGGCTGGTTTGAATCACTAATACAATGTGCGGATGTATTTCTTGAAACACCTAAATCATATGAACCCATTCAAGAAAATGTAGAAAAGTATAAAGAGCTATTTGCTATTTATACAAAGGTTTATGCGCAAACAAGAGCAATAAATGAGGAGTTAAAGCCATTTAGAAAATAAAGAATAAAGGGAGCGTAACGATGAATAAAGTTCGTTGGGGAGTATTAAGTACAGCAAATATCGCTCAAACACAAGTGATTCCTGCCATTTTTCGAGCAGAAAATGCAGAAGTTGTCGCTATTGCAAGCCGGGGAAGTAAGGTCCATACAGTCGCATCGGCTTTACAAATACCCAAAGCCTATGAAAGTTACGAACAGCTATTGAATGATCCGGATATCGATGCGGTATATATACCCCTTCCTAATCATTTGCATAAGGAATGGGTATTGCAAGGTGCTAGGCAGGGTAAGCACATACTTTGTGAGAAACCAGCGGCATTAACAGCCGGTGAGGCCGCTGAAATGATACAAATTTGCTCGGAGCATAATGTGAAGTTTATGGAAGGATTCATGTACCAATTTCATCCACAACATGCACGTGTGAAAGAAATTATAGCTTCTGGAGAAATCGGGGATACTAAACTGATTAGGTCCAGCCATTCTTTTTATTTAGAGAATCGTACCGATGATATTAGGATGGATAAGGATATGGGTGGAGGTAGCTTATATGATGTGGGGTGTTATTCTATAGAAGTAATTCGCCATATAACTGAAGCAGAGCCTATAGAAGTACAGGCCATTGCCGCAATAGAACCTAAATCAGGGATTGATATAAGCGTATATAGTCATTTAAAGCTAGATAATGGTTTGACAGCTATTTTCGATTGTAGTTTTGACATGACGGCAAGAAATGAGTACGAGATTATCGGGACAAAAGGGACGATTAAGGTACCTTTTGCATTCCGTCCAGATGTGAATGGCGGAATAGGCTCTATTCTGGTACAAGGAAATGGAATGAGTAGGGAAGAAAAAGTGTCTGGAGATATTTATCGTTTGGAAGTAGAGCATTTTTCCTCGGCCATATTAAATAATACTGATCCTGCAATTACCGGACAATCTACAATCAATAATATGCGAGTACTAGAGGCTTGCTATCAATCCATTCAAACAGGCCAGCCTGTAAAGCTAACGTAATACTTTTCAGTGAATAGTCATGAGGCTGTCTAATCATCCGTTTTGTCGAATTGTGTATCCATCGTTATCACTAAAAGTGACGACGCGATAACGATGGATGGTGCGTGATTGTTGTGTGTCAACTTGGTACTTTACGTCACCAAGTACATTGAAATTAGGCTCTTGTATTCGGCGAAGAGAACGTGGTTGATGCAACTCAACATTATCACGCAAGCGAATCACGAAGTGCTGATGCTGTTCCTTAAATTGATCGAGCCACGCGTGTTTGCCGTATGCACGGTCTTCAACGAGGATAAATGCTTGATTTGCAAGGGATTCACCTGCCGGCTCATCGTGATCCAATTCACCCGTTTCCTTCACTTCAATTGGCATGCCCGTTTCTGATGAAAAGGCAAAATGTAGCTTAATGACTGATTTTTCACCGTGGTAGGGTGCCCAAGGGAACCGAATTTTACCGACCGTAATCGTCGTAGAATCGACAAGTAGTAATGCTTGTTTCATTACCTTGGTCCGACGTTTTGCCCGATTACATTTACTGACGAACAGGTGAAAAAAATCCTTGAAAAATTTATAAGGAACATCGGCAGCCTTCTTACTTACAGTCGAATAATTAACCGGTGACAGATCGATGGACGCCATCATTTCAGTGCCATCCCGAAAGCCTGCCCACTTTTCAAGGGTAGCTCCCACAAAGAAATCAAGAAGGTCTTCAACTTTAAACTTTCGTGCTACTACTTTATAGTTATGCTTTTCTAGAAGCTCCATCAATTCTTCTAGTGAAATTAGGATGGCTAAAAGCTTTGGGGTTGTGTAAAACTGTTTCATAAAGGAAGGAAGCAGTTCAATCCTTCCCCGAGGACACCTTTCTTGTGTAGGGATGTTGGTTTAGTCGCTTAACATCCTATCAGAAAAGGTGTCTTTTTTCTATGGTTTTATTGGAAATAACTAGCTAATCAACAGGCGTGATAATTTTAATCAGTACATATTACATTCGGTAATATTACTCGTTAGTCATAAATCACTATAAACACAGCGCTTTATTACCACTACAGAAAGGTATTGATTTCTATTGGACAGGGTTATTCATTAAGGAGAGCAGAGAGGCTTGAAACAACATTGATGATTGAAATATTAACGGAAGGTTGATTTCAGGATAATCTTAGGCAGTAGTTTTGGTATTAATTATGAAGATAAAATAAAAGAATCAGTATTCATAAAACTGGAAAGGGGTCATATGAATGAACTTCACAATTGGAAATAAATTGTTAGGCGCATTCTTAAGTGTTGCATTTATTCTTGGAATCATTAGTTCTATATCCTATTACAATATACAGAAGGTAGACAAATCTCTTTCCGATTTGGTAGATCGACGAGCGGTTATTGAATCGCATGCATTGAAAATGGAGATAAGTACTTCGCAAGAAGTCAGTAACTTGCGAGGTGTGCTATTACAGGAAAAGGGTACACCGGAAGCGTTAGCACAAGTGATAACTGACCTTAATGAGCACATTGAAGCTGCCTACAAGTTAGCTAATCACCAAGACCTGAAAGATACACTCACACAACTTGAAACGATGAATGAGCAGTTTAAGCTGGAATCAGACAAAATCATAAGCTTGATGAATTCTAGTCCAGATAAAGCTGAAAAACACTTCCTTGGGGTAGCGATGCCTCTAGTGAGGGAAATACGCGATATCTCAAGTCAAATAGCCATAGAGCAAGCAGAGCTTATGAAGGAAGAAAGTCTTGCTAGCTCTGCATTGGTTAGTTCCGTTACTTCGACAGTTCTTACCTTAAGTGTGATTGCTATTATTTTGGCGATTTTAATAGGCGTAATCATTACTCGATTGATTACGAAACCAATTTTATTAATTGAAAAGGTGGCAGAAGGAATCGCATCTGGCGATTTGGCTCAAGAGGACATAAAGGTGAAAAATCGAGATGAAATAGGGAATCTTGCAAAATCCTTTAACCAAATGAAAATGAATCTTCGTCAATTGATCCAACAAGTTAGCTTAGATGCCGAACAAGTGGCGGCAACATCAGAACAACTTTCTGCTGGTGCCGAACAGACCGGTAAAGCAACTGAACAAATCTCAATTGCCATTCAAGAGGTAGCTTTAGGTACGGAAACGCAAGTTTCCCATGCAAGAGAAGCTTCCCAAGCAGTCAAAGAAATTTCAAATGGGATGAATCAGGTTGCATTTTCTATTCAATCCGTCGCAGATTTAACGACCTCTACAAGCGAAAAAGCATTCGCTGGAAATACTGTGGTTACCCGGACCGTTGAACAAATAAATCTTGTACAACAGTCCGTAAGTGAAACGAGAGAGGTTATTAACGCCTTAGGTGAAAAATCAGAGGAAATTGGTCAAATCGTTGAATTGATCACTCAGATTGCTGATCAAACAAATCTCTTAGCTTTAAATGCTGCGATTGAAGCTGCGCGGGCTGGGGAACACGGCCGAGGGTTTTCAGTCGTTGCCGATGAAGTTAGAAAGTTAGCCGAGGGGTCTGGACAAGCCGCAGGTCAAATCCGTAATCTTATTCTAGAGATCCAAGCTGAATCGGAGAATGCCGTTCAATCTATGAATCTTGGTAAATCCGTTGTTGGGGAAGGTATTAATATGGTTCATCAAACAGGTGAGGTCTTCAAAGACATATTAATGGCCATTGAACAAGTTACCGCAGAAGCGCAGGAGGTTTCTGCTATTATAGAGCAAGTTAATTCAAGCTCACAAAGTATGGTAGAGACAATGGAAAGTCTAGCTTCTATCGCTGAACAATCTGCTGGAAATACACAGAACGTAGCTGCTTCAGTAGAAGAACAAAATGCCTCAATGGAGGAAATATCAGCTTCAACAATTGCTTTAAGTTCAATGGCCCAGGATCTACAAGAAGTAATCAGTACCTTTAAAGTTTAATAAACAAAACCCCTCACTGCTTGGAGACCACTGAAAAAGTCCATCGGACGAACAATGAGATTTCCATAATCACGCTTCGGCGCTTGCGGATGCCTCTCGCCTATGCCAGGCAGAAAACCACTGCCAGTCTTATGGCTTCGGCTACCGCGTGTAAGGCGCCCTCACTTCGAATCTAGTTTTTAGGGTACCAGTGCGTCGAACAAAGACAAATAATCCACAGATTCGGATAAGTATACAAAAAAATCAGACACCTGCCAATTCGTCTGGTTTTTATCTTACTATTATTCAATTGTAGTGAATTGGCTAATTAGTTCCACGCGTACGAAGATTATGTTCCCCCAGCCCACCTATGATATGATAAACAAGGTTCAAAAAGAGGTTCGAAAACTCCCTCTATAAAAAACTAAGGAGATTGGTAAAATGAAAAATGAAAAAGCATTGGTTGTCTTTAGCGGCGGCCAGGACAGTACGACATGCCTATTTTGGGCATTGAACAATTTCCAGGAAGTCGCAACAGTAACATTTGACTACGGGCAGCGGCATTCGGATGAAATCGAGCATGCTCGAAAAATTGCGGAGGAGCTCGGTGTCTCATTCAAAGTATTGGATATGAATTTGATCAATCAGTTATCCGCCAATGCGCTCACACGAGATGATATTGAAGTGACAGAAATAGACGGTGAATTGCCGTCAACGTTTGTTCCGGGAAGAAATCATTTGTTCCTAAGCTTCGCTGCGGTGTACGCAGATGCGATTGGTGCACGACACTTGATTACCGGTGTGAGTGAAACGGATTTCAGCGGTTATCCTGATTGCCGCGATAATTTTATTAAATCATTAAATGTCACGTTGAATTTGGCCATGGATGGAAATTTTGTTATCCATACGCCGTTAATGTGGTTAGATAAATCTGAAGTATGGGCGCTAGCCGACGAACTGGGTGCGCTTGATTTTGTGCAGGAGAAGACACTTACTTGCTACAATGGCGTTCCAAGTACGGGATGTGGAGAATGCCCTGCATGTGTGTTGCGCAATGAAGGTCTTGCGGCATATCTAGCGCGAAAGACTGCAGGTGCAGCAATATGATGCAACAATTTTATCCGCAAGTGCAGCACAACTATCGATTTGAATTAAACAAAGACATGCATTTTTCAGCTGCGCATTACATTCCCCATGAAGATGCCGGAAAATGCCAAGTGATGCATGGCCATACGTATTTTATCAATGTGACGATTGGCGGAAATGAATTAGATGAACTTGGTTTTTTAATTGATTTCAAGCAACTGAAAGATTTGATTCATAAAAAATACGACCATTCTGTGTTGAATGATCATCCCGAGTTCCAAAACGCCTTTCCTACAACTGAACAAATGGCAGAACAAATTTGGAAATCGATTCAGGCAGTTCTTCTGACAAGAGAAAATCGTCCAAATTGCCTCCAAGTGATCGTTCGGGAAACGCCGACGAGTTATGTCGTCTATCGCCCGGGACAGGAGGAATTATCATGAAAATACCTGTCATGGAAGTATTCGGTCCAACGATTCAAGGGGAAGGAATGGTGATCGGTCAAAAAACGATGTTTGTCCGGACGGCGGGATGTGATTATTCTTGTGCTTGGTGCGATTCCAGTTTCACGTGGGATGGAACGGGCAAGAGTGTTTCAAAACGCCCGCAAGAAATTATCGATGAACTGAAAGCAATCGGTGGACAGTCGTTTTCGCATGTGACGATTTCAGGTGGAAATCCAGCCCTTCATAAAGGTATTGGTGAACTAGTAGAACTTTGTCATGCAGAAGGATGGAAAGTGGCGGTCGAAACACAAGCGACTTTTTGGCAAGATTGGCTGTTGGAAATCGATGACATCACGCTTTCACCGAAGCCACCAAGTTCAAAAATGATCACGGATTTTGACAAATTAGATCTTTTCATAGGTAAATTAACGGATTCAAACACAAGTTTAAAGATTGTTGTTTTTGATGAAACAGATTTCAAGTTTGCGGAAGAAGTCCATCTGCGCTACCCTTCTGTTCCTTTCTATTTACAGGTCGGAAACGATGATACGACAACAATAGATGATACCGTTCTGATCCCTCATCTTTTGAAGCGTTTTGAATGGCTCATTGATTTGGCTGTTGCTTCTCCAGTGATGAACGATGTGAAAGTGTTGCCGCAATTGCATGCGCTTGTGTGGGGGAATAAGCGAGGCGTATAAGAAGTGTGCTGTCCCGAAGTCATTTAGACTTTAGGGACAGCATTTTTTTTAGGGTACCTGTGCGTCACAAAAAGACAAACAATTCACGCACCGGAATAAGTATACAAAAAAGCAGACACTCGCCAATTCATCTGATTTTCATCTTAATTATTATACAATTGTAGTGAATGAACTAATTAGTTCCACGCACAGGTACCTGAAAAATAAACAATAAAAACACCTCCACGTTGGTTTTTACGGTTTCTATACCCGTTTTTCAACGAAAGGTGTTTTTATTGTTTTTTAATCGTTTGAAAGCATTCTCGTAAACTTCATTACTTTTACGTTTTCCAATGGCAATGATTTCAACGATTTCAGTTTTGTTACCAATCATTCGATACACGATTCGGATACCAATCTTTCTGAACTTGATTTTCCGACAACCAATTAAATTGTTCGTTAAGTCTTCCCCGATTTCATCCGCCCGTTGCTCCATTTTCGCAAGTGCAATATCCACAAATTTTTTTTCAGATCCGTCCAACCTTTTATAGTCCTTTTTCGCTTCCTCAATGAAAATAATATCGAACTTCTTCATTACCGATCAACCAAATAAGTCATCATCGGCTATATCATCTGGATTAACCTTTTGGAACTCCGCAAAACCGTGATCTCCCATGACCTCTTTTAGACTATATCTATTAGGATTTTGGTCTGCGTCTTGGATACGAAGTGAAAGATTGTATTCCCATGCTAATTCACGAAGAATTTCCAATTCCATAAACATTTTTTCATACGCTTCATAGCTCTGAACAACCGTATCGATACGATTGTTATCGGAGATAAATTGGGGTGCGATTTTTGCATTTTTACGAACCTCTCCAAAACGTCGTGCGGCAACCGAGGCTGGGACAACCTGATCAACATTGAACTGTGGTTTTTCCATAACATCCACCTTCATTTCTTTCAACTCCTTATATAATATGTATTACACCTGTAGTAACTATACAATCATTATACCATTTATCCTTAGAACACTTGAATAAATATACCGGTAACCCCGCTACTTTATACATCAAACTTTAGGTACCAGTGCAACATTGAATTCAGCATACTTTTCTGTGCAGGCATTTTGTACTTGGTTTGGAAGTTCCGAAGATTTATTTTAGGGTACCTGTGCGTCAAACAAAAACAAGTAATTCACAAACTTAAATAAATATACAGATAAATCAGTGATTTGCTGATAAGTCTGATTTCCACCCTATTATTATAAAATTGTAGTGAATTAACTAATTAATTCCTCTCATAGATACCTGACAATAAAAAAACTTCTAGTGAAGTATTAACCGTGATGTCTCACGATTTGTGCTTCACTAGAAGTTGTGTAATATTTGAAGCTTACATTTATTTGTTACGGTTAAAACTTTCTTTGGAAATAAGGTGTTTTTTTCAGCACGATACATACTGGAATTGCAATTAGTAAACCGACAACGTTTTGGATCATGTCTCCTGGAATAGATGCCAAAGGTTGAATCCAGTTGCCGAACATAATACCTTGTCCAATATAATATACCGCCATCATCACCGGCATTGACACAACCGCTGCTAAAATGTTTAGTCCAACGTTGTCGCCTCGATGTCCCTTCGACCAGGCGATTTTTCCGACGATGAAGCCTTGTAATGCTCGAGCGACGATTGTCGTTGGTGCCCAAATTGCCCAGCCACCTAAGATATCGAATAAGCCCATCCCAATTGCTCCAGCAAGTGCCCCTTTTTTAGGACCGAATAAAATTGCAGACATGAAAAGCATAGATGTTCCTAAGTGAATCAGTCCACCTTGCCCGAATGGTAACTTAATATTGATCAGTGTTGCTACGAAAATCAGTGCTGCTAAAAATGCGGTTATGACTAAATCAAAAGTTTTCGTACGCGTTTTTGTATAGGATTGATTTTGTATGTTTTGCATTTTCATCGTCCTCACTATAATGAATTCTTTGATAGTTTTCACTTTAGCAAATGACTGACCATTGTAAAAGTGTCAATTCAATATTAATATTAGGGGTCAGATTGTTTTGCAATAATAAATAATTTTAATATCTCTATTATAAGTTTGTGTATTTTTGCGGTTGCCAACTTATGATACGATGAAGAGAGTACAAGTTAGAATTAGTTAGGTGGAGAGTATGATGAAAAAAGTTGCTGTAATTCAGGATATGTCATCTTTTGGGAAATGCTCGTTAACGGCTGCGATTCCTGTGCTGTCAGTGATGGGTGTTCAGGCAGTACCGTTGCCAACTGCGATTTTTACGGCGCAAACAGGGTATTCGAGCTTTTATTGTGAGGATTTAACGTCAAAAATGGACTTCTTTGTGGATGAGTGGAGCAAGCTTGGTGCAACTTTTGATGGCATTCATACGGGCTTTGTGACGGGACAAGAGCAAATCGATAATATATTTCAGTTTTTAAACGTGTTTTACTCAGACGAAACGACGCTGCTTGTCGATCCGGTGATGGGTGATATGGGTGATGTGTATAAAATGTTTACGGGCAATTTGCTTGATCGTATGAAGGAACTCGTGAAGAGTGCAGACATTATTACGCCAAATGTTACAGAGTGCTGTTTGCTTACAGGTTTGTCGTATGAGAAACTACAGAGCTATCAAGACGATTCAGATTATATTCAGACACTAGAGGAGGCGGGCCAACAGCTACAGAAGGCAACTGGTGCGAACGTCATTATTACTGGTTTGAATCCGCCACCAGCAGTTCCGAATAGGCGCTATGTAGGCAATATGTATGTCGATGCAGATCGTTCATTTCATAGTATCCGCGACTATAATGGCGAGAGCTATTCGGGAACGGGTGATTTGTTTGCATCTGTTATAATGGGTGGGATGATGCGTGGGCAGGATTTAGAAGTGTCGATGAAGCTTGCAGAGTCGTTTTTAGCCGCTGCGATTGAAGCTACATCGAAAGAGCAAATTCCAAGCGAGGCAGGCGTGAATTTCGAACAGTTTTTGCGAATGTTGCTTTAGTTTTAGTGTACCTGTGCGTCGCACAAAGACGAACAATTCACACACATGGAAGAGCATAATAAAATCAGCCATTCGCCAATTTTTTTGATTTTCATCCTGTTATTATAAAATTGTAGTGAATGAACTAATTAGTTCCGCGCACTGGTGCCTGAAATGAATAAGGTTTACTTCAGTAAAATGAGGTATATAATATTTGTTGAATAGATTCTCTTTCAAGACAAGAAAAGTAGGTGAAAAAAGTGGGGAAATATCAATTGGATTACAAAGGTAAGGCAGCTGTGACAAATTATCATGAAAAAAACAAGCCTGCCAAATTTGATAAAAAGCAGCAACTTGAAAAAATACGTGCGGAGTATTTGAAAAAGAAGCAAAAACAAACAGATAAATAATAGGAAGATATATCTTCGCAATTGTCAAAAATAGACCAATAGCAAAAGGCTATTTTAGAATTAGTGACGGTATAACACTGATTTTGGGGTACCTGTGTGTCACATATAGACAAACAATGAAGTGAAAAGATGGATAAATATCGATTTGTAGTTCAGAATATTTATCATGATTTAGAAAGTTTAACCTGTAGTTATTCAAATTGATAAGACATTAAAAAAAGAGATATCCGGCCATATCAATGGTTATTTAAAATCGGATAATGAAGAAGAGTTTAAAGAACATTTAAGAAAAGTTTTGAATTCCGATAAAATCAAAACGGCAATGTCATCATTATTAAGATTATCCATGTAGTCTTACCTCGGCATCCATTTGTTTAAATCCTTGCTCCCACAGAAGGATTTTTCTTTTTCAAAAAATATTTTTAAAAGTGTATCCGATTTTCTCATTCCCCTCTATATAAAGAATAAAAGGGGCATGACCACTATGACAACTTACTTAAAAGCCTATTCACATTTCGCAAACACACAAGATATGGACGAGGCAGCACGCCGTCATGTTATTAGGCATTGGAATGAAATGAATCCAACTGATCGCGCTGTGTTGGACATGATTCGCCGTTATTCCGTGAAATACGGCGCTGCTCACTTAAAGCACGACACGATGGCAGATAAAATCGGCAAATCTAACGTCACCGTTCGCCGTGCGATTCGTAAGCTTGAAAGTCTAGGAATTATCGAGCGGATTCATTACATTCGCCCAGTCATGAACGGGCTTGGAGCTAACATTTATACTATTTTACCCTTCGATGACCAGGCGACTTTGACCACGCCGGCAACAGCGGACAAGCCTAGTGACAGTATGGCTGACGGCGTTGTTCCTGAATCTGAATCTTTTTCTTCTAAATCTAAAAACATAAAGACCCATACTCTTACAGATACGTATCCTGCGGAGCCGACTCCTACATCTACAACGTTGTTTGGGAGAATAAAAGATCTATTGTCCACAACGATTGGCAACAGTTCTTTAGCACGTCAATTGTTTGGTATTTATCGTGTTCAGTCATTACGCATGATGAAATTTAGCATTCATGAGCAACAAGAAGATTTATTTGAACAGTTGGCGATGCAAGCCCTTCATATTGCTGTCCAAGCAACAAAGCGCAAAGAGATCCGCAATATCGCTGGCTATTTTGATGGTGTATACCGTAAATTGATTGATAAGGCGTTGTTTGAGGATATTTTTATGGAATATGATGTGTCGTTGGAAGGGTTTTTATATTGAGGAGTGTTCGGGTTTTCTTTGAATTCGTAATTAATTAGAACCTAGTACTGAAAGTTGTAAAATCCATAAATAGATTATATGATGATAGCCAAAAAGGAGCGATGTACCGATGATTAATGAGACAGACATTAAGCATTTAGAGCGTTGTATAGAACTTGCAAACCATGCGTTACGTATAGGAGACGAGCCGTTTGGTTCTATTCTTGTTTCAGCTAGCGGGGATGTACTCAAAGAAGATCATAATCGTGTCTCAGGAGGGGATCATACCCAACATCCTGAATTCGCCATTGCACGTTGGGCTGCTGAAAATATGACACCTTTAGAAAGGAGTCAAGCAACGGTCTATACATCAGGCGAACATTGTCCGATGTGTGCGGCAGCCCATGGTTGGGTGGGATTAGGCCGTATTGTATATGCGAGTTCATCAAGCCAACTCGCTGGGTGGCTGCAAGAAATGGGAGTCCCTGCATCCCGTGTTCGCAATCTACCGATTCAAGAAGTTATTCGAGATATAGAAGTAGATGGTCCGGTTCCAGAGCTTGCAGAACAAGTACGGCAGTTACATTTGCAGTTACATAAAGGGAAATAATATTGGGGTACCTGTGTGTCACACAAAGACAAACAATTTACACACCTGAATAAGCATAAAAAAATCAGACACTGGCCAATTTGTCTGATTTTCATCTTATTATACAATTGTAGTGAATGAACTAATTAGTTCCGCGCACAGGTACTTGAAATAAAATAAACAGAACCCACCACGCCTCTTTACAATGCGGACCAAGGTGGGTCATTTTATATTTATAAAGGGGCAACTAAAATGGACCCTGTAGAAATACATATTAAAGAACCGAAAACATACAAGCGGCAATTGGATATTTTAAAAAGAAGTAATTTAAATATTGATGACATCGAAGAAGACTTATCATTTTTACAAAATGTCAATTACTATAGATTTTCCGCATACGGTCTCACTCTCAAACAAAAAAATGATAGCGATTTATTTTTAGAAGGTGTAACTTTTCATCAAATAAAAATGATATATATATTTGATCAAAAACTCTGGGAAACTCTAATGGCTCATTTGGAGCTCGTCGAGATAGAATTTCGATCTGGATTGCTTACTACCATACGCATAAATATGGTGCATTAGGATATAAAGATTGCGCTAATTTTCAAACTTAATTAGCGCATGATAAATCTTCAAAAAAGCTAGACTAGCAAATTGAAAGAAGCCGGACTGAACGATTTGTAGTTCATCACAAATCATAATATAATGGTGAATTTCCTTTTTGATTAGCAATTGAAGTTTTTTCTATCGGAGAACTTTCTAAACTTTTTAGGAACCTATCAAGCGGAGACAAAGCTATTATAGTGGAAGATTACAAGATATCTAGCTACTACATCGATAGTTAATTGCACACACTTGCATATATTAGAAGTGTTTGCGCGTACTACGGGAGATTGTATGGAAAAAAGCTAATTATCGAACCAAAACTTTTTAAATCGAAAAAGAAATGATTTAATAAAAATGATGTATTTGCAGCTGTTTTTATTTTGTACAAACTCTTACACAAAGAGAATCGTACAGGCTTTATCACGTCTTTGGAAGTCTTGTAGGAGGAGAACTACTCAGAGTATATTGATTATAAAGAACTCGGTATTCCTGTTCAAAGGAAAGAATTGCTTAACAGACAAGGGCATCCATTCTTTTTGCAATAAACATTATCTACTCTTACTTTTTCTTTTGGGTGTGTGGTGCTTGGTACTGCTGCAATTTGAAGGACATAAATTGTATTAATGCCAAGCGACGTTTGGCTAATACTACGATGGAAAATCAGGCATTAAATTACTATAACTAACGCAAATTACTCCAGCTATTTCACTCTAATTCGGTGAAATAGCTGGAGTAATTTGCTTATTTTTTTTATTAAATCCAAATCGTATACTGAACAGCAATAGTTGTTTCAATCGCATCTGAAAATATAAAAGTCCATGGCATGGAAGTATTTCCAGTAATTTCTCAAGGTAAGCTTAATTTTAATACCTGTGCGTCAAACAATTCGCACACTTAAATAAGTATGCTAAAAAATCAGACAATAGACATTTTTTCTGGTTTTAATTCTATTATTATACAATTGTGGTGAATTAACTAATTAGTTCCGCGCACAGGTACCTGAAATAAGTTCCAACACTCGCGGTGCCTGGCTCCCGCATTTATACTTGGTAGATATTTTTTTCACATTCAAAGAAAATAGTGAAAACTATTTACAATTATCAGAATAGGTGATAATGTAAGTTTATAAAGCGCTTACAAAAAGGGTTGCTAGGAGGAAAAAAAAGATGGCATTAAGTAAATATAAAGGGGTCATTCCTGCTTTTTATGCTTGTTATGATGATTTAGGGGAAATATCTTTTGAAAGAACGAGAGAGCTAGCGAATTATCTTTATGAAAAAGGAGTAAAAGGTCTTTATGTTGGTGGAAGTTCAGGAGAATGTATTTATCAGAACCTTGAAGAAAGAAAAGAAACATTAAAATATGTTGCGGAAGAACTGAAGGGAAAACTGACTTTAATTGCACATGTTGGAGCACCCTCAACTAAAGAAAGTCTAGAATTAGCAAAGTATGCGGAAGGCTTAGGGTATGATGCGTTGTCTGCGATTCCTCCGATTTATTTTCAACTTCCTGAAAATGCAATTGAAGCTTATTGGACAGAAATAATGGACGCAACAGCACTACCTTTTATTATTTACAACATTCCCCAAACGACAGGATATAATCTCTCTGTCACTCTGTTAGAGAAATTATTGGAAAATGAGAAGTTAATAGGCGTTAAAAATTCCTCGATGCCAGTTATGGATATTGAAAGGTTTAAAGCTGCTGCTCATAAAGATTTCATTGTATTTAATGGGCCAGACGAGCAATATGTTGCTGGCCGATTAATAGGAGCTGACAGTGGAATCGGTGGTACGTATGGCGTTATGCCAGAGTTATTTTTGAAGGCAGAAGAGCTCGTAACAGCAGGGAGATTTTCAGAAGCGAGAGAAATTCAAAGAGATATAAATGATATTATCATTGCGCTGTGTTCGCTAAATGGTTCAATGTACGATGTGATTAAAAGGATATTAAGGTTAAGAGGCATAAATGTTGGAAGTGTAAGAGGACCGTTAAAGCCTGTAACTGGTGAGGATTTAGATAAAATAACAGAAATTAAAAATACAATTGATAAAGTGATTTTAAAGTTTAGCTAGGTCAATTTTTACAGCTTTTCATTACTGAATATTCAAGTTAATTAGAGTTTATTGGCGTGTAAATAGTGAATTTTTAGAGTTGCTTTGTATGATGAGGAACTTAGTAAAGGCATGTGGATCATTTTGTTGAATTTATGATCATTTATGAAAAGAGGGGTGAAGACATGAAAAAAAACATCACTGCAAATGTGGCTTCGGTTAATTTAAAAGATAAAAGAAAGTCCACTTGGGTCCAAATAAAAAGAATGAAGTTACTTTATTTTATGCTTTTATTCCCGGTCATTATGATGTTTATTTTTAATTATCTTCCAATGTATGGTGTCATTATCGCGTTTAAAGATTTTTCACCAGGACTCGGTATTTGGGGAAGTCCGTGGAATGATTTTGCACATTTTGAGAGAATGTTTTCGGATTTTCTATTTATTAGAGCATTAAAAAACACAATCGTTATTAGCTTTTTAAAAATATTCATTGCATTCCCAGCACCAATTATTTTTGCGATCTTGCTAAATGAAATTAGATCTCCAAAGTTTTTAAAAGTTACCCAGTCAATTTCATATTTGCCTCATTTTATGTCCTGGGTTATTTTGTCGGCAATGATTATTGAAATATTTTCACCACAAAGAGGAATTGTTAATTTTATCATTACTGTTTTTGGTGGAGATCCTGTTAACTTTTTAGCGAGCAAAGTTTTCTTTATTCCAATTTTATTGATTACTGATGTTTGGAAAGAGATTGGGTACGGGGCAATTATCTATTTAGCCGCCATTGCATCGATAGATACAGAAATGTATGAAGCAGCAGATATGGATGGTGCAAGTAGATTTAGAAAAATGATTCATATTACACTGCCATCGATTATGCCAATGGTCATCATCCTTTTCATTCTCCGATTAGGTGGAATACTGAATGCTGGCTTTGATCAAATATTAAACTTGTATAATCCACTTGTTTATGAGGTCGCGGATATTATTGATACATATGTGTATCGGAGCGGTTTGGAACAATTTCAATTTGACTATGCAACTGCAGTCGGTCTATTTAAAAATGTCATCGGAATTATTTTCATATTAGGTGCAAATGCGATTATACGTCGCAGAAGTGAACATGGAATTTGGTAGGAAGGGGGGATGGCATATGAAAATAGGCAAAAAAAGAGTTTCGTTGTTTGAATTGGGATTAATGATTAGTTTTATCGTTTTTTCAATCCTTGTGCTTTATCCTTTCTGGCAAACACTAGTTTTATCATTTTCTGACCCGAATCAGATATCAGGTCTTGGCATGAATCTCTGGCCAGAAAAGTGGATTCCAGATGCTTACCAATTTGTATTTGGCTATGGAAGTATTATGCAAGCGTATATTAATACGATTATTCGTACGGTGGTAGGTACATTTTTAATCGTATCCTTTACGATGCTAGCAGCTTATCCACTATCAAAAAGGGATTTGCCATATCGAAATACAATTACAATCTTCTTTTTAATCGCTATGTTTTTCTCTGGTGGAATTATACCAGATTACTTACTGATCAAAAACCTAGGTTTACTGAATACAAGATGGGCGTTAATCCTTCCATCGGCCGTCAACGTTTTTTATATCATTATTATGAGAAATTACTTTATGACAATTGACAAAGGGATTGAGGAGTCGGCTGTAATGGATGGTGCAAACTACTTTACGGTTTTGACAAAAATTATTTTACCATTATCTAAACCTGTTATTGCAACAATTGGTTTATGGGCAGCGGTTTTTCATTGGAATGAGTGGTTCCATGCATTGGTATATATACAAGACGAATCTAAAACTGTGTTACAAATGATTGTAAGGGATATGTTGACAGCGATGGATTTATCTCAATCTGCTGACGGTGGTGCGATTGGAGGTGCTGGAGCAAATGAAAACTTAATGCAAAGTAATGTGCGTGCAGCTACTGTTATGATTTCAATCGGGCCGATTATCTTGATTTATCCATTTATTCAAAAGTACTTTATAAAAGGGATTATGATTGGATCACTTAAAGGTTAACACTATAAAAAAGAAGAGGATGATTAATGATGAAACGCTATGTAATGGGTGCTTTGTTATCAGCAACTTTGGTCGTTGCAGGTTGTAGCTCAGAGGCAGGAAAAAAAGAAGGTGCAGAAGTTGATGTCGCTCAATTGCCTGAAGCAGGAGACTTTTCTGAGAAGTTGACACTTAATCTTTCTGGTTCCATTACAAGAGGAAAAGTCGAAGATGACAATTATGTTCAGAAACGTTTAGAAGAACAATTTAATATTAAAATCGAGAATACAAAGCTTGATACTTGGAATGCTGAACAAGTTAACTTGATGGTCGCATCTGGTGACCTTCCCGATACTTTTGCTTTTACAGCGGGTGGACAAACGTCACAACAATTATATGATTCTGGTTTGACAAGAACAATTCCTAAAGAAATGCTTGAGAAATATGCACCGCGTTATATGAAAATGTTAGAGGAAAATCAGCCTGGACCCATTTTGAATTTAAAAAAGGGTACGGATAATGAATACTTACAATTAGTTGGACAATATTCTCATGTGTATGGTTTACCTTGGGGGCCAACATTACGTCTAGACTGGTTAGAGAATTTAGGGATTGAACCGCCGGGTGAAATGACACAAGTAGGGCCGAGCGGTGGACGAGAGAAAATATTTTATACAGATGCAGCTTATACATTGGATGAATTAGAAGAGATTTTAACTGCTTTCACTTTTGATGATCCAGATGGCAATGGTAAGAATGATACGTACGGGATTTCACCAGCAAATAATAACTTAAACTGGGCACAGTCGCTTTTGGGGGCATTTGGTCTAGGGAGTGGTTATAACTTTTTGGAAGATGGGGAGCTCGTCAAAACAGAGATATCTCAAAAGTATAAAGAGTTTTTAAAGACAATGGCTAAATGGTATGACATGGGGCTAATTGATCCGGAGTTTACTACCATTGATGAAAAAACGAGTTGGGAAAAATATAAACAAGGGAATATCGGTTACTATATTGCACAGCCTTCCTATTTAGCAATGGATGATTGGGCAAAAGGTCGTGCCCCACAAAATATCGTTGAAAATCCTCAATCTACGGCTAAAATTCTTGCAACGGGACCAGAAATTGGACCAGATGGAAATCAAGGTGTTCGAGCGTATCTTCCAGTTGTAAATTTAGCGGATTCTTTCTATGTTTCGAAGGACGTAACGGATGAGGAACTGGCACGCATTCTCCAAATCTTCGACTATATTAACCATGATAATGATGCTAGATGGACATTGTTCGGAGAAGTGGGAGAGCACTCTGATTGGGAGGGAGAACCTAATAAATCCGCACTTAAAGTTCGACCAGAATTTGCAAAAGAAGAAGGTAATTCAGGATTTTGGGCTTACAATTTCCGAACGTATGATAAAGAAAGAGTACAGTGGATCAATTCTGAATATACATTGAAGCTGAAAAATGAATTTTATGCGCGTGATGACATTCAAGAGAAAATGTTAATTCGTCCATATAAATGGGATATGTTAAATGAAACAGATTTGAAAGAACTCGAGAATCGTTATAGTGGACAATTAAATACAATCGTTGACGAGTTTAGAATGAAAGCAATTGTTGGTGAAGTGGATATTGATAAAGAGTGGGATAAATACGTGAAAAATTATTTGAAAAATGGTGGAGAGCAAATGATTGAAGAACTAGATAAGGCACCTATAGTGGAAGATTTATTAAAAGGAGAATAATTTGATGGAGATTGCCGTATAAAGCTCCTGCGGCAATCTCATATTTTATAACTACTATTAAAGTGTAACTAATTTTGTGGGAATACTACTGGAGGTTTTTATTCATGGCAAATATTGAAACACAAGCTTTGTATTATCCTAATTATGATGGGTCGAAAGCATTCCGTATTCCTTCTATGATTACGACGAGAAAAGGAACAGTCATCGCTGGTATCGACGCAAGAATCGTTGACCAAACTGATAATCCAAATCAAATTGAAATCGCAATTCGACGGAGTGAAGATAACGGGCAAACATGGGGTCATATCCAAAGGCTTGTTGCATTTGCTGGGGAAGGTCTGGACGGCGCAGCTGCAATTGATTCGGCACTTCTTGAAGACAAAATAACTGGTACGGTTTATATGCTCTATATGCATACGCCAGGTGGAATTGGCTTATGGGCAAGTGAAGCAGGAAAAGGCTTTAGTGAAGATGGACGTAGAAAACTTTTTGATCATGAGGGAAATACGTATTTGCTGTCTGAAACTGGTCAAGTGGAAGATGTTGAAGGAAATATCGCAAAATATACTGTCGATAAAGAGGGCTATGTGTTCGAATCTGGTGAACCACGAGGCAATATTTATTATAAAAAAGGCATTGATCCTCAAGAAAGTTTGCTAGAGGCAAGAACTTCATTTTTACAAATCATTCAAAGTGAAGATGATGGACTGACATGGTCAGAACCAAGAGAGTTAAATCCGTTTGTAAAAGAAGAGTGGATGCGCTTTATAGGATCTGGTCCAGGATGTGGAATCCAATTAAAGTATGGAGAGAAAGCAGGAAGGCTCATCTTCCCTATTTATTTTTCTAATCAAACTGGCCATATGTCATGTACGTTGATTTACAGTGATGATGCTGGTGCAACTTGGCAGCGCGGCGAATCCCCGAATGAAGGAAGAGTTGTAGAAGGGGAAACACTGTCTGCGGAGACAATCTCAGAGAATAAAAATATGTTAACAGAATCACAAGTTATTGAATTGCCAACAGGTGAGCTACGCTATTATATGAGAAATCATTTTGGTCTTCAAAGAACAGCGGTTACAGAGAGCACAAATGGTGGAGAAACTTGGGGAGAAGTAACATTTGATATGACTTTATTGGATCCAATTTGTCAATCTACTGTGGTTCTGTATCCGGATCAAGGAGATGGCAAGACACGAGTTCTTTTTGCGAATCCAGCTGATGAGAAAACTAGGGTGAAAGGAACGGTTCGTCTAAGTGAAGATGGTGGGAAGACTTGGCCGTACAGCAAAGTCATTGAAGAAGATTACTATGGATATTCTTGTTTAACAGTATTGAAAAATGGTGAAATAGGTATCCTATATGAACGCGTATATGACTATTCTAATTGGAATAACATGGACATTCAATTTGGGACGTTCACATTGGATTGGCTTAAGTCATAAAATGATCAGTTCAAATATTAGATATATGTATTGGTAATGGGTGCATCAGCTAGGGTAAGAAAATAATAACTAATATCTTCAGCTGATGCGCTAAGTTTTTATCATCTAAAATCGGAAGAAAATCAATATGTAAGATTAAGGTGAGGTGTAACAATTGTTTAAACCAGATAGTAAATTTATGAGGTTTGCAGAGTGGCTGACAAAACTTTTACATATTCAAATAATATGGATTTTATTTTGTTTGATTGGACTTGTAATCGGTGGAATTTTCCCTGCCACGTTTACGATGTTTGGGGTTATTAGAAAATGGATTATGAAACAAGAAGACTTTCCGGTGTTTAAAACTTTTGTGAAGACATATAAAGAGGTTTTTATTAAATCGAATTTACTAGGGTATGGTATGATATTATTAGGTTTTAGTATATATTATTACATCAAATTATTCAGTTCGATGTCTGTTGTTTTAGTAGGTATTACGATTATGTTTGGCCTAGTATTTTTAATGACAACTTTATTTATTATTCCGGTGTATGTTCATTTTGAAATTAGTCTTCCTGAAGTCATTAGACATGCTGGAGTAATTGCCTTATCCCATCCATTACACATATTATTAATGGTATTATCGCTCATAGTTTTTTGGTATCTGATGTTGTTACTACCTGCTCTTCTTCCATTTGTCGGGTTCAGTTTAATTTCCTATATATTAATGTTAATTGCGAATTCAGCTTTCAAAAGTGTAGAACGAAAAGTAGCTGTGTAAACGTGAATAGTTAAGGGAGTCAGAATAAAATACGGAGATGTGTTTATATGATAAAATCAAAAGCAGTTTTTGAAGAGATTAAAGGTGGACTTGTTGTATCTTGTCAGGCACTTCCTGAAGAACCGCTTCACAGCTCTTTTATAATGGGTAGAATGGCTTATTCTGCGATGGAGGGTGGAGCGAAAGGGATTAGGGCGAATGGTGTTGAAGATATTAAGGAAATCAAAAAACAGGTAGGTTTGCCAATCATCGGAATTATTAAAGAGATTTATCCTAACTCAGATGTATTTATTACACCGACGGCTAAAGAAATAGATTTATTGTATGAGGAAGGTGTAGAAATCATTGCGCTTGATGCAACGAAGAGGATACGACCTGATGGAAAAACAATCAGTGAGGTTTTTCCTGGTATCAGGAAAAAATATGGAAATCAGTTGTTTATGGCGGATTGTTCCACGTATGAAGAGGCAAAAGAAGCATATGAGTTAGGTTTTGATTGTTTGGGAACAACACTCAATGGGTATACCGATTATACTGCGGGGACGAGTTTGCCAAATCTAAATTTGATTGAAAAATTAGTTAAGGATTTTCCAGTTCCAATTATTGCAGAAGGTGGGATTTGGACACCTGAGGAACTTAAGCAAGTTTATGAGTTAGGCGTTTACTCAGCGGTTGTTGGTACGGCAATTACAAGACCTATGGACATTACAAAACGATTTATTGCAGCGATTCAGTAAACTATTGAAAAACGAATAGAGAAAAAGTTTGATTTCCATTGAGAATATTGAGAGGAGCATTTGATGACCAAAATAGATATCCTTTCATTAATTTACTCCAGGTATAATAGTTTTACCAATGCGGAAAAAAAAGTAGCTGATTATATTCTTGAAAATATAAAGGATGTCATCTACATGTCAATCACTGATTTAGCTGAAGTGTGTGGTGTGGGCGAATCTAGTGTTTTTAGGTTTTGTAAAACGTTGAAATTAAGAGGCTATCAAGAATTTAAAATTGCATTAGCCCATAATACAACAATAGATGATGAAATTCCACAGCTATCGAGCAAGGTTACGATGCAGGATACGATTGATGAACTTTCTAAGAAAATGTTAACGGCTACGGTGAATGCACTGACAGCAACACATAGTTTAATAAATCATAATGATGTGTCTGATGCTGTAAATCTAATGATTAAAAGTGAGAGAATTCACTTTTTTGGCGTCGGTTCTTCCTTGATGACTGCATTGGAAGCGAAAAATAAATTTATGCGAATTATGAATAAAACAGAATGTACGATTGACTCTCATTTACAGATTATGTCTGCATCTTTAATGGCAGAATCTGAGGTTGCTGTCATTATTTCTTATTCAGGTTCTACGAAGGATACGATTGAAGTGGCAAAAATTGTGAAGGAAAGAGGAGCAAAAGTAATAATTATTACTCGTTTCGCGAAGTCACCTTTGACAAGTTATGCAGATATTACACTGCTTTGTGGCGCGAATGAAGGTCCATTACAAGGCGGCAGCTTAACAGCGAAAATATCCCAACTATATTTATTAGATCTTCTCTATACAGAATATTTTAAACGAACGAGTAAAGAATCGACGATTAATAAAGAGCACACAGCAAATGCTGTGATTGAAAAGATGATGTAATTATTTTAACTCAACTTTCGCAGGGGGAAAGTTGAGTTAATTTTGTCGTACCCGTGTATCAAAAAAAGACAAACAATTCACACTCCTAAATAAGCAAAAAAATCAGACACTCGCCAATTTGTCTGATTTTTATCTTATTATTATTCAATTGCAGTGAATGAACTAATTAGTTCCGCGCACAGCTAACTGAAATTATGCTTTTGAAGGTGTTCCTTCAGCGTTTGCTACAACTACATCGATTTGGATTAAAGCATCATTTGGTAAAGCGGATACGCCAACTGTTCTTCGTGCAGGAACACCGCCTGGGAAGAATGTTGTGTAAACTTCGTCTACAGCATCAATATCTGTAATATTTTTAAGGAAGATATTCACTTTAACCACATCGTCCATAACGTGGTTGATACTTTCTACAATGGCCTTGATATTTTTTAAGCACTGTCCAGCCTGCTCTTTTACACCACCAGCTACCATTTCACCAGTTTTTGGATCCAAAGGTAATTGAGCTGAAAGGTGATTGTAATGAGAAAACGCTACAGTTTGTGTAGATAGTGAATCCTTTGGTGCATTTTCAGTGTTGTTTGCCCATATAACGATTCCATGCCGGGCTTCAACAGCTTGTGGGGGTGTACCATCTCCGTGTGACACCACTGCTTCAATTTGTACCAAAGCATCCATAGGTAAAGCTGAAGCTGCAACTGTTGTCCGTGCAGGGAAATAGGCTGCGGTCCTGGCGATAGCCGAGTCTGGGAAAAATGTTGTATAAACTTCATTTACGGCTTCCATATCCGAGAGGTTTTTAAGGAAGACATTAATTTTAACAATATCGTCAAAAGGAACGTCGATACTTTCTAAAATGGCCTTGATATTTTTTAAGCACTGTCCAGCCTGCATTTTTACACAGCCAGTAACCAATCTACCCGTTTTCGGATCGATAGGTAATTGAGCTGAAAGATTATTGTAATGGGAGAAAGACACAGTTTGTGTAGATAGACGACATGTTGGTGCATTTGCCGTGTTATTTGTAAGCTTTATGAGATCACCTGCTTGCGGCGCGTTTGGAATTGTACCTTCGCCGTGTGAAACAAGTGCTTCAATTTGCACCAAAGCATCCATAGGTAAAGCCGCAACGGCGACTATCGTCCGTGTAGGAACATAGGTTGGGAAGAATGTTTTATAAACTTCGTCTACAGCGTTAATATCTTTGATATTCTTAACGAATACAGTGATTCTAACAACATCGCTCATCACATGATCGATGCTGTCTACAATTGCCTTGATATTTTTAAAGCACTGTTCAGCCTGCTCTTTTATACCACCAGCAACCAATTTACCAGTTTTAGGATCGATAGGTAATTGAGCTGAAATATTATTGTAATGAGAGAAAGCTACAGTTTGTGAATATGGACCGATACTGCTTGGAGCATTCTCCGTATTTCTTGCTAATACTGCGTTATTACCGCTCATGATAGGATTCCCCTTTTAAATAAATATTTTAATTGATTATGTTCATAATACGGTTCATATTGAGATACCGAATTAATAATTATCATTCCTCATTCATTCTTGACTGGTTACCGAATATCTAAACACATTCCTTCAAACACTTCAGAGTGAATTTTGCTAATTTTAGGATACCTGTGCGTCTCGCAAAGTCAAACAATTCACACACCTGAATGAACATGCGGAAAAAGCAGACATACGATAATTCACCTAATTTTCATACTATTGTCATGCGATTGTAGTGAATTAAATAATTAGTTCCAAGCACAGGTACCTGAAATTGAGGAATTGGATAAGTAGAAAGAGCGAAAATAGAGAGTTTTAAAAGAATGTGATGGAATTGTTGATTCAAGAAGAATCTTTTTTTTCGTCGACCCCCTCAAAAAGTGAATCCCATACGAATAACTGGTATGTCCATAAAAGGACAAAAAAATGTTGAGGTGATATATCATGTATAAAAAGTGGAAACGAACTGGAGCAGCATTGCTAATTGCAGGATTAACAGTAACAGTAACAGGAACAAGCTATGCGTGGGCGGATGAAAAAGCTTCTGAATCACTTGATCTTAGGCAACTAGGAAAAAATTCTACTGCTGATGTAGTGGAAGATTCAACGAAAACTGTTGTATTACCTAAAAAGGAAAGTGTGCTTCCAGAAATTCCAAAAGGATATAGTGCTGGCAATCTTGATGCGCTTGGAAAAGCCTATGAAAAGGTTCAAAATCCAACCGCAAAGGCATCTATTAAACGTAATATGGAGCGTTCCATTGAAAAATGGGAGAAAAAGCAGTTAGAAACTCAAACTACTAAGCAACCAGAAACTGAAACTCCAAAGCAACCAGTGGTAAAAGAAGAACCAGTTAAGCAAAAAGGGCCGTTAAAGCAAGACAAGTCTGCTAAAGTGCAACAGAAAAAAGCTCCTCAAGCAAAATTAAATGCACTGCACAAAGAACAAAGAAAAGAATTGAAAGCAACTCAAAAAGTAGAACGTGAAGCTTTAAAAGCAGAACGTAAAGCGGATAAAGAACAACAAAAACAAGTGGGAAAAGAAAAGAAAAACTGATTAATTTCTAGTAAACTTCTTTTCATTTTCCGTTGCACCCATTAAAATCAAGAGCAACTGGATTTAATGGGAACGGAGGGGTATGTATGCTTTTGTCTATCATGCAAGGAATATTCAATAAGAAGTCTGATACAGCATTGAATGAGCTTGTATTGAAGGCAAAGAGAGGCGATAAGGAGGTTATGGACGACCTTCTTATCGCATATACTCCGTTCATAATAAAAACAGCTTCTTTCGTATGCAAAAGATTTGTAGATGAGCATGATGACGAATTTAGTATAGCAATGAGCGGCTTTCATGAAGCAATCTTACAATTCAATCCCGAAGATAATTCATCGTTGACGACATTTTCACATTTGATTATCAAGAGAAGATTGATTGATCATTTTCGTAAAGAAGCAACTAGAAATGACGTTATTCATTTATTAAAAGGTGAAGATGAAACTGCAGCCTCTGATGCTCAACGTTACGTATTGGATCAAGCGTCGATTTTATCCTATTCGAGTGAACAACAAGCAGTGGAACGTCGTGAAGAGATTATGGAATATACCAAACTTCTAAAGGACTTTGGTTTATCTTTCCACGAGCTATCCAGGTCATCTCCGAAACATACAGATTCAAGGAAGACAGCCCTTCAGATTGCACAAATCATCGCTGAAACACCTGATTTTTATTCTTATCTTATGGTGAATAAAAAATTGCCAATGAAAGAACTTGAATCGACTGTCGAGGTTTCAAGAAAAACGATAGAACGACATAGAAAATATATAATCTCAGTGACGCTACTACTGAATAGTCACTTTGTGTACATACAGGAATATATAAAAGGGGAACTTATATGATGCGGACATACAGAGGCGTTGTTTGCGAAAAGAAAAATAAATATACTGTGTTCCTGACGGATAAAGGTGATTTTCTACGAGGCATTCCAATTGGTGAAACACCGGATATTGGAGATGAAGTCGATTTTCATCTTGTTTCTACGCCTTCTCTTTTTAGTAGAAAAGTGAAGCCGCGATTCGTTGGAGCAGCCATGATTGCTGCAGCCATGATTGCTGCAGTGCTTCTCTTTTCCATCGTAGCATCATTAATTCCCATGAATGATAAAGTGATGGCGTATGTTCAATTAGAAACTGACTGGGCATTGGAGTTGGGTGTCGATCAGAAGGGAAAGGTTATTTCCTTTCGATATCTGAATGAAAAGCTTGCTGAACCCGGATATAGTCTTGTTGAGTGGAAGGGGGATCCTATCCGTATAGTGTTGGACACTGCCGTGAAGGAATTATCGGCAGGGACCAATGGCGTGCAAGTAATTATTACAACAATTTTTCCAAATGCCAAAGGCCAACAAAAGGTACAAGGAATTGTTGGGAGCGCGGTCCAGGAAGTACGAAGTGCACATAAAGAATTGAACTGGGAAATTGCTGAAAGCACGTTGGAGGAAAGAGTGCTGGCAAATGAGCGTGAAATGTCCATTCACAAATTCAAAGTGAGTCAACAAGGTACTCCGATGAATGAAATGAAGCCGTCTACGGAAGTCAATCAGCATAAGAAAACAAATTCAGTAAATCAGCAAATTAAAAAAGATGCTCACAAAAATTCGGATAAGCAATCGGTCCCTACTGTGCCGTCTAACCAGAAAAACAATGGGGATGAAAAATCGAAGAAATCAAATGAACCTAATGATCCAAAATTGAGGCAACCTGAGACAAAAACGAATAAGGTGCAGGAAGAAAAGCTTAAGTATTCCCCGGTAGAGAAGGGAAAATCAGCTAACCCTGCACTAAAAAATAGTAACTCTAATAATGGAAATCAAAAACCAGTTTCAAAACAACCTAAGGAAAATCCAAATAAGCAGAAGCAGCCGGGGACCAGCAATAGTCATGGGAAACAAGATCGTCCAATAGGCGGGAACGATGGGAAATAGCCTTATTGTTGATTTTTCTAATCGCAATGCCAAGGGATAACCTTTTCCTCTGGCTTAATGAAGGGAAAAAGGAGGGCTATGTGCAGGCTTCATCTGAATACGAGCGTAAATTATTTGATCAAAAGGCAGTTCCACAAAAGGATTTCGAGGCATATAAAGAACTTTAAGAGTTGTATGAACAAAAAATTGAGGAATTACAAGCGAAAAGTATATTGACTGAACAGGAAAACATGTATTTGAACGAACTAGTTTTGAAAAAAAGTTCATTATTAAAGTTAAGATTATGTAATTAGCATCGTCCTCGATGATTTGTACATCAATTATAATCATGATTTACATAAGGCACGTGAAAAACAATAAATAGTCAATTCAGAATCTTTTGGGCACATCTTCGATGCGTTGGGTACTTCGAGAGTTCTTGATGGGAATAAGGACTATGCTATGTATCTTGAACAATACGAGTGGCTCATGCAAGAAATGGTTATCAGATTTTGAAAGTGAAGGCAAGTTAAGAGAGGGAAACTACCTGGGGAGAGGTAGTATTAAGTTGGAGTATTAAATAACATCATGGAAAATTTAATGATAAATTCTTTAAATATCCTCTACTGCTTGTCTCCATATTTAAACGGTAGACAAAATTAGTCGTATGAATGGTTCTGAAGAATAGGGATATTGAACGGGAGATGAACTCTTGGCCAATATCTCTTTTTTATACCTTTATGAGGCAATGCCAGGCAACGTGAGTTCTTTTTCCAAGGTGCTGATATATTGTGCATTCCCGCCGTGTCTTTCTTAGAATAGTAGGCGTATCTCTGTGTTCCAACAATCGCGGTTGCCAGGTCACTGAAACCATTCTCGTCCGTTAGGGAAGGCATTCTAAGTACGCCACGTCAAAAAGGTGCCTTAATTTCTGCATAGAACACAGAAATACGGCAAAATGAACCCTTCGCAGTTCGATTGGCAACAAGGAAGGATAGAATTTTATCCTTCCCCTTCCCCGATGCATGACCTACATCCTGTTGGCCTAATTGTAGCAATGCCTGACTCCCAACTGTTTTGAATCTAACCGTTATAAACACTTTCACATGTCCCAGCTACTGGTTCATAAAAACAATGATTTTTAAATTGACCAGTAAATGGTTGACCGTACCACGTTGGAGGACAGGGTCCAAATGGATTAAAGTACCAAAGGGAGAATTTTGCTGGATGTTGTCTCCAATGATCTAAATTCTGTTTTGCTAACCTTTTTTCAGAAGATCTCGCTCTTTGATAAAATAAATTCCCTTTTTGAACAGCTTCGAAAGAATAATTACCTCCTTGTACCTGGAAAATGACATCTTCAATTGTTCTTACATCTTTAAAATCTAAACAATCTGCTACGGCACGATTAACAATTACGTTGCCGACATATAACATCCCTTGATTACCTTCACCTTCTGCTTCTGCTCTCATCATCCTTGCCATTAAATCAATATCTGCATCTCGATATTTAACTCTTGCCATTTTTTCACCTCAAAAATATAGTATGAAAAAAAGCAGTAATTGATGTCATATTTTAAAACATGTGCCAGTGCCTAGAATTAATTGGTGAATATCTGGCCACTTCCGTACAAATGAAGGAGCTAAACAATTTGCCCAAATCCGCGGATTTATTTCCACACTTCGCAAACAAAAATACACCTTGCGCAGGCACCTAATAATACTCCACCAAGAATACAAAAAAAAGATAGGGGCACATTTTATACCCCTCTTACTTATAAAAGCTTTTAACCCCACTTACACATGAGGCAGACATCAAAGTATACACCACATATACTTTAAAATGGAAACTTTGGTACTGTTAATTTCCCGCCACCCTATACTATTCAGCCTAATACAAGTCGTTCACATTAGGCTAAATAGTATAAATAAAAATTCGAGTAATTTGTTCTATGGGGTATAATCTTTTCAACTTAATCAAAAGGATGAAACCGCTTACAATTATAATGGAATGAAACTTTTTTAAAAGGGAGGATAGTGACGTCAATTGCCTGTGAATCGTGAACTTTTTTTAGTTTGGTAGGATTAGGGAGATTCTTAGGGCTGCACAAAAAAGAAAGTGCAGATACTATTTATCCCTACAACCTAGCAATAGCTACCGCCGTTCCAACCACCATCGTGTCAATCATCCAAGTTTACTTCTTGAAGCTCTAAGCACTACATTGAAATCAAGGAATAAGGGAGAGAAACGAATGAATGTGAAGCAGTTGGGGAAAAAGGGACTATCTATTTTTATCATTCTTTCATTATTGCTTGCCATGACGGTAAATATGCCGGTTGTTCAGGCTAATGAAGTGAAGCAATTACTCAATACTGGATTTGAAGAGACTGAAATTGCGAAAGAAGGCTGGCATCAATTAGGAGCTGTGAACTGGAGTGTCTGGAAACCAACGGGAAATCCGGTTGTATCCATATCAGAAGATGCAAGTTATACAGGAAATTACGGATTGAAAATTTCTGCTGCGGAAAATGGTAGGGCGGCAGTTTCGCAGGATGTGCCTGTGAAAGGTGGAAAGACGTATCAGCTAAGCACTAGGATAAAGACGGAAAACATCGTTAGTGGCCAAGGTGCACGAATGAGGGTTGTATTGTATGAGGGGAATCAGCAACTTGACCTGCTATATTCCAATCGGCTGACAGGCACTCATGATTGGTCGCAAATCAAAATGGATGTGAAAGTTCCTGTTCATGCAGATAGTATTCGGGTGCAGCTTTTCTTTGAAACAGGGACAGGTACAGTCATGTTTGACGATGTTTCATTGGAATTAATTAACCCCGCACAATCGATTTCTATTGGACAAAGTGACATGATTCTTAAAGAACAAGAAACAGCAGTATTGAATGTGAACATGGATCCCATTGATGCTAGTTCAAAAATCTCATGGTTTTCTTCGAATGAAACAGTCGCCACTGTGGAAAACGGCACTGTGACGGGAAATTCTACAGGTGAAGCTGTCATCACGGCTTCTACAGATAATGGACTATCCGCTAGTATTCTCGTAAAAGTTATTAAGAATGATGATGTAGAGGGGCCAGCTATTGAATGGCTGGATTTGAATCCTAAAGAACTCGAACTAGAAACTGGTCAACTTCGTTTGCTCAAGACAACTATTGCTCCTAAAAACGCGGATGCCGAAAATTTGATTTGGCGTTCTTCCAATGAGGCAGTAGCTTCCGTTCAAAAAGGCATTATAGAAGCAAAGTCTGCGGGAACAACCGTCATTACAGTTGAGACAAAAGATGGAATGCTGAAAAGTGAAAGTCAGATTACTGTTAAAACTGCAAAACTGGACGAATATGATCAGCTCCGTAAAAAATGGGAAAACCAGATTACAGGTCTGGAATACTTTGATAAGTCCAATGAGCGCATGAATCAAGTAATCGAGAATAAAACACAAGCAGCAGAAAGGATTTGGAGAGGTATGGTCAAGAATGAGGACCGTACATTCCTCTGGGCTGACTCTGCCAGCAAAGATGATTCTGCGGACATCAGACAAAACTACCGCAATCTAAACACAATGTCACAGGCTTTTGCAAATGAACATTCATCCCTTTATAGGAATCCACAATTGCTACAGGATATTTTAGCTGGGCTTGAGTGGTTATATGAAAACCAATATAACGAAAATATTGTACAGTACAGCAATTGGTGGCACTGGGAAATTGGTGTGCCTAATGAATTGAACAATCTTATGGTGTTATTATATGACTATATGGATAAGGAAACAGTACATCGCTATTTGAAAGTTGTGGATCATTTTCAGCCTGATCCAACGAAATCTGGAGCAACTACCCCAGAAAAGTACCGAGAAGCTTTAGGGGCGAACCGTATTGATGTTAGTAAGGTGGTAGGAGTGCGCGGGGTCGTTGTGAAGGATGCAGCTAAAATTGCAGCTGCACGTGATGCGCTCAGTCAAACCTTTGAAAATGTCACGGAAGGAGACGGTTTTTATCAAGATGGCTCCTTCGTGCAGCATGGAAATATTGCCTACAACGGATCTTACGGGATTGTACTAATCGAAGGATTGACTGAGTTACTAGAACTATTAAACGATTCCACTTGGGATGTGACTGATCCTAAAGTAAATAATGTATATGAGTGGATTGAAAATGCCTATGAGCCATTTATGTATAAAGGGGCTTTAATGGATATGGTGAGAGGAAGGGCGATTTCTCGTAGTTTCCTTCAGGATCATACTGCAGGTCATACAATCATCAAAAGTGTGAATCGCATGGCACAATTTGCACCGGAACCATATGCGGAAAAGTATCAGAAAATGGCTAAATACTGGCTGCAAGAAGATACCTTCTTTAATTACTTTGAAAATACAGGAAACTTCCGTGATATGGTCCTGGCTAAACAGTTATTGGATAATCAAGAAGTAACACCACGGGGAGACCTTGATTTCCATAAAAATTTTGCGGCGATGGACCGCGTTGTCCATAGAAAGCAAGGCTATGCATATGGAATCAGTATGTATTCTAACCGAATTCAAAACTATGAAGATATGAACAATGAAAACCGCAAAGGTTGGTATACAGGCGAAGGCATGACGTATTTGTACAATGCAGATTTAGGTCAATACAGTGATCATTTTTGGCCGACTGTAGACCCTTACAGGATGCCAGGAACAACAGTAGATACGATGAAAAGAGCGGATGGAAGTGGAGAGCATACTTCACCAGAGTCATGGGTGGGTGGTTCCACACTGAATAATCGCTTTGGAACAACTGGTATGTCATATAAAGCCTGGAACAGTTCGCTAATTGCCAAAAAGTCGTGGTTTATGTTTGATAATGAAATTGTTGCACTGGGCTCTGGGATTAGCAGTAGTGAAAATCGGAATGTAGAAACGATTGTGGAAAATCGAAAGATCCGCAATGATGGATCCAACAAACTCATTATTGATGGCGAAACTCCTGATTTAGGTAGTCCGCAGAATCATTCGTTTAATGCCCAGTGGGCTTTTCTTGAAGGGAATGTTCAAGGTGCCGATATAGGCTATTATTTCCCAGAAGGAAAAACACTGACGGTTAAAGTAGAAGAACGTACTGGTTCTTGGAAGGATATTAATTATGGTGAACCGGCAGACCTAATAAAGAGATCCTACGCAACTATGTGGTTTGACCATGGAATAAAACCTGAAAATGACACGTATTCATACGTCCTGCTTCCAGGTAGAAGCCAGGAACAAACTAAAGCGTACGCGAATAATCCCGATATTAAAGTTTTACGTAATGATTCGGCTGTTCAAGCTGTTCACAACGTGAAGGAAAATATCATTGGGGCTAATTTCTGGAATGATCAGGAGCAAACTGTCGGACCGCTAACGGCATATCAAAAAGCTTCGGTTACGATGCAGGAGAAAGACGGAGTGCTTGAGATTGCTGTATCAGACCCAACGATGAAAAACGAGGGCATTATTAAAGTTGAAATTGAAGGAAAAACGTTTCATGTATTGAAAGCCGATGAAAATATCAAAATAGAACAATTAAATCAGTCTACAATATTGGAAATAGACGTTAATCAAGCGCGAGGTAAAACATTTACAGCTAAACTACAATTGACTGATCCAACTAAGCCAGGCGTTACTGTCCAAGCGAACGGTCATGTAGATCTTCCAAAGAGCCTTGGGGCTGGAAAGAAACTGCATATTCAAAGCAAATGGACAACGGGAGAGGCTAACGACTTAGTTGGGAATGCCAGCATTCATGTTACTCCTCAGGGACTGCGTTTGGAATTGAAGGAAGCGGTGGTGCTGAATGTAGCTGAAAACCATGCTGAAATCGAAGCAAAAGCGCTCGATAAAGACGGTAATGTGTACAGCGTTCGCTTGACCATGAACAACATCTCTAAATCATCCGCACGGCTATCTATCCTCATCTGGAAAGGTAAAACGCAAGAGGGTGAACCTGTCATAGAAATTGAAGATCAAGCTTTCCAGGGAAGTTTGAAAATCAAGTAAAAGGTAAGCGAATTGAGGAGATTAGATAGCATTAAGAAGTGGAAATGACTATTAGTTTAAAAATAAGGGGCGGGCCCATAAGTCAGAAGAAATCTGATTTATGAGGGCCGCCCCCTTTTCAATAGTCGGTATGATCAAAACTTATTTCAGGTACCACAGGTTCTTTAAATGTTTGAATGCCTGCGACTTATTATAAATTCTTTCGAAAAGGTCTTAAATGTGATTCCATACAATTAAAATGCTAAAATGTTAAAGGTAGAATCACATTATAAATACATAAGAAGGAAGTAGTGAAACGTATGGCAATTGCATCGCATTCTGTAATCATTCCAACATCTGTAGAGAACGTATGGGAATACGTTAGTCAAGTTGAAAACTGGGCGGTAATGGTTCCTGCCTATAAAGAGCATGAACAAATTGATGAACAAAAGTCGGTTTGGACATTCGAAGGGAATTTTAAAGGGTTTACAAAGACTGTGAAAATGGAGTTAAACATCACTGAATTTCATGAGCCATCGATCATTCGGTTTGAGTTAAAAGGGCTAACGGACAACTTTACAGGTAGTGGCAAGTTTACTGCTGAAGAAACAGCAGGGGAAACAACGATGACAGGGACAATTGAAGTTAATGCAGGCGGCTTAACGGGCGCTGTGTTGACGCCTGTTATTAAAATGGTGTTGCCGAAAGTGACAACACGCTTGACGGAGAAAATTGCACGCCAAGTTAAACAGGAAAAGGTGCCGGTTCGGTAAAGAAGGTTTTGTTTAATGGGGTGACAATACACTCGTGCAATCGTGATTATGCAAACATTATGCTGATTTTCGAAGTCATCGTGGACAACTGTTTGGCGCGACAAAAATGCAGTATTAAATTAACTGTTATACACGTTAATGAATAGCTTTCACTGTTCATTAACGGATTATTTCATGTCGCAGGTATATAGAAGCAACCCATGTTGCTCCACATTTCCATTCCTAAATTTAAAGTTGGATAAATACCCCTGTACAAGATAACCGTTTACTGATATACTAGGATTAACAGAACCCACCACGCCTCTTTACAATGCGGACCAAGGTGGGTCATTTTTTATATATAAAGGGGAAGTAAAGTTTGCAGCTGTTTTTATTTTGTACAAACTCTTACACAAAGACAATCGTACAAGCTTTATCACCTCTTTGCAAGTCTTGTCAGAGGAGTACTCAGAGTATATCGATTTTAAGGAACTTGGTATTCCTGAGCAATGGGAAGACTTGCTTAAAAGACAATAGCACCCATTCTTTTCGCAACAAACAATGCCTACTCATACTTTTTCTTTTAACATGTCTTAAAAAAAGAGTAGAATATAAAACGTTTTACAACCATGCACGTTACTCCAGCTATCTCACTACAATCCGGTGAAATAGCGGAAGTAATGTGCTTATTTTTTGCATTAATTCCAAATCGTATACTGAGGTTTTGCAGTTGTTTCATTCGCATCTGAAAAAATAAACGTCCATGGCATGGAAGTATTGCCAGCAATTTCACAACGTAAGCTAAACGTAGCATTGGCCGGTTGTTTGCCTTGTTCATTATAGGAAATGACTGTATTGTCTAAGCGGAAATTAATTTCCTCGAAATTGTGAATGAGTACGGTAATTAGCAGCTCGCCTTTATGATTGCGAGCGTTCCGCAAAAATGACATATGAACGCCGCTTTGTAGCTGTTTTGTTTGTTGGTGGAAATGATGAATAATTTTTTCTCGATCCGCAGGGGCAATTGTTTTATCCCAGGCAGGTTCAAAATAGAGATTTTGCATCGTCGTAGCACTCCCGTTCAATTCGTTTTTGCTCCAAAACCATCACTGGCAATGTGATGAACGCTGTCTCCAGACGCTACATACTTCATCCCATTACCTCCAGTTACTCTTCCCATCTATTTATAGTAGCAGACTGGATTCATGTTAAACTATGAATAAAGCTTGGGGAGGCATGGAAGTATGATCTGGATGGAGAGTGTATTGGTAACGAGGGGGTCTAGTGTTGAGGATTCATTTGTTGGCTAAGGATAACTTGGAGGCGGAGGGAATTCGTTGGCTTGTTGAATCCCAGATGACTGGAATTGATTTATCCAAATGGGATTCCATCGAGGAGTTCATAACAGTCGGTAAAGAAGAGGTCCCGGATTTACTTCTAGTAGATATGGACGCATGGATGCAACAAGATGAAAGATTTGGGGAACTGCTTAAAAAAAGCAATGTCCGTTGGTTGGGCATTTCATCAGAGCGCATTTTTCAAACAGCTTACCGTGGACTTCGATATCGAGCAGAAGATGTCTTGTTTCGTCCTTTTTCGCCAGTTGACTTAATTAAGCATATTCAACAAATCCGCTACCAAATAAGAAGTGAACGACACCGGCATTTAAAAGACTCACATCATGATGATCAAACAATGAGGATTGACTACTCAGACCTTTTTCTGACGGAAAGGATGACTAGCCAATCGATTACGATGATAGCGATTTTGACGCCGGATACAGACACATTACCACGGTTATATGAAGGGTTGCACCAGTTCCCATTTACAACGGAACAACAATTATTTGCGTTATCGGATTGTGTTTTATGTGTTCAGCATACGCAAGAAACCGAATTGTTTCAAGAAGAGTATCATGCATTTCTTGCTTGGTGGAAAGAAGATACGGGAGAATCGCTTGCCATTGTGATCAATGATTCGACTTCTTTTCATACGTTGAAAGAAATGTACGCACAAACAAAGCAACTAAAAGAAAAAATCTTTTTTGAAGGTTATGATATTATTTTGTCGAAAAGTGAACATAGAAATAGGTCGGCCTTGGATCCTTTTTTGACACCTTTAGAGCAAAGGCAATGGATTGAAATGCTTGAGAAAAGAGATGCGAAAGAGATTCGAAATTGGGTGGAACAACAATTTTTCACGTATGAAGAACCTTATCCTGACCCCGAAATGGTCCGGATACGTTTGACAAGTGTCCTTGCTCAAGTGCGTCGATATATGAAATCTTATAACATACAAACGCTAGAGTGGGAAGATTCCTATCATGCGGTTTTTCAACAGATTATTAGGAAACCAGTCATACACGAAATTGTTCAAGAGTTGCTGGCGTTTATCACCGAACTTCTTCTATATGGAGATGGGGATGCACATTTGCAAGCGGAAGAACGTTCACTTGTTGAAAGAGTACAGACTTTGATTGAGTCGAATTATTGGAATGCACAATGGAATTTAACTGCTTGTGCGGATGCACTCCGGCTAAATAAAAGTACACTGAGCCGACGATTTTCCGCCGAGTCGGGACAATTATTTAGGGATGTATTACACCAAGTTAGGATTCGGGAAGCTAAACGGTTATTGAAGGAGACTGATTTGTCATTGGAGGAGATTTCCGGGTTAACGGGCTACTCCAACCAAAGTTATTTCTCGATGAAATTTAAACAACTGGAAGGAAGAACCCCTTCCTCCTATCATTCCAATAGTTGAGGGAACTTTACATGTGTAAGGTTCTTTTTTATTTTCGAAAAATTACAGGTGTGTTAAGCATGATAAAATAGGAATAGTGAAACAAATTATAAAAGTTAGGATGAAAAATAGCGATTTCCAAATATAGATTATAAAAATAACAACAATTAATAAAAATAAAATTAGAATCCTCTATGTATAATGAAGATATAGAAAAAGGGAGGTTGTTGAATTATGGCGAAAATTGCTGAAGAAAAAGTGATACGTTATAGAGGCTCTAAGTTGAATACGAAAGGATGGCTTCAAGAAGCTGCACTTCGTATGTTAATGAACAACTTGGATCCAGAAGTGGCCGAGCATCCGGAAGATCTTGTGGTCTATGGCGGGATTGGAAAAGCAGCTCGGAATTGGGCAAGTTTCGATGCGATTGTTAAGTCGCTGAAAGAACTTGAAAATGATGAAACATTGCTCGTTCAATCGGGCAAGCCAGTAGCTATTTTTAAATCACATGCGGATGCACCACGTGTCCTCATTGCCAATTCAAATATTGTTCCTGCCTATGCAAATTGGGAAACATTCCATGAACTCGATAAAAAAGGGTTAATGATGTATGGACAAATGACTGCTGGAAGTTGGATTTATATCGGGACACAAGGAATTGTGCAAGGAACGTATGAAACATTTGTAGAGCTTGGGAAAAAGCATTTCAATAGCAACTTGCAAGGAACAATTACGGTAACAGCGGGGCTCGGCGGTATGGGTGGAGCACAGCCACTTGCAGTCACAATGGCTGGCGGCGTTTGTATCGGGATTGAAGTGGATGAGACGCGCATTGATCGCCGTATCGAAACACGCTACACAGATTTGAAAACGCATTCATTAGACGAAGCAATCCGTCTAGCGGAAGAAGCGAAAAAAGAAGGCAAAGCATTATCAATCGGATTGCTAGGAAATGCTTCTGATATTTTACCAGAGATGATTGCACGCAACTTCATTCCAGATGTACTGACAGACCAAACGTCTGCGCATGATCCGTTAAATGGTTATATTCCATCTAAAATGTCCCTGGAAGAAGCTGCGGTACTTCGTACAAATGATCCAGAAGAATATGTGAAACAATCCAAAGCATCTATGGCTAAACATGTGCGGGCGATGCTTGACATGATGGATAAAGGTGCAATTACCTTTGATTATGGGAACAACATTCGCCAAGTTGCAAAAGACGAAGGCGTTGAGAATGCATTCGATTTCCCAGGATTTGTTCCTGCTTATATCCGTCCACAATTTTGCGAAGGAAAAGGACCATTCCGTTGGGTAGCATTGTCGGGGGATCCAGAAGATATTTATAAATTGGATGAAGTAATTTTACGTGAATTTAGCTACAATGAACACCTATGTAACTGGATTCGTATGGCACAGGAAAAAATTGAATTCCAAGGTCTTCCTGCTCGTATTTGCTGGTTTGGTTACGGTGAACGCGCACGCTTTGGAAAAATCATTAATGATATGGTAGCGAGTGGTGAGTTAAGCGCGCCAATCGTTATCGGGCGTGACCACCTAGATTCAGGTTCTGTTGCTTCACCGAATCGTGAAACAGAAGCGATGAAGGACGGATCTGATGTTGTTGCGGATTGGCCTATTCTAAATGCAATGATCAATGCAGTCGGTGGAGCAACGTGGGTATCACTCCACCATGGCGGAGGAGTCGGAATGGGTTATTCCATGCACTCAGGAATTGTAATTGTTGCAGATGGAACAAAGGAAGCGGGTGCCCGCATTGAGCGCGTGTTAACTACGGATCCTGGTATGGGGGTAGCGCGTCACGTCGATGCAGGTTATGAAATAGCAGAAAAAACAGCATTGGAAAAAGGCGTTAATATTCCGATGTTGAAAAAAGGAAATGAATCTGAATGAAAAAAATAATTTGGATTAAACATGCTTCCCAGCTGGCAACATTGGCATCTGGGAAGCAAGGCCCAAGGGCAAAAACAGACATGTCGGAACTCGGTATAATAGAAGACGGTAGTCTATGGATTGAAAACGGTATCATACAAGCTGTAGGAACAACAAAAGAGCTTGAAATAACATATGGCGAAAGAACAGAAGAAGCAGACATTGTGGATGCATCGGGGCATCTTGTGACTCCAGGTTTAGTGGATCCCCATACACATGTCGTATATGGCGGAAGCCGTGAGCGTGAATTTGAAATGCGTTTGGAAGGTGCGACCTATATGGACATCATGAATGCGGGAGGCGGCATTCATGCAACGACACGTATGACAAGAGCTGCATCGGAGGCGGAGTTAATTGAACAAGCAACTCGTCGGCTGGACTCGTTTCTTGCGCATGGAGTCACGACAGTGGAGGGGAAAAGTGGTTACGGGATGAATCTGGAAACCGAACTAAAACAACTCCGTGTGATGAAAAAGCTTCAAGAAACACACCCGATTGATGTTGTTCCAACATTCATGGGGGCACATGCCGTTCCTCTGGAGTATAAAGGGCAAGAAGATGCGTTCATTGATTATTTAATTGACGAAGTATTGCCGGTAGTGATGGAAGAGAAGCTAGCAATATTTAATGATGTATTTTGTGAAAAAGGTGTTTTCACACCTGAGCAATCCGAAAGAATGTTGGAGGCTGGGAAACGCGTTGGACTGATTCCGAAAATCCATGCAGATGAGATTGAGTCTTATGGCGGTGCAGAACTTGCAGCTAAAGTAGGTGCCATTTCAGCTGAACATTTATTAAAAGCATCGGAAGAAGGAATTCAGGCAATGGCTAAAGCGGGTACAATTGCTTGCCTTCTGCCAGCCACAGCACTCTATTTACGAGAAGAAGCGGCTGCGGGAAGACGTATGATTGACGAAGGTGTGCCTGTGGCCATCTCAACAGACTGCAATCCAGGATCATCACCAACGACTTCGATGCCACTCGTTATGAACTTAGCTTGTATTTCGATGCGCTTAACACCGGCCGAGGCTTTGACGGCCGCGACATATAATGCAGCCTGCGCAATTAAAAGCGAGGAGAAGGTTGGTTCGTTGGAAATTGGTAAACAAGGTGATGTCGTTTTATGGGACGTAAAAAATTATCAAGAACTCCAATATGTTTTCGGTGTGAATCATGTAAAGTCTGTATGGAAAAAAGGTGTGCAGGTTGTTGGCGAAGCAACGTGTTAATATGACATGATTGTTTACTAAAGGAATGGTGGAAAAATGAAGCCCTGTTTGTATAAATCAATAGGGCTCTATTTTGAAAGCGTATTCAAAGATTATAACGTAATCTATTTTATAGTGATTTTATTAGAATAACGGAATTGAAGGGGGACGGCAAAGATGGTTGTATTAAATGGTCAAACGCTGAATTTTTTAGAGGTGAGTAGCGTACTGTATAACGGTGACAAAGTTACTTATTCGGAAGAGAGCATGAAAAAAGTTCAAGAAAGCCGAAAAGCTGTAGAGAAAATTGTTGCAGAAGAAAGAGTCGTATATGGGATTACTACTGGTTTTGGGAAATTTAGTGATGTGTTCATCGACAAAGATGATGTAGAGGCACTTCAATTAAATTTAATTCGTTCTCATGCTTGTGGCGTGGGCGACCCTTTTCCAGAAGTTGTTTCACGAGCAATGATTCTTCTTCGCGCAAATGCGTTATTGAAAGGGTTTTCGGGGGTACGTCCCGTTGTGATCGAAAGACTGCTAGATTTAGTAAATGCACATATCCATCCTGTGATTCCACAGCAAGGATCACTTGGAGCAAGTGGTGATTTAGCGCCACTTTCACATTTGGCACTAGTTTTGATTGGGGAAGGAGAGGTCTTTTATAAGGGGGAAAGAACTTCTGCCATTGAAGCGTTAACGAATGAAGGGATTTTGCCAATCATATTGACAGCAAAAGAAGGGCTGGCTCTTATTAATGGAACACAAGCCATGACCGCTATGGGTGTGGTTGCCTATTTGGAAGCGGAAAAATTGGCTTATCAAGCAGAAGGAATCGCATCTTTGACGATGGAGGGCTTACGCGGAATCATTGATGCATTTGACGAAGATATTCATCTAGCCCGTGGTTACAGAGAGCAAGTAGAAGTGGCTGAACGCATTCGTATTCTTCTGGCTGACAGTGATTTAATTACAAGGCAAGGAGAAATACGTGTTCAAGATGCCTATTCAATCAGGTGTATCCCTCAAGTACATGGTGCAACTTGGCAAACGATGAATTATGTCAAAGAGAAATTGCTAATAGAGATGAATGCAGCTACAGATAATCCGTTAATTTTCGATAATGGTGAAAAGGTATTATCTGGTGGTAACTTCCATGGACAGCCGATTGCATTTGCTATGGATTTCCTGGCAATTGCAATAGCGGAATTAGCAAATATCTCAGAACGTCGAATCGAGCGTTTAGTCAATCCACAATTAAATGACTTACCACCATTTTTAAGTCCACAACCAGGCTTACAGTCAGGCGCAATGATCATGCAATACGTTGCAGCTTCACTTGTCTCTGAAAACAAAACATTGGCTCATCCAGCAAGCGTTGATTCGATTCCTTCATCGGCGAATCAAGAAGATCATGTCAGTATGGGGACAATTGGATCGCGACACGCTTATCAAGTCATCACAAACACACGTCGAGTGTTAGCAATCGAAGCTATTTGCAGTATGCAAGCAGTTGAAATTCGCGGAAAAGAAAAAATGGCGAAAGCGACAAGGGGATTCCTGGAAAACGGAAGAACTATCGTACCTTATATTAAGGAGGATCGGGTGTTTTCTAAGGATATTGAAGCTATGAATGTATGGTTAAAAGAGGGGAATTCCAATTTTTAAAGTGTACTAGAATGGGGATTTTCCCCACACGTATTGATGAGTAAAGCTGGGGATTGGGAAAAGAAAGTTAATTTTTGTTGGAATGTTGCCATTAAATTTTAATTTCAATGGTAACTTTCTTTCTTTATATGACTGAATTTTATAAAAATTAATCATTTGAAACAGAAGGGGTGGTTGTATGTTAAGTACAGTAGTAGTTTCAGTTATCGTTATGTCTGTGTTAAGCCTTTTCCGGGTTAACGTAATGTTTGCGATTTTAGTCGCGGCTGGTGTTGCTGGTTTGATGGAAGGTCTGTCATTGACGGAAGCAACGTCAATGCTTGTTTCTGGAATGGGAGGACAAGCGAATACTGCATTAAGTTATGTTTTGCTTGGAATGTTTGCTGTTATGATTGGTTATTCAGGAATTACCGGATTTTTAGTGAAAAGGCTTGTCACTATTTTAAAAGGAAAACGTTCCATTTTGTTGTTGACAATTGCCGGAGTTGCTTGCTTCTCCCAAAACCTTGTCCCTATCCACATTGCGTTCATTCCGATTTTAATTCCTCCTTTGCTTCATTTGTTTGATAAGATGAAGATTGACCGTAGGGGTGTCGCTACTGCATTAACATTTGGATTAAAGGCGCCGTATATTATGATTCCAGCCGGATTCGGACTCATATTCCATGGAATTATTGCGGATGAAATGAAAGCGAGTGGTATGGAAATCCCTCTTTTGTCAGTCAGCTATTCAATGCTAATCCCGGGAATTGGTATGATTGTAGGACTTTTAATTGCAGTGTTCATTACTTATCGGAAGCCACGGGAACTGCCACCTAGTGATCTAGGAGTTATCGATAAGATAGATATACCAGAAGAGACAGCACTGAAATTTTCAACGCGCCACTACCTTACGATTGGTGCGATTATTGGTGCATTAGTTGTACAACTGGCTTCTGGTTCGCTTGTTTTAGGAGCACTTACTGGTATTGCTTTAATGTATATATTCACAATTGTGCCGTTTAAAGAGGGAGAAAAGGTTGTCAATGAAGGAATTAGTATGATGGGTATGATTGCATTCGTGATGCTCATCGCTTCTGGTTATGCGACAATTTTGAAAGAGACTGGTGCTGTTAATGAGCTGGTCGAGGCAGCGACAGGAATTTTTGGGGATAATAAACTTGTTATTGCATCTGTGATGCTTCTGATCGGCTTGTTAATCACAATGGGGATCGGTTCGTCATTTGGAACAATTCCAATTATTGCCGCTTTGTTCGTCCCAATCTGTATAGCCGTCGGATTTTCACCATTGGCAACTGCCGCGTTAATCGGTACTGCTGGTGCGCTTGGGGATGCAGGATCGCCGGCATCAGATAGTACACTTGGACCGACAGCAGGGTTAAATGCAGATGGAAAACACCATCATATTTGGGATACATGTGTGCCAACATTTATACATTATAATATTCCTCTCTTTATCTTTGGTATTATTGCAGCAATGGTTCTTTAAGCAAATCGTTCAATGGGGAATGGTTCAGCTAGACAAATCGACGAAAATATGGAAGGTGACTAGGTAATGAGACTTGATTTTGTAAGGGTTAGCCCTTCGAAAAACATGACAGCTTTTATAACGAACTATGTTGCACCCGCTCAATATGCGGAAATTGCCAATCAGATTATGGCCTATGAATATCTTAATGCAGAACAAGTTGGTTTCTTAGTTGCACCGGAAAACGAACAATCTGTACTAAGGTTAGAAATGTCGGGAGGAGAATTTTGCGGCAATGCAGTATTAAGCGCTGCCGCATACTGCTCTTATAAAGGCTTAACCAAAAGTAATCGATTTTACTTAGAAGCTTCTGGTTCCGATGTACCGCTTGAGTGTGTTGTGGAAGAAAAGTCTCCCTCTCATTTTGAAGCCAGGGCTGAAATGCCTCATCCACTATCAACTGATGAAATTTCGGTCAGTCTCAATGATCGCAGTGTTTCAGGAAATGTTGTGAAATTAGATGGGATTACTCATTTCGTTACGGATTATTGGCCGAGCAGCAATGATGATTTTAATTCTCTGATTGAGGCGGTTACTGAAGGAATTGAAGATAAAGCGATCGGAATAATTCCTTATAGAAAATTAACGGAAAAAGAATATGAGATTTGGCCATTCGTTTATGTGACAGAAACGGGAAGTAGATTTTTCGAGCAAGCTTGTGGGTCGGGATCTCTAGCTTTGGGTATTTATTTGTCCATGAAAAATGGAGAGGACAAATTAAAAGTCCATCAGCCAGGCGGGATTATAAATGTAGAAACAGGCGTCAAAAATACTATTTCTACAGATGTTCGATTTACTTGCGAAGGATTTGTCAATCTTGATAGCTAGGTATATAGCTTGATGTAGCCGAATCCCGCCCTTTCTATAAGTGGCGGGATTGGTGAGTGGTGCGCAGGCACCGTTTTGTCAATACTACGGAGAAAATCAGACATCAAACTACTGTAACCACGCACATAGCTCTAGTTATTTCACTCTAATTCAGTGAACTAGCTGAAGGTATGTGCTAATTTTTGGGGTTTATGGTGATACCTCAGTCTAATTCATTTTCCAAAACCTGTTGTATTAAACGACGCACATCATCTGTTGATTTTGTATTCATTAATTCGTTTCTTAATTCACCTGCGCCTTTAAATCCTCGAACATAGATTTTGAAGAAGCGAAGAAGTGGCTTAAATGGACGAGGACCGAATTCTTTTGAATATTTATCGTGAAGATCTAATTGTAAAAGTAATAAATTGAGAAACTCTTTCACAGAATGTTCTTTAGGTTCTTTTTCAAAAGCAAATGGATTCGTGAAAACGCCGCGGCCAATCATGACACCATCAACGCCGTATTGTTCTACTAATTTTAAGCCTGTTGCGCGGTCAGGTATATCTCCATTAATAGTTAACAACGTATTAGGAGCAATTTCATCGCGTAATTTTTTGATTTCAGGGATTAGTTCCCAGTGTGCATCTACTTTACTCATCTCTTTTTTTGTACGAAGGTGAATGGAAAGATTCGCAATATCTTGTTTCAATACATGTCCTAACCACTCGAACCACTCGTCGACATCCGTGTAACCCAATCTTGTTTTAACACTAACGGGTAGTCCGCCTGCTTTTGCTGCTTGAATAATTTCTGCTGCAACTTCTGGATGTCGAATTAATCCAGCGCCTTTCCCATTGGCTGCGACGTTTTGTACGGGGCATCCCATGTTTAAATCGATCCCTTTAAACCCGAGTTTTTTCATATCAATACTCATCTCTTCAAAAAATGCTGGTTTATTGCCCCAAATATGAGCGACAATCGGTTGCTCATCTTCTGTAAACGTTAACCGACCACGTACACTGTCTCTTCCATCAGGGTGACAATAGCTTTCTGAATTTGTGAATTCCGTGAAAAATACGTCGGGTTTTCCTGCTTCACTAATGACGTGGCGAAACACAACGTCAGTGACATCTTCCATTGGTGCTAATATAAAAAACGGCTTCGGTAAATCAAGCCAAAAATTATCTTCGTTACTCATTATTATTTCCTCCTATTGCAAGGTCTTTTGTCCATCACAATATAATATCATTTCTTTTCGTTTGATGCACAGAATTAATGGTGCAAGGGACTGTCACACATCACACTTCATATTGCTAATCTTATAAGAAGTACATGTTCATTCAGCCTTATTTTGTTATAATAGAAAGGTATGTCTGTTTTGAAGAGGTACACAATCATTGTGGGAATAATTCATTAATAAATGAATGGACTGTTGAAAGGGGAATCATTCCTTGACTACTATAAAAGAAGAAACGTTTGTCGCGGAAATTGATCATTTAGATAGTAAAGGCAATGGACAAGCCGCGGTTTGGCGTGAGAGTGATAAAGGGTTTAATCCTAGAAAGCTGAAGCTAACGATTCCGCAGACACTTCCAGGGGAGTCTGTAGAGGTTGTTGTTGAACGGCCTGATAAGCGGAGGTGGAAAGTTATGCCGACGCGGATTGTAGCTGCAAGCCCGGAACGGACGGATGCGCCTTGTCCGCATTTTGAGCTTTGTGGAGGTTGTGTCTGGCAACATTGGACATATGAAGGTCAATTGAAGCATAAGACCGAGCAAGTGAAGAATGCATTGCAACGCGAAGGATTAGATGCGGAACTAGTTCTAGATACAATCGGAATGGAAGATCCTTGGCATTACCGTAATAAGATGGAGTTCACGTTTTCGCCTGAAGGGCATATTGGAATGCATGAGCAAGGGAATTTCCGAAAGATTATCCCACTGGAAACGTGTCTGATTGCAGGTCCAAATATGGTCGATGGTATGTTGGAAGTCAGCGAGTGGGTAAAAGAGTTCGGCCTAAAAGGCTATGACAAAGATGCACATGAGGGGCTTCTTCGCCATTTGATGGTGCGGGAATCGTTTGCGACTGGTGAAATGATGTTGGCATTGTTCGCGACGAAAACGCCTGACGGTGAATTAGCGTCTGCCGTTGAAAATCTTGTCGAGCGGATCACGAAGAAGTTCCCAAATGTGAAAAGCCTTCTTTGGCTTGTGAACACAGACTGGGCGGATCGCACACAATCCGAGGATACGCATCTGTTAGCGGGGCGTGATTTCATTTATGATGAAATGGCCGGCTATCGCTATCGTCTTTGGTTCGATACATTCTTCCAGACGAACCCAAAACAAGCCCAAAAGCTTGTGGATCTTGCGTTGGAAATGGGGAAACCACAGGAAGACGAGAAAATGATTGACCTGTTTTGTGGTGTCGGCACGTTCTCATTACCGTTCGCTGCACGAGTGAAAGAATTGGCGGGAATCGAGATTGTTGAAACATCGATTGCATCTGCAAAACGCAATGCCGTCGATAATGATTTGCATAACACGACATTCCTTGCTCGAGATGCACGACATGGACTAGATGAGATGCACGAGCATTTCGGATTTGCTGATATTTTGTTGGTCGACCCACCACGTTGTGGAGCTGGCGGGAAAGTAATGCGCCGCATTGGACGCTCCCAACCAAAACGGATCGTCTATGTATCATGCAATCCAGACACGTTCGCAACGGATATCACTGAATTGCTGCCATTCGGCTATACGCTTAAAACCGTGCAACCTGTTGACTTATTCCCACATACTACGCATGTGGAGTTAGTTTCATTGCTAGTTTTAGAAGATGTTTGAGCTGTTCATAACCCCTCAAACATGGCAAATTTATCATAATTCTTGAGATTGTTTAAGAGAAATTTCATACAGAGATACGATTGATTTACCATCTTTAACAAACAAAACCCCTTCGAGTAATTTGCTCAAAGGGGTTTTGCCTGTTATGATTTTGCAATTTCCATAAACCCTTCTCCGAAAACGTCACGCACATCGTGAATTGCCACAAAAGCATCGGGATCTGCAACTTTGACGATTTTTTTCAACCGCACAACTTCGGGGCTGCTAATGACAATGTACAAGATCTCTTTTTTCTCTTTTGAATAATAGCCATGACCAGAATAGACCGTTACGCCTCTATTCATAATTTCGTTTACTTGTTGCGCAATGTCGTCTGGTTTGTTGGAAATAATCGTGACAGCTTTCTTGGTGTTGAATCCTTCAATAATGTATTCCATCACTTTTGTACCAATGTACAGCATCAAAATCGTCAGCATCAGTTTTTCGGCGCCGATAATAAAATAAGAAGAAAAAGCGACAATCATATCGAAAAATAACAAGCCGTAACTAATGCTCCAGCCAAGATATTTATGTGTAATACTCGCAAGGATGGTAGAACCTGCTGTCGTGCCACCGACTCGAATGATCAAGCCAATCCCAATTCCCGCAAATACGCCGCCAAAGATTGTATTCACAATGATTTCATCTGATGCAATGCGCCAATCCGACGTTAAGTGCAAAAACAAAGAATTGAACAGCACGGCGATAATGGTATAGATTGTTGTATTTTTGCTTAAAAATTTATAGCCAACAATTAACAAAAGACTATTGAGAATCAAGTTCACAAGTCCTGGAGACCATTCAAATAAATAATAAGCAATAATGGTTAGCCCGGTAACACCGCCTTCTCCGAGGTCATTCGGAATCACAAAAAGGTTTACAGCTAATGCGAAAATAAACGAACCCGCAACAAGAAATAACAGGTCAATCATTCTTTTTTTCATAAAATCCCACCAATCTACAAGTGCACTAAGTTCTGAACTCATTCAGAAATCATCACCTGTTCTATAATTCACTAACACTTGTCCTAATCCTCATTATACACCCATTAATATGCGAAATACGCCTATTACAATTCAATAATAAAGATCTTCATGCTGCATGTCGGATTTATAAAGCAAAAAAGCTACAATACCTGAATATAATTCAGTGATTGTAGCCTTTTTGTTATTTTCATTATGCACCTTTCCTGAAATGTGTAATTAACAAATGGATTATTTTCATAAAAAAACCATATATATTCTGATATAAAAAAATCATTGCGCAATTTGGAACGGGCGTGTTAAAATAAATTATCAGTCAACTTAGAGGCGGAATAAGTGCAAACTGCCTCAATGGGGAGAAGTGACTGTATGTTTCATCATAGAAGTTTTAGGGGGAGTATTCATGAAAAATCTATTTGCTAAATGGAACCAAATAAGTCTAGTGAAAAGGATTATTGTTGGTATTATTGTCGGTCTTATTTTAGCTTTAATCGTTCCTACTGCAAGTGGAATCTCAATTTTTGGTTCTTTATTTGTTGGTTCATTAAAGGCTGTTGCACCAGTCTTAGTGTTATTTTTAGTGATGCACGCGATTGCTGTGCATAAAAGTGGTAAGAAAACAAATATGAAAACGATTCTTGGGCTTTATGCGATTGGTACACTGCTGGCAGGGGTTGTCGCTGTCGCTGTGAGCTTTATGTTCCCAGTTACATTAACATTGACAGAAGGGGCAGAAGGTCTTGCTCCTCCAGAAGGTATTGTTGAAGTGCTTAAAACATTACTCTTTAACTTAGTTGCCAATCCGATGAATGCATTACTAAATGCCAACTATTTAGGTATTTTAATGTGGGCAATCGTTCTTGGTCTTGCGTTGAAAAATGCCAATCAAAACACGAAAGACGTGTTAGGTAGTTTTTCAGATGCTATTACGAAAGTTGTACAATGGGTGATCAGTTTAGCACCGATTGGTATTATGGGACTTGTTTTTGATGCGATTGTCACAAGTGGTATTTCTGCTTTAGCTGTATACGGTAAACTAGTCCTCATTTTAGTTGGATGTATGTTGTTTATCGCACTTGTCGTGAATCCGTTAATTGTCTATGTCTATATACGCAGAAATCCTTATCCAATTGTATTCAAGGTTTTAAGAGACAGTGGACTCACGGCATTCTTTACACGTAGTTCAGCAGCGAATATTCCGGTAAATATGAAATTATGTGAAGAACTTGGCTTAGATGAGGACACGTATGCAGTGTCAATTCCTCTAGGTGCTACGATTAATATGGCTGGTGCAGCCGTTACAATTGCAGTACTAACTCTTGCAACGGTCAATACGCTTGGGATTGAAGTTGATTTTGTCACAGCACTTCTGCTTTCTGTTGTAGCGGCTATCTCGGCAGCAGGTGCATCAGGTGTTGCAGGTGGATCACTTTTACTTATTCCACTAGCATGTAGTTTGTTTGGAGTGCCAAATGATATTGCTATGCAAGTTGTTGGTGTTGGCTTTATCATTGGTGTTGTTCAAGATTCTTGTGAAACTGCTTTGAATTCATCTTCTGACGTACTGTTCACAGCGACAGCTGAATACGCTAAAGAACTTAAAGAAGGTAAAGTAGTTCCTGCGAAATCTTAAAAACTGCGATAAAAGAAATTTAAAAGCCATGATTACCGGAGATGATTCGGTGATCGTGGCTTTTTAGCGTTTTTTATTTGGAGAAGTATACAGGACAGCTAAGATTGTATATTGCATCTCAGATTCTAGAAAAGGATTATGTGAAATAGGGTATCCAGCCCAAAATAAAATTGCTCACAAAGAACAGATATGCAGACGCTACTAAGTACCATTCTTAAAAAGTATTTAAGCCACGATTTCCTATGACAATTTGGTCAATTCCTCCTTTAGATTAATCGTTTGTATAGTTGTTCACTTGATGAATTAAACCCTTGAATCTGTACCTTCACACCTTTTTGCTCCAGTTTCTGTTTCACTTTATAGATTGCACCGACTGCCGATTCATCCCACAACTGACTATTTTCAAAATTAATGACGATTTTATGTTCTGTAACATTATCGAATGACTGAATAAACTTTGTGGTGGATGCAAAAAACAAAGGACCTTTTACCTTATATTCATCCTTATCATATGTTACTGTCACACGAGAAATTTTTGCAACGAAAAATAGTGAACTTAATATGACACCAATCACAACACCAATCGCTAAATTATGTGTGTATAAAATAATCGCAACAGTCAGGAGCATAACAAGTGATTCCGATTTAGGCGCTTGTTTCAAAAACTTGAACGAACCCCAATTAAATGTTGTACAACTAACCATAATCATAACCCCAACAAGTACAGGCATCGGAATTTTGATAACAACATCACCTAAAACGATAATTAAAAACATTAGAAACACACCCGCGGTAAAAGTCGATAAGCGTCCTCGTCCACCTGACTTAACATTGATGATTGATTGACCAATCAAAGCGCAACCTGCCATCCCACCGAAAAAACCAGTGATAAAGTTGGCGATCCCTTGTCCACGTGCTTCTTTATTTTTATTACTCGACGTATCAGTCATATCATCCAATACTTGGGATGTAAGTAATGATTCTAATAAACCGACAATCGATAAAGCCAAAGAATAAGGTAAAATAATTTTTAATGTCTCAAAGTTAAGCGGGATATCTGGAAGGAAAAAAAGCGGTAATGAATTAGGCATCGTCCCCAGGTCGCCAATCGTTTGTAACTTCACCCCACTTATGAGCGCAATGCTTGTCATTACCACAATAGCAATAAGAGGTGCAGGAATTGACGTGAAAAATCTCGGAATCGCATACACTAATATTAATGTAACAATCGCAAATATATATGTCATACTGTTTGACCCAAGTAAATAAGGCATTTGTGTAATAAAAATCATAATCCCTAGTGCATTCACAAATCCGAGCATGACGGAGTTTGGGATGAAGCGCATTAAATTCGCAACACCAAATCCTCCAAGGATGAATTGGATAACTCCTGTTAAAACTGTGGCTGCAAGTACATATTGTAGGCCGTGATTCGCCATTAAGCTGACGAGCACTAAAGCCATTGCACCTGTTGCAGCGGAAATTAAACCAGGTCGGCCACCTACAAACGAAATAATGACCGCAATTGTAAATGAAGCATATAACGCGACACGTGGGTCTACACCTACAATGAATGCAAAAGCCAATGCTTCAGGAATGAGAGCAAGTCCTACAACAATACCTGCTAACATATCGGCACGTACATTCCCAAACCATTGTTGTTTTAAATTATTCATACTGTTCCCCTCTCATATTGTTCAACATCACAAAAAAACTATGCTAATGTAACTATTATAACATCTATAATCCCATCAATTGGTGTGTGGTGCCAGAATTAAGCCATAAGACTGATTGCGTAACCGTCAGGCTTATGTCGAGAGGCATCCCCTAGCGATAAAGCGGTATTCAAAAGAATTTTCAAATTTTCTTCTGAAAATAAATCTTGTAAAACTTTTGATTAGTCTCTTCATCAAAACCAAATTTAAGTAGAATATCGATCTTCTCGATAGCACTTTCGGAAATGACCGTTTCGCTGACATAATGTACGATGTACTGTGTTAATTTACTATCCATTACTTCTAGCATGGACTTCATTTTCTCATCATAAGTTGTAGATAATTTACAATAGCATACTCTGTGCAATATGTTCATGCATTTTACATTAAAACAACTATCAGGATATAATTAAACTCAGCATTGAGTTAGAACCTAACCCTCGATATCCGTCTGTGCTGCTATAGCAAGGTACGGACTTTATTGGAAAAATATAATGGAGGTATTCATGCATAATGGTTGAAACAATGGAAGAATTACAGATTGAACTCAAAAAGAGTGTGGAATGGGAACAGGATCAAAGTGATTTATGGTTTTGGGAAAAGATTGGTCGTCTCCCTTTCAAGCTATTAGACAAGGTGACGCACGCCTTTATACAAAATAAGATTGGTACCCTTTTAGATGAACTAGGTCAATATGTTCAAACAGGTGGGAAATACTTAAGCTCAGTAACCTCACTAAAATCCTATTATCCTAATAACACTGTCCATACGTTGGCGGATGTAAAATTGGTCCCCGTTGTCGAAATGGATCAAGCTGTAAGCAAACTTGCAAATAATAGAAAGCAATTGGCAACGATTCAAGGTGCAAGTACGGGTATCGGAGGTATTTTAACGTTATCGATTGATATACCATTGCTTCTTGGTATTCAATTAAAGACCCTTCAGGACATTGCGATGTGTTATGGCTATGATCCGAATGATAAAGAGGAAAGAGTGTACATCGTGAAGGTTTTGCAGTTTGTTTCTTCAGATGTTGTTGGGAAACAGGCGATACTAAAGCAATTATCGATCATAGATTCTTCTAATGAAGGGATGAAAAGAGAAGTGATTTCAGAACTCCAAGGATGGAGAGAAGTTGTCATGACACATCGTGATCAAATCGGTTGGAAAAAGCTTTTTCAAATGATTCCTATTGTTGGACTGCTAGTTGGAGCTATTATCAATCGTTCTGCGGTTAGTGACTTAGCAGAGGCTGGGATGATGCTTTATCGCAAGAGGAGAATTAAAGAACGTTTAGCGATGGAATTAGAAGATGTAGAAAAATGATAATTCTAATATGCTATTTCAAAACTCATGTTGTTTTGCTTTGAAATGATAAAAATATACTATCTACATATTCTCCCCTTTACTCAAGTGAAGGGTTTTTGTTTGATTTTTTTTTGGGGAAGTTCCTAGATATGATATATATTATTGAATGACTTTATAGTTCAATTTGAAGTAATAATTCTGATTACTTTGACGAAATAATATACTACACTACCATAATTATGGTATATTTTAGAGTGTAGAGAAGGGGGATGACTGATGTGCTGTTAAAGAAATCATCGAGCTTGGGCGAGAAAAACGGCGTTTCTTTTTTGAATGGGGAAGTGAAATTTCAAGGTGTCGCTTTGAATGTCTATAGCTATGTGGTGGATGGCGTATTAATTGATACGGGATCGCAATCTTTACGTACACATTTTGAGCCCTTTATAAAGCAGGCAGATTTTGATCAAGTGATGATTACGCATTTTCATGAGGATCATACGGGCTGTGCGGCATATGTTGAGAAAACGAAGAAATTACCGATTTATATAGATGAAAAAACGATTGATTATTGTGCACAGCGAGCGGATTATCCTTTGTATCGGCAGCTTTTTTGGGGAAGAAGAAAGCCGTTTCATGCGCAAGCGATGCCAGAAACATTTTCGTCGAGAAATGCGACATGGGATGTCATTGATACACCGGGTCATGCGCATGACCATAAGGCCTTTTTGAATCGGCAAACGGGCCAATTGTTTACGGGAGATTTATATGTCAATGACAAGACGAGAGTCATCTTGGCGGAAGAAAGTGTTCCTACCATTATTCAGTCCTTGGAGCGAGTGCTGGCGTTTGATTTTCAAGAGGTGTTTTGCAATCATAAAGGGTTTGTAGAGGACGGGCGCCTTGCGCTTGAGCAGAAATTAAATAATTTGCTAACTCTTCAACAAAAAGTATTAACCTTGCACGGACAGGGAAATCCTGCTCAAATCATCTGCAATCAGCTATTTCCGAGGAAATATCCCATTACGAAATTTTCGGGTGGTGAATGGGATTCTGTACATATCGTTACGTCGATTTTGAAAGGGCTTTAAGCGGGGGAAGGGGAGACGGAGGTTATGATAGGGGTAAAGATTGGCCTACTCTTGTTCACGTTGATTGGTGTAAATGTTGTTATCCGGTGGGTGTTAAAAAAAGCTGTTAAAAGTAGAGAAGAAGAAATCTTTTTCATATAATCATGTAAATGGATTGCATAGAAAAATTGATTGGGCGATTAGGATAACTTTAATGATAGCTTCGGTGATTGCTATTTATCTTGCATTCAATAGGGAGTATTCGGTGTATCTCTATTTGGTTGTACTTCTTTGCTTCAATGTAATCTCTGCAAGTGTATGTGCTTTTTTTTGAGTGGAAATCCTCTTCCACACTAAAACATTCAATTTTAACCATTGGTGAGATCGTTTACAATGTCATTGTGATTGTTGCAATCATTCAATTTGATGTGCTTGGTTTATTGATTTAGGGGGCCAGGCAATTTCAGACATCGTATTTTTTTCTACTGGCGTCTGACATTGTCGCCATTCTTTATCAACAGTCAATCTTGGTTCTGTTATAAATATGAAATTTGGTGATAGGTTTGGTAGCACAAGTTCTGCAATGGTTTGAAAACAGTGGTATTTTCGCTGTTTGGATAAGTATCATTTTAAATATGATTATTAGTGTCTTGGGGCTTATACCAAGTGTGTTTATAACGGTAGCAAATATTAGTTTCTTTGGATTTGAGAAGGGCTTAGTTCTTTCAATTCTAGGTGAAGCTTTTGGAGCATTGATAAGCTTCTATCTGTATCGAAAAGGCATATACAAAGTAAGAACTAAGGTCTCAATCAACAATAGATATTTAAATAGATTACAACAAAGCGAAGGAATGGAAGCTTTTTTACTTGTTTTGGCATTTAGGGTTTTCCCGTTTGTGCCATCAGGCTTAGTTACTTTAGCAAGTGCGGGAAGCAAAGTTGGAATGTTGAATTTTTCTATTGCTAGTACGCTTGGAAAAATACCTGCTCTTGTCATAGAAGCACTCTCTATTCAACAGATTTTAGAGTGGAATTGGAAAATAAGAGTAGTATTGGGGCTTTTGTCTATTGTCGTTATAGGTTTATTGATAAGAAAGAAGCGAATAAACAACTTTTAATTATTCAAATGACTTCTATATCCGTCACTATGCTACATATAGTAGCGAACGGAGGAATGCCTTTGAAAAAGTCGTTGAAAGTTTGGAGTGCACTTATCTTCTTTCTTTTCCTATTTCCAATTATTTTAGAACAAATCCCGAGTGAAACCCTAGAAGAAGTCGAAGTCGTCGTTCCCTTGAATAACCGACAACTAGTTTATGCGACAAATATTTTCGAACCGGAACCACAAATCCAACAAGGCATGCGTGCACTTTTATTTGCTACACATTCACATGAAGCGTTTGAACCTATCACTCAACAATATGATGGGAAAATTGCGGTTTCTCATCCGGAAGCGAATATTATGAAGCTTAATGAAACTATAAAATCCCAGTTGGAATTCAATGGAATAGCAACTGAAATTCTTGATGTTGATACATCCTCGATAATGAATCAGAAGGGGATACCTTATAACAAATCGTATGATGTGGTTAGGCCGTATGTACAAAAGTCGTTGGAAGAAATCGATTATGACATCGTAATCGATATTCACCGCGATTCACTTAAAGCAGATAGGACAACACTCACGTATGAAGGGGAAAAGTATGCAAAAATTGTTTTTGTTATTGGCGGTGAGCATAATAATTTTAAATTAAATCAGGAATTAGCCGAAAGATTGACAGCTGAATTAGAACAAATTGTTCCGGGGATAACTAGGCCTCTTGTTTTCAAAGCAGGACACGGTGTAGACGGAAAGTACAATCAGGATCTTGATCCGCGTCTCATACTTATTGAAATGGGTGGGATTGGTAATAATGAAGCAGAACTGAACAGAACATCAGCTGTTCTTGCAAGGGCTGTATCAAAAGTGTTACAGAAAGATGAGGAATGATGTTGAATGGTTAAGCTTTAGTAACTTAGTAAGAGGCAACCCGAAAAAGTTGGATTATCCAACTTTCTGGGTTGCCTCTTTAATTATGAGTATTACTAACCTAAAGAAACGCACGATTATTCCCGCGCATAATTCATGAATACTGATTAGGTTTCATACCCTTAAAAGGTATATAACCTTTACATGCAGCATGGAAAAATAAGCTTTATTCAGTTTTAAAAAGAGGACGGGGATTAATGGGGAACTATCAATTTATTGTACTAGGTTCACTTGGCTTGTTGGCAATTGTAATCGTTATATTGTCGGCAATCTGGAGAAAAAAATTTCGAATGATGCAAGGCATGATAATTTCAATGTTCTTTGGGATGAATGTGGGATTGACTGCTGGCGTTCTATTAGGTGTAACTTATCAAGGTAACCTATTTCTTTCCACAATCCTTTCGATGGCTATTGGCGTGCTAGCTGGCTCATTATGCGGATTATGTTTTGGAATTCTTCCGTTATTAGAAGGAGTAATGGCTGGGTTAATGGGTGGCATGATGGGGGCAATGGTAGGTGAGATGATCCGTGTAGATCAGTCGATTAGTTTGATACAGCTATTTTTATTCTTATCCCTTAGTACAATTTTTATCATGACCATTTTAAAAACACCACGAAATTCGAGAATACATAGTAAAAAGTGGTTTTTAAAACCTATTTTACTTTCGGGTTTCATGGCTGTATATATAATAGGGGGTAATTCATTTGCCGAAAAGTATGGAAATCTAATGGGATTAGAGTCGACTAAAAGCCATCATTCAGCGACAGCTAAGCCAGTTGACAATCTCGATAGTGAAAGCCAGACGATTGTTCTAGAAACCGCTGATATGAAGTACTCAACAAATGAAATTATTGTTGAAAAAGACAGGGCGCTCAATTTGATTCTCACTAACCTAGATCAGATCGAGCATAGCATTGAAATCAAGTTTCTATCCCTTTCAATTGATAGTGGTTTCCAGCATAATCATGGAACAGAAAATAATGTGATACATCTCCATGCCTTACCAAAAAGTACGGGGACATTCACATTTACCCCGACTGAATCAGGAATCTATGAATTCAATTGCACAGTTCCTGGACATAAGGAACTTGGTATGGTGGGTAGATTTATAGTAAGTTAAATGAAATAGAAAGAATGCCTGATTCTAAAACGAACTGTTTTAGAATCAGGCATTTTTTTAAGATAAAAATGGTAATAAAGAGCCTCCAACAGCCCCAGCTACCACAACAATCCAAGGTGGTAATTTCCAATAAGTCAACATACTAAACAACACAGCAGCTAAAGCAAAATCCGCAGGTGCTAAGATTGCAGTCGTCCAAATCGGGAAATAAAAGGCGGAGATGAGTATCCCAATTACCGCGGCATTGACGCCCATGATGGCTCCTTTAATGGTAGGATTGCTACGTAATTGATCCCAAAATGGTAATGCGCCAAGAATGAGTAGGAAAGCAGGTAGGAATACTGCGAACGTTGCAACCAAACCACCTTGCCAACCTTTCATGACAGTTCCTAAATAAGCTGCGAATGTAAATAGGGGGCCAGGCACTGCTTGTGTAGCACCATATCCCGCTAAAAATGCTTCCTCACTAATCCAGCCAGATGGCACCAATTCCTGTTCCAATAAAGGCAACACAACATGCCCGCCACCGAATACTAAGGAACCAGAGCGGTAAAAGCTATCGAACATGGCCACCCAATAGGAGCCAGTCATTTCCCTTATGATTGGCAATATAAATAACAAACCGAAAAATAACGCCAGACAAATCGCTGAAACGCTTTTAGAAATTGGAAATGAAGCCCTCACTTCTTTTACGTCATCATGCTGTCTAAACAATAAAAATCCGGCAAGGGCAGCAAGTAAAATGACAGCTACTTGGGTACCAGCTGTTTGCCAAAGAAGGGTTCCAAGTAGGGCAACCAAAGCAATCGTTTTGCGCTTTACATCAGGCGTCAAGCCTTTAGCCATGCCGATAATCGCATGAGCCACAACTGCTACCGCTACGATTTTTAAACCATGCAGCCAGCCAGCATTTCCTACGTCAAATCCAGTAAGGAGTAAGGCAAAAAGAATAAGTGCGATAATGGAAGGCATTGTAAAGCCGATAAAAGAGACAATTCCACCTAGAACCCCAGCGCGCATAACACCTATCCCAATGCCAACCTGGCTACTAGCGGGACCCGGTAAGAATTGCGCTAACGCGACTAAATCTGCATAACTTTTTTCATCCATCCACTTTCTACTACGTACATACTCTTCATGGAAATAACCTAAATGGGCGGTAGGTCCGCCAAATGAGGTTAGTCCAAGTCGTGTTGACACTAAAAATATTTCTGTGAGTAATTTGAATCGATTGGTTACAGTCATGTTAAGAACTCCTTCTTCTTCGATATGAACTACATGAATATAGCATTTTTTCTAGTAACCTCCAAGCACATATAGAAATTTACATAATCTTAATATAGTTCGAAGAGAAATATGTTGCTTATATAGCATGTAAGGGGCTTACTGATTATAAAATCTTAAGCTGTATTCAACAAGAAGACCTTTTGTGAGTTCCTTGAACTTATAGGAGGTCTATTTTATTGGTTACTGATAATTCTGTAATTGATAATTTTGTTTAATAATTGAGAATGAAAAGGGTTTATTAGAATTTAAAATTGTTTGCCTAAGTATAAATTAAGTAATCTATTGCTATATAAACTGTTATTATTCATGGAGAATCTAGGGGTTGAAAGTAATATTGTTGACAAAAAATAAAACTTATATAATAATTAATATGTAATTAGAATTATTATAGTTAAGAGGTTGTAATGATTACAGCGGTTTAGGTTGTGTGAATATGGCCTAAACTAACTATGCAAACCACATACTAGGAGGAATATTTATTATGTCATTAATAGGAAAAGAAATACTACCATTCAAAGCGTCAGCTTACAATAGCGGAAACGGTGAGTTCATTGAACTTACTCAAGAAAACCTGAAAGGTCAATGGAGTGTCGTTTGCTTCTATCCAGCAGATTTTACATTTGTATGTCCAACTGAACTTGGAGATCTTCAAGACCAATATGCAACACTGAAAGAACTTGGCGCTGAAGTCTATTCTGTTTCAACGGACACACACTTTACACATAAAGCATGGCATGATCACTCAGACGTAATCAGCAAACTTGAATACATTATGATCGGTGACCCTTCACAAACTATTTCGCGTAACTTTGATGTGCTGGACGTAGAAGAAGGACTTGCACAACGCGGTACGTTCATTATCGATCCAGACGGCATCGTTCAAGCAGCTGAAATCAATGCGGACGGTATCGGTCGGGACGCAAGTATTCTTGTTAACAAAATTAAAGCAGCACAATATGTTCGCAACAACCCAGGTGAAGTTTGCCCGGCAAAATGGAAAGAAGGCGAAGCAACACTTAAGCCAAGCCTTGACCTTGTAGGGAAAATTTAAGGAGTAGATTGAATGTTGTTAGATTCAGATATAAAAGCACAATTAGCCCAATACCTTGAATTGATGGAGGGCGATGTGCTACTTAAAGTGAGCGCGGGAGAAGATCAGGTTTCGCGTGAAATGGCAGCACTGGTGGATGAATTAGCTACAATGTCATCCCATGTTAAAGTAGAAATGGTGGATTTAGCAAGAACACCGAGTTTTAGTGTCAACCGCATCGGTGAAGATACAGGCATCACTTTTGCAGGTATCCCACTTGGACACGAGTTCACTTCATTGGTTCTGGCTTTATTGCAAGTGAGTGGTCGGGCTCCTAAAGTGGACGACAAAGTGATCGAGCAAGTGAAAAACATTGAGGGCGAGTACCGCTTTGAATCATATATTAGTTTAAGCTGTCAAAACTGTCCGGATGTTGTACAGGCACTTAATCTGATGAGTGTGTTAAACCCTGGTATTACGCATACGATGATTGATGGTGCGGCGTTTAAAGATGAAGTGGAAAGCAATAATATCATGGCTGTTCCGACAGTACTCCTAAATGGGGAACCGTTCTCTAGTGGTAGAATGTCACTTGAAGAAATCCTAGCCAAACTAGGAAGCGGACCAGATGCATCGGAATTTGCAGATAAAGAACCATTTGATGTGCTCGTAGTGGGCGGCGGACCAGCGGGTGCAAGTGCAGCAATTTACGCGGCACGTAAAGGGATTCGTACAGGGATTGTTGCGGATCGTTTCGGTGGTCAGATTTTAGATACAGCTGCGATTGAAAACTTCATTAGTGTGAAGCGCACGGAAGGTCCTAAACTTGCTGCAAGTCTTGAGGAACACGTGAAAGAGTATAACGTCGATGTGATGAACTTGCAGCGTGCAAAACGTTTGGAAAAGAAAGATCTCATTGAAATTGAATTGGAAAACGGTGCTGTTCTCAGAAGTAAAACCGTTATCCTTTCAACAGGCGCACGTTGGCGTGATGTTGGCGTACCTGGTGAGGCTGAATTTAGAAACAAAGGGGTCGCTTACTGCCCGCACTGTGACGGTCCATTGTTTGCAGGTAAAGATGTTGCAGTGATTGGCGGCGGTAATTCAGGTGTCGAGGCAGCCATTGACCTTGCAGGAATTACCAACCACGTGACAGTTCTTGAATATGGCGATGAGTTGAGAGCCGATTCAGTTCTGCAAGAGCGTCTGTATAGCTTGCCGAATGTCACTGTCCTGAAAAATGCTCAAACGAAGGAAATTACTGGTACGAATAGCGTAAACGGAATTACTTATCTTGAGCGTGACACAGGTGTTGAAAAGCATGTTAAACTAGCAGGGATATTCATCCAAATCGGTCTTGTGCCGAATACGGATTGGCTAGGTGACACAGTTGAACGCAACAAAGCTGGTGAGATTGTTGTCGATAAGCGTGGGGCAACGAGCGTACCTGGCGTATTCGCTGCAGGGGACTGTACGGATAGTGCGTTTAAACAAATCATTATTTCAATGGGATCGGGTGCGAGTGCCGCTTTAGGTGCATTCGATTACTTAGTCAGAAATTAATTCAAAGTTGTTGTCCATATCGGATTAAGAGGAACAGGTCGAAAGATGAACCTGTTCCTTTTTTGTTGTTGGTGAATGTCACTCTAAACAAAATACCAAAAGATGTGCCCGTATATAATTTTAAATAAAAGCGAGAGGCTGTCCAGTAAAGTAAGTTTTAATCAGCTTTTTGGACAGCTCGAGCTTTATTAACCAGCAAAAGACTGTTTTCAATCCGTCTGTAAGTACAACTGGAGAGTTATCGATCAATTGGACGGGGTTATCGATCAATTCCGCAGGGTTATCGATCAATTGGGCATAGTTATCGATCAATTGCATGGAGTTATCGATCAATTGGACGGAGTTATTGTCATTTTGGGACCTTTGGTTCATCAAATCGGTAAAGCACTTTGCTTGTTTTTCGAGGTCAACCTCGCCAGTGGACTGCTTTATTTGATTTTTATAAAGCAGGCAGCTCTCTTACTAATTGGGTTCCTCAAAAATAGGTATTCTAAAATCAACTTGAACTTATTTGTTGACACCATACCTATGGGGGTATATTATAAAAAGTGTAAAGAAGATGCCAAGCACGATAAAGAAGGGAGTGTGTGGATAATGGCTTATGATAACAAGGTGACAAACCGCATCAAACGTTTAGAAGGTCAGCTTCGGGGTATTCTGCTGATGATGGAAGAAGGACGAGATTGCAAGGAAGTCATTACACAACTTTCAGCTGTACGTTCTGGCGTAGATCGTGCGATTGGGGTCATCGTCAGTGACAATTTAATAGAGTGTGTGCGAAATGCACAAGGCGATCCTTCCAAAATGAATGAGTCCGTGCAAGAGGCAGTCAATTTACTTGTTAAAAGCCGTTAATCTTCAATTATATATTTTTTTAATTCATTAAATACCCGTACAGGTATAAGTATAGGTAAAGGGAGATGACAGAATGGAAAAGAAAAGAACAACCATCGTGTTATTTAGTGGAGATTATGATAAGGCAATGGCGGCCTATATTATCGCGAATGGTGCAGCCGCTTATGATCATGAAGTGACAATCTTTCATACATTTTGGGGCATTAATGCACTGCGAAAACAAGAGCATGTGCCAGTGAAAAAAGGCTTCCTCGAGAAAATGTTCGGCCGTATGATGCCGCGTGGAGCAGAAAAACTGGGTCTGTCGAAGATGCAAATGGCGGGAATGGGTCCTGAAATGATTAAGCATGTTATGAAAAAGCATAATGCACTGACATTAACGCAACTCATTGAAATGGCACAGGAGCAAGACATTAAAATGGTATCGTGTACGATGACAATGGATCTGCTAGGTTTACAACAAGAAGAGCTATTAGATGGCGTCCAATATGCAGGTGTTGCGGCCTATTTAGCGGATGCAGAAAATGGTAATATTAATCTGTTCATCTGAATTCAGCGGAAGACTTCCACCCTATAGGGGAGAAATTAAGTTCCATTTCTCCTTGTTGGCGGGATGAATACGGTTTTGTTCCCTGTTCAGTGGGTGTTCAAACTCCCGCTTAATCCAGATGGAGCCTCCGGCGTGTTTGATAAAAGAAAAGGATGAGTAGAATGAAGGAAATTACAGTTAAAGAAGTGCTAGTAAAAATGGCGAATGGCGAGCCATTACATCTAATTGATGTGCGTGAAGTAGCAGAAGTACAAGAAGGGCATATTGCTGGAATTATTAATATTCCACTAGGTCTGCTTGAATTCCGATTGCATGAGCTTGATAAAAATAAGCCTTACATTATGGTTTGTCGTTCAGGTGGACGAAGTGGTCAAGCGACTGCGTTTTTACAAGACCGAGGCTTTGACGTGACGAATATGGTAGGCGGCATGATAGCTTGGGATAGGGAAGACGAGCTTAATTAAAATTGAGGTATGAGGAGGATTTTACATGACAATTAAAGCAGATGTGCAACTAGATGCCAAAGGATTGGCTTGTCCAATGCCAATCGTTAAAACAAAAAAGGTAATGGCAACGCTAGTAGATGGACAAATTCTAGAAGTCATTGCAACAGATAAGGGATCAAAGGCAGACTTAGCGGCTTGGGCTGAAGCAGTGGGTCATCAATATATCGGTACGACAGAGCAAGGTGATGTGATGATGCACTATATCCGCAAATGTTCTGATGATGAATTGATTGAAAAAACGTTTGAACACACGATTGCTACTGATGAAATCGTTGCACGTGCAGCTAAAGGTGGCATGATTTTAGATGTCCGTGAGGAAGCAGAATTCGCATTCGGACATATCGCAGGGGCAAAATCGATTCCGATGGGGGAATTAGAAGCGCGTCTGGGTGAGTTGGACAAAGGACAAGAAATTTATGTGATTTGTCGTACAGGTAAACGAAGCGATTTAGCTGCACAGAAATTAGAAAATAACGGTTTTACAAACGTATACAATGTCCTACCAGGTATGACGTCTTGGTCCGGGGATTTAGTGAAAACAGTCTAATGACAATGAAAAACAGAGTGAAAGGGTGAAACAGCTCTTTCACTAAAAAATCACAAAAATAATACCTGTGGGGGTACAGAAGAATGACAGTAAGTAAATGGACAGCAGCAGATGTTGCACGCAAAGTCATCGATAACAAACAATTATTCATTTTGGATGTACGTAATGCAGATGCATTCGCAGATTGGAAGATTGAGGGCCATCAATTCGACTACGTCAACATTCCTTATTTCGAACTATTAGATGGTGTAGAAGACATTCTTCCTCAAATTCCAATAGATAAAGATGTACTTGTTGTCTGTGCGAAAGAAGGTTCTTCAATAATGATAGCTAACATGCTAGCAGAAGAAGGGCGAGAAGTGGGTTACCTAGCGGGTGGTATGAAGTCTTGGAGCACGTACATTGAGCCAATCAAAGTAGGCGATTTAGCGAATGGCGGCGAGCTCTATCAATTCGTTCGTTTAGGAAAAGGCTGTCTTTCCTATATGGTGATTTCTGAAGGAGAAGCAGCAGTTATTGATGCTGTGCGCTTTACAGAAGTATTTACAAACTTTGCGGCGGAGAAAAACGTCACAATCAAGCATGTGTTTGATACGCATTTACATGCAGATCATATTTCAGGCGGTCGCCATATCGCCGAAGCAACAGGTGCAACATACTACTTACCGTCGAAAGATGCAGAAGAAGTCGTGTTTGACTACACAGCACTTGAAGATGGTTTAATGGTACAAATTGGTGCTTCGAAAATAGATGTAGGCGCACTTTATTCGCCAGGTCACACCATTGGTTCTACCTCGTTTATTGTAGATGGACGTTATTTGCTGACAGGTGATATTTTGTTCATCGATTCAATTGGTCGCCCTGATTTAGCAGGACTCGCTGAGGACTGGGTAGGCGATCTACGTGAAACGTTGTATAGCCGTTACCGAGAATTAGCAGAAGACTTAATCGTTTTGCCAGCGCACTTCATGATTATTGACGAGTTAAATGCAGATGGTACAGTAGCCAAACGCTTGGGTGATCTATTCGCTGACAACCACGGATTAAACATTGAGGATGAAGCAACGTTCCGTAGTATGGTGACAGATCACTTACCGCCACAGCCGAATGCCTATCAAGAAATTCGTCAAGTGAACATGGGCAAAATTACGCCAGATAACGACGAGCAAACCGAAATGGAAATCGGTCCAAACCGATGTGCAGTACGTTAATGAAATGCTTAAAAAATTAAAAAATGAAATGGAGATTGTAAAAATGAATTCAAACAATGTAGTAGACGCAAAAGGGTTAGCATGTCCAATGCCAATCGTTCGTACAAAAAAAGCAATCAATGCAATTGCAACAGGAGAAGTGTTGGAAGTACATGTAACAGATAAAGGTGCTGCAGTCGATTTCCCGGCATGGGCAAATGCAGGAGGCCATGAGATTTTGGAGCAAACAGATGAGGATGGCGTACTAAAAATCTTTATTAAAAAAGCGTAATCGTATCGGCGGGTTTTCGACTTTCGAAACCCGCCATCTTTATAAGGAAGAAGGAAAAAAATATGGATTTTACATTTGTAGTTGTCATATTTTTAATTGGATTTATCGGCTCTTTCCTATCGGGTATGCTAGGCGTTGGCGGCTCCATTATTAAATATCCAATGCTTCTCTATATCCCACCCTTATTCGGATTAGCGGCTTTTTCAGCGCATGAAGTATCAGGCATTAGTGCGGTTCAAGTACTATTTGCTTCACTTGCGGGTGTCTGGGCTTACCGTAAAGGTGGCTATTTAAATAAATTACTTATCCTTTATATGGGTGCTTCAATTTTAATCGGGAGCTTTATTGGTAGTTTCGGCTCTTCGTATTTATCAGAACAAGGTGTGAATATTGTGTATGGCGTGCTGGCAACCATTGCAGCGATTATGATGTTTATTCCGAAAAAGCAAGTGGATGACAAACCCTTAGATGAAGTGACATTTAATAAGCCGTTAGCTGCCATTTTGGCGTTAATTGTTGGTGTTGGGTCAGGTATTGTCGGGGCGGCAGGCGGCTTTTTGCTTGTACCGATTATGCTTGTTGTCCTTAAAATTCCAACCCGTATGACCATCGCAACGAGTCTGGCTGTGACGTTTATTTCATCCATTGGGGGAAGTATCGGTAAGGTCATGACGGGACAAGTCGATTATTGGCCAGCATTCATTATGATTATCGCAAGTATCATTGCAGCTCCGCTCGGTGCGAAAATCGGGAAAAAGATGAACACAAAGATTTTACAGGCGATTTTAGCAGCGCTAATCTTCGCGACGGCTATTAAAATTTGGATTGACTTAATTTAAATGCTACTTATTTATAGGATTAATTGCAAAAAAAGCACTCCAAATTCATGTGATTGGGAGTGCTTTTTTGCAATTAATATTTACTAGGTACAACAGAAAGTCGCTGTGCAATTTCTTCGGCAATTTTCAAGCCGTGAAAACGCCCGTCTTCAATATAAACACGATTTGTGATCCCACCTGTGACAACACCAGAAAGAAAAACGTTTTTAATATTGGATTCATATGTTTCTGGATTAAAGGAAGGAACTAATGAAGAGAAATCCGTTTGAATGCCGATACTTTGAAGCAGTGAAATATTTGGTTGGTATCCGATGAGAGAGAATACAAAGTCATTTGGCAGAGTGACTGTTCCTTCAGAAGAATGTATTTGGATAGTTGTTTCATCAATAGCAGCAATACTGGAATTTGGATAAAAATCAATATTTCCTTTTTTAAGAAGGTTACGCATATCTAATAACAGGGAAGGTTTAATCCCTTCTAATACAGTCTCTCCTCGGTGCACGAGTGTAACATGGGCTCCGTTACGGTAAAGATCGATTGCAGCTTCAATTGCTGAGTTTTTCCCACCGACAACGGTAACATGTTGTCCATAATAAAGATGACCTTCTTTATAATAATGTGAGACTTTTAATAAGTTTTCACCAGTTACTCCTAGCTGTCTAGGCGTATCGAAGATGCCTGTTGCAATGACAATGTTTTTCGCTTCATACGCAATGGAGTTGTAGTTCCGATCTTCTGCGTGGACCGTAAAGGATGCTGTGTTCTTGGTAATGGCATTCACTTTTTGATAGCACTTAATCGCTAGTTCCTGCCTTTCTGTCACAAGGCGATAATATTTTAACAGCTCTGTTCGAGTGGGACGTACATCTTGCGATAGGAATGGAATATTGCCAATTTCTAAGCGGTCAGAAGTACTGTAGAAAGTCATATGTAATGGGCAGTTGACAATGGAATTGACAATCGCCTCTTTTTCAATAATGACATAAGAGAGCCCTTTTTCTTGAAGAGCAAGGCCTGTTGATAAGCCGCATGGGCCACCGCCAATAATCACAACATCATACATACAATGAATATCCTCCTTAAAAATGCACATCAATAACGAGAAAAAACCGTATTTATTTTTATTCGTCAGTATGCACAGATGAATGAAAATACATACTGTGAAATTATAAACTCATGAGTGATAGTAGTTTTGTTTCACATATTTAAACAACTCGGTGTTTTTTTAGCATCAGTCACCTTATGTTATTTTCAAAACTTCTATCATTCCCACAAATGTCATTTATGTTGTTGTCATGGAGGAATAATCAATCAGAAAGGAGATCTAGAATGGCAGCTTTTATAGTAGATCAAGTGTCAATTGGTTATTCAAACACCCTAATTATTGATGATTTAAGTGTGTCAATTCCTGAGGGATTTTTCTGTTCCTAAAAAGGACTTAGAAAAAGAACGGATTTGTATGGTAGGAAATTAAACCTACATAGAATTAGTTTGTTATCATTTTTAATCTGTACTAATTAATAATTGTACATTTCCTTCGTAATCGTATAATATTAATAAGTGAAAATGATTCTCATTCTCATGATGAACATAATTATTTATACAATGATTTTAATTTATAAGCAAACTGACTTATTTGTAGACATGCTGATTAAAAGACGTTTAGAAAATATGACATAGTAAAAAGGGGTTATTATGATGAATTCGGAGCAGCTATATGATGTAACGATTATTGGTGGCGGCCCTGCCGGACTGTATTCTGCTTTTTATAGTGGATTGAGGGAAATGACAACTAAGATTATTGAGTTCCAGCCTTATTTAGGAGGAAAAGTGAATGTTTATCCAGAGAAAATGATCTGGGATGTAGGTGGTCTGACACCTGTTACAGGTGAAAAGCTGATGGAGCAATTGATTCAGCAAGGACTCACCTTCGATCCTGAGGTTGTATTAGGTGAAAAAGTGGTATCCGTCAATAAAAATGACAATGGACATTTTGTTATTCATACTTCTGCGCATCAACAACATCTATCTAAAACAGTTATTTTAGCTGTAGGCGGAGGTATCTTGAAGCCAACAAAATTGGAGATTGAAGGTGCCGAGCGTTTTGAAGTATCCAATTTGCATTATACGGTCAAATCACTTGCACGCTTCAAAGGGAAGACGGTATTGATTTCTGGAGGCGGCAATGCTGCGATTGACTGGGCGAATGAATTGGAGCCGATTGCGAAAAAAGTCTATTTGACGTATCGCAAAGATATGCTAAAAGGGCATGAAGCGGAAGTATCACGCTTATTCAGTAGTTCAGTGGAATGCTTATTGAACACTTCTATTGAAAGACTTATTGCGGCAGATAATCATGAAACAATCGATAAAATTGAATTAGTCAACACGGAGGATGGTCATAAGATTCAACTGGCTGTGGATGAAGTCATTATCAATCATGGGTACGATCGTGATAAAGAGCTGACAGAAAGCAGCGGGCTGAATATAGAAATGGTAGATGAATATAGCATTGCAGGTAGTTCAATGAGTGAAACATCCGTCCCTGGACTCTATGCGGCTGGTGATATTTTGCATCATGAAGGCAAGCTTCATTTAATTGCAGGAGCATTTCAGGATGCGGCGAATGCTGTCAACAAAGCGAAACAGTATATCACTCCGGAAGCTTATGGACATGGCATGGTGTCCTCGCATAATGACATCTTTAAAGAAAAAAATCGTGAATTGGTGAAGCATTTGTATGCAGTGAAAAACTAACTGATTTTGATTGTGGCATATTAGATTGTAGGTCAAACTAGGTATAGCGAGTTTGACCTTAAAAATAAGGAGGAACATTAGTTGTGAAAAAACAACTATCTTACACAGTATTTATTATTATGCTTCTATCTTTAGTGCTGGTCGCTTGCACCAACAAACTATCGAGTCAAAATAATGCAAAGCAAGAAGAGCCGACATCTACCGCTGATGCGGAACAAGAGGAAGCCGCCACCCGTTTGTTTACGGATGCAATGGGACGTGAAGTCCAGGTGCCTAATAATCCTGAACGCATTATTGCCCATTATTATGCATCTGAAATGATTGCTATCGATCAACCAATTATCGGTACGAATTTTATTAACGCGAGTGAAGTGCTTACGGAAGAACAATTAAAAGGAATTGAAGATATCGGAGGGGACGGTGCAGCTCCGAATTTGGAGAAAACCTTAGCGCTTTCTCCAGATTTAATTATTGTACCTAATTTTTTGGAATCCTCCGATCTTGAAGCGTTGTCTAAAATTGCTCCGACTGTGACAATGGATTATAGCAGTGATGTGTTTTCCCGTCTAAAGACATTAGGTGAACTCATTGGAAAACCTGAAAATGCAGAAAAATGGATTGCGAATTATACGGCAAAAGCCGAAGCAAAACGGAATGAAGTCAAGCCTGTGATTCCCCCTGGTGAAACGGCTTCCGCTTTCATTATCTATGAAGGTAAGCAACTTTATGTATACGGACCACAGCGGTTAGGACCAATTATGTATGATGCACTTGGATTTACAATGCCTCCGAAGGTTGAAGAAATGTTCGCAGATAAGAAAGATTCTTTGTGGGAAATGATATCACTCGAGGTACTTCCTGAATTTTCCGGAGATCGAATATTTCTTGTTGCTTCAGACGATAGTGAAGAGTCGAAGCAAATGATTGAAGAAGTCATCAATGGCCCAATTTGGAAGGGAATTCCGGCTGTGAAAAACGGGAAAGCCTATGTTGTTGAAAGTAAATGGGCGTTTAATGACCCGTTGACATTGGACTGGTTATTAGATGAAATGCCAAAGACGATTTCCCAATAATGATGCATGGTTTATTAGGTAGCTTATGATTCAGTTTGGTTAACCATTGTATCAAGCAGGAAGCAAGTATTGGAAGTGTTGGAAATTGCTGTCGCCACAGTATTGTTAGTCAATACAGTTATTCATGGGTTTTTACCTATGGGTAACTGTATTTTATTGTCTTTGCAAAGCTTTTCCACATTTCCATCCTATATTAATAAACAAAAGTTGAGGAAGCACTAGAGGAGAGAGTATGATGAAGAAAATCAGTAAATCTGCAGATTTCTCGCTGCTAGCGGTGAATTAGCAAAATAGCAAAGGTAGGTGACCAGATGTCGCCAGCAACAAAGAAGAACAAGGAGGAAAAGAAGAGAAAGACATTATTATTACTTGTCCTCTACGTTGCAACTGCTTTATTCACAAGTTGGTTGTTATTCGTTTTACTATCCCCTTTCTTTTTTGCACAGGATGAAACGAAAGATCAGCCATTCGCCGATTTTAAAGTGAATTTGGTAGGGGAGTTACCTTCTTCATTAGATGAAGCAATTGTTGAAATTGGCGGCGTCGATAATACGTTAGATGACATTCAGCGGACGACCGAAGCGTTAGCGGTTGTACTTAGTGATTACTATTTTCATAGGGAACAGCAATAGGGGCCCCCGTCCTTTTGGATAGTGTTAGAAAAGATATATATATAAAACTGTTGGAGGCAGAATGATGTCTATACATAATGTTATGGAAGAAATTGTGTCAGAGGTTCTTGTGAAATATCAAGAGAAATTGCAGTTAACTTGTGAATGTGAGCGTTGTCTGGATGATATTAGGGCCATTGCGTTGAATAATTTGCCGCCGCACTATATTGTCCAAATGAAGCACAGTCCTTACGTACGCGCACCGTATACTGCGGATCGGCAAGGTGTGACCAATATCATGTTAGTTGTGACAAAGGCGGCCGGAATTGTCTCGTCGAATCCCCGTTGTGGAGAACATGCTTCTACGAAGTAGTATTGATTTTTATATAAAATAAAAGGAGAGGGCACATGGCCTTCTCCTCACTGTCATTTCCCTTTAAATATAGGTTTCCGTTTTTCTGCAAATGCCGTCAATGCTTCAATTCGATCTTCTGTCGGAATGGTCATTTCATACGCTTTACGCTCGATGGCGAGGCCAGTCTGCAAATCCACATTCATGCCGTGTTTAATCGCAAACTTTGCCTGCTGCACAGCAATTGGACCGTTTGCAAGGATTGCATCGGCAAAGTCTGTTGTTGTTTGAAGTAAATTGTCTGGTGGTGCAATTTTCGTCACGACACCATAGTCAATTGCCTCACTGGCTGTTAATTTCCGAGCCGTTAAAATCAGTTCAAGCGCCTTCGCTTCGCCAATTAACCGCGGTAATCGCTGCGTTCCACCAGCTCCTGGAATAATTGCCAACCCAGTTTCAGTGAGTCCCATCAACGCAGTTTCAGCGGCAATACGGAAATCACATGCTAGTGCCAGCTCCATCCCTCCGCCAAATGCAAAGCCATTTATCATTGCGATTGTCGGTTGAGGCAAGTTTTCAATCGCCGTAAAGACATCACCAATTTTATAAATATTACGTTTCACTTGCCAGTCCGTTAACATTTTACGTTCCTTCAAATCGGCGCCAACACTAAATGCTCGCTCGCCAGAACTGGTAAAAATAACGACACGAATATCGGGATTGATGCGGATGGATTCTGTAATCTGTCCAAGTTCGACCAACATATCGTAATTAAACGCATTCATTGCTGCAGGTCGGTTAAGTGTTACAACAGCAATATGACCTGTTTGTTTATAGTGAATGTTTTCCATAGGCCAATCTCTCCTATTTAATAGATGTACTTAATTAGAACATACCACTTTATAAGATTGGATGCTATTCGAATCATGTCTTTCTAGTGATAATAGTTGTGAAGTGGAAGAAATTTGATATAATTTTGGAAGTGAGGTGGGTTACATGAAAGGAATAGATATATTCGTAGGTAGGCAACCGATATTGGATCAGCAAGGAGATATCTTTGCCTATGAATTACTGTATAGAAACAGTAATGATAATTTTTTCCCAGGGGTTGATTCAGACATAGCAACAATCGGCTTGCTTGTGAATACATTCCTATCAATCGGCGTTGAAAAGGTTGCGGGGAAAAGTGTTGCATTTATCAATTTTTCAGGCGAACTACTTGCGCAGGATATCTTCTCGGGCTTGAATCCCGATCGGATAATCATTGAAGTTTTGGAGGATGTCGAAATTACACCTTCACTGCTTACGAAAATGAGGCTATTGAAAGAAGCGGGCTTCAAGATAGCTTTAGATGACTTTATCCTTCAGGAACAATACCTCATACATAGAGTACTGTTTGAAATTGTCGACATTGTTAAAGTAGATTATCTACATACAACTGAGGATGAACGGATAGAAATTGAAAGATTTATAAAAAGGTATCCCAACATTCAATTACTGGCGGAAAAAATTGAAACAGAAGAACAATTTTTACATGCCAAAACAGTAGGCTATCAATTGTTTCAAGGCTATTTCTTTGCCAAGCCTGAGATCATCACGGGAATTGAAATCCCATCAAATGTTAGTCTCCACTTTCAAATTATTGAGTTATTCAATAAAGAGTCACCGAATATTGACGAGATTGCAAGCCTTATTATGCGTGATATGTCGCTGGCCTATAAATTGCTGCGCTTTATCAACACGATGGCATTCCAAGTGCCGAAACGTATTAGCTCTATCAAACAGGCGATTGTTGTCATTGGATTGCAAGAAACGAAAAAGTGGATGCTTATTATTGCGCTGCACGAAATGGGAGAGGGCCAAGGAAAAGGACGCATCAAAGCCCTTGTCAATTTCTCCTTAACACGAGCAAAAATGTGCGAACTACTGGCAAAACATGCCGATAAGAAAAATCCAGACGAATACTTTCTTGCGGGCATGTTTTCATTTCTCAACGTCATCATGAAACGAGACTGGGACGATATTTTGGAACAGATTCCGTTATCCGATGTAGTCGCACGAACATTAAAGGGCGAGCAGACCGAAATCACTTTATCACTCGAACTTTCAAAGGCGATCGAACAGTTAGACTGGAAACAATTCGAGCAACTTGCCGAGGAAATCGGCATCACCAACTCCAAACTCAGTGCTTATTCTTTAGAAGCCTATCGCTGGGCACAAATTGCAGAATAAAAGTAAACCGCTCACCTGGATTTTTTTATGGTGGGCGGTTGTTTGAGTTTGTCCTTAGGGTTTAGGGAGTTGCCGTGACAGTTCGCGACTTCGCCATGACAGTCTCCAAGTGTCCTTACAGTTAGTCCCCTTGCCATGAGAGTTCTCCAGATCGCCCTTACAGTTCGCTAATTCGCCATGACAGTCTCCCGTTGTCCTTACAGTTAGTCCACTTGCCATGAGAATTCTCTAGTTCGCCCTTACAGTTCGCAAACTTGCCATGACAGTTTCCCGTTGTCCTTACAGTTAGTCCCCTTGCCATGAGAGTTCTCTAGTTCGCCCTTACAGTTCGCGAATTCGCCATGACAGTCTCCCGTCGTCCTTACAGTTAATCTACTTGCCATGAGAGTTCTCCAGTTCGTCCTTACAGTTAGCCCATTCGCCATGACAGTCTCCGAGTGTCCTTACAGTTAGTCCACTTGCCATGAGAGTTCTCCCGATCGCCCTTACAGTTCGAAAACTTGCCATGACAGTTTCCGGTCGCCCTTACAGTTAGTCCACTTGCCATGACAGTTTCCGGTCGCCCTTATAGTTAGTCCACTTGCCATGGCAGTTTCCGGTCGCCCTTACAGTTAGCCCATTCGCCATGACAGTTCTCCCGATTGCCCTTACAGTTATCAAAATTCACATGCCAATTTTTAATTCGACAGTAAAAAGAGCCTTTCTATTTCGAAAGACTCCCGGCTCTTCTTTAAAGACGGATGATTTTATCCCCTGAAATATAAAATGTTGCCGTAGACTTACCTTTTTTTACAAGGCTAGATCTTGATATTACATAACGGGCTGCATTTCCGTCCTTTAAACTTAAAAAAATACGACAATCGCTATTTGTCATCGAATTTTTTACAAGAATAAACCAATCTTGAATAGCATCATTATAAGGATCTTCTGCATCTTTTATGCAACGTGGGCAGTGCCAAGTCTCCCGATTTTTCCGCTGAAGACGCCCATGACAATTACGGCATAATAACCCCTTTCGCAAATCATCCGGATTTATATGATAAAAGGAGCAAAGTGGAAATGGATTAAATTGCTGTTGTTCGGCATAAATCTGCTTTGTTATATCTCTGATTTGATGGGGTGTAAGAATTTTTTCGGCAGGCTTCAACTTTTGGAGATAAAAAGGAATTTGCTTTTTGTAAATGATAGGGAAGTTGTCAGGGGCATCCACAACCTTTGTATTCGGGTTTGCGAGAACAAGTAGACCAAGCGTATTCAAATGGATCCCACGCTGACGGAACCATTCATCAAGATTCAACCTATTCGCTTCAATCTGGTAAACCGGACAATCGAGAACCACTTCGTCACCGGTTTCGAGTACTTGTTCAAGATGGGGAGGATTTGGTACAAATCGGACCGTATTCTTAAGGTTTTTCACCTCGACAATCAAAACATATCGCTCGGCGATAACCAAAGTATCAATCTGAAATGTGCATTTTGGGGAAATACACAAATGTACATCAGTAAAAATTTTCACTGTCTGGGGGAATTGAGTACGCTCAATATAGGAATCCACGTTGCACTCGCCCGAATAACCAGCACCAATTCGATAAAGTTGTTTTTGTAACACCGGTAATTTTGGATGTTCAGGATGAAGTCGGGCAATCAGGCGGGGTATTCCTTTAAGTAGAATAGGTTTATTACGTTGAATAGTAGTACTTATGTGACCCATCTCCTTTCTTAATAAAACTGATAATTCTATTTTATTATACTGGAAAGGATATTAATTGACAATAGTTTTACAACTTAATTTCTTTAGGTAGCCCAGTTTCCAAGATTCGTCGTCCAGTTTACGCACCGCATCCCACACTTCCCAATTCCCATTTCCCCTCATTTTGGGTAGAATAGAAGTCAGGAGTTGATACCACATTGAAAACAGCAATTGTTACAGATAGCACGGCTTATTTACCTACGCATTTACGAGAAGAACTAGATATCCATATGATCCCACTGACAGTCACACTTAATGGGGAAGCGTATGACGAAGAAATCGATCTAACGACCACCGATTTTTATGATAAAGTGCGGGGGGACGGTCCGTTACCGAAGACGTCGCAGCCGCCTGTTGGCAAATTTGTTGAACTGTATGAGTCATTAAGAGAAACGCATGATGCAATCATTTCCATCCATTTATCAAGCGGCATCAGCGGTACGTACGCGGGTGCAGGACAAGCGGGCGAGATGGTGGAAGGCATCGATGTGTACGCATTCGATTCGGAAATCTCATGTTATCCACAAGGTTTTTACGTGCTACGCGCGGCACAACTGGCACAACAAGGTGTAACGCCAGATGCTATCATGGCGGAACTCGCTGAAATGAAACAAACATTGCGCGCTTATTTCATGGTAGACGATCTTGCGCACCTCCAGCGGGGCGGCAGATTATCCAGCGCACAGGCACTCATTGGTGGACTACTCCAAGTTAAGCCGCTACTTCATTTCCGCGAAAAAGTCATTGTCCCCTTCGAAAAGATTCGGACACGCAAAAAGGCCATGAAGCGCATCGTGGATTTACTCGCAGAAGACGCAGCAAAAATGCCGCTAGAAGCGGTCATCATCCATGGAAATCAACCCGAAGGAGCCGAAGCATTGCTTTCGGAACTAACCGAACAATTACCAGACGTTCAATTCACCATTAGCCATTTCGGACCTGTCATCGGTACACATTTAGGCGATGGCGCAATGGGACTCGGCTGGGTGAAAAGACAAGCATAAATACAACGGAGGTGTTGCAGTTGACCCATACATTCGACCCGGCAGTCAGGGATTTCCTGACGGGCCGTATTTGGCTCCGGCTGCACACACCATTCCCAACCGAAACAATCGATGCCCACATCTCATCCAAGCACATTAAGACTATCCCTGGCATTACATCCACCAAAGCGCGTCATTTCTGCAATCGCTGTGAAAATGACAACCCGTCGCGCTTCACAACATTCAACTGCGCCAAATGCCAAGGCCCCTGCACCTATTGCAGACATTGCCTCAAAATGGGTCGTGTTTCATCTTGCACCGAACTCATCAGCTGGAACGGGGAACCGCCAACATACGCAACAGACCATTCACTCGCCTGGCAAGGCACACTAACCCCGCGCCAACAGCAGGCATCCGACGAACTGACGAATAGTACCGCCAAAGGCACTCCACACCTCATTTACGCAGTCTGCGGATCTGGAAAAACAGAAATTCTATTTCAACCTATCCACAAACTCTTACTAGAAGGCAAACGCGTTTGCCTGGCAGCTCCGCGCGTCGATGTCATCCTAGAACTCGAACCACGCCTGCGCGCAGCATTCCCGCAAACCGCAATCGAAGCATTATACGGAGGCGCAGAGTCTACAACAGCAGCCCCCCAACTCATTCTCGCAACAACACACCAACTCTATCGATTCCGGCACGCATTCGACGCCATTTTTGTCGATGAAGCCGATGCCTTTCCTTACACAGCGGATGAAACGCTGCAAAGGGCCGTCCGTAAAGCGGCAAAACCCAGTGCACCCATTCATTTTGTCACAGCTACACCATCGGACAAACTACTTGCAGACATCAAACGTAGCGGCCAAGTTTCTACCATCAACAGACGCTACCATGGCCATCCACTACCCGTCCCTCGGTATAGCACCTTATGGAATTACACCAAGCATATTCAAAAAGGAATACTACCTAAAAAACTCATCACTTGGACAACCCAATGCCTAACCCAACAAAAACCGTTTCTAATTTTCTTCCATACTATCGCACTCATGGAGGCGGCTGAGCCTTTATTTCAACAGCTCGATACGCGCATTCACGCAGTCCATGCCGCGCATCCCGACCGTAAAGAACATGTCCAAGCGCTGCGCGATCATAAAATTCCAGGCCTGCTCACCACAACAATTCTAGAACGCGGCATCACCATCCCTAACGTTCAAGTCGCCGTCGTTGGGGCGGAGCAACTAATTTTCAACAAAGGCGCACTCATCCAAATCGGCGGTCGTGTTGGGCGTTCAGTGCACTATCCAACGGGTGACTTTGTCCTCTTCCATCACGGCATCACCTACGCCATGGACGCAGCAAAAAACGATATTATTCAGCTCAATAAAGGAGAAATCCGCATATGAACGAATGCCTTCTCTGTCAACAAGCCATCGCCTCCACACCATCATGGCAAGCACTGCTTGGACTCGAAAAACAAACTAACATTTGCCCAGATTGTTCAAAAAAGTTTCAGCGTGCCGATAATAAAGAAGAGAGTGACATACTCGACCGAATTACATCGCTATACAGCTATAACGAAGCGATGCGCGAGTACTTACACCAATTCAAATTTCTCCAAGACATTCGATTGGCAGAAGTCTTTGCCGATGAATTGCGCACCTCTTTAATAGGAGATGCCATCATCGTCCCGATTCCCATGCATCCCGAAAAAAAGATTCAACGGACCTTTGCCCATGTAGATGAACTGCTAACAAGCGCGCGCATTCCCTATATGCATCTACTCGAAAAACTAGATACAGTGGCAATGGGCGAAAAATCGAAAGCACAACGTCTTGCGATGAAACCTTTATTTGCAGTAAAAAAGGGAACCACCATTCTACCAAGTACGTACATACTAGTAGACGATATTTATACAACCGGCACAACGCTCTGCCATGCAGCAACTGTCTTAAAGGAAGCAGGTGCAACGCGCGTCGAAGCAATTACACTAATCCGTGCCGAACGATAACTTAATGAGGAGATGGAAATAATGGCAGAACTACGAAATTGCCCAACATGTGGCGAGTTTTTTAACTATACAGGTGTGCGTGATGTATGTTCGAAGTGCGCAATGAGCGAAGAAAAAATCTATGAAGAAGTTTATCGCTTCCTTAGAAAACGTGAAAATCGAGCGGCAACAATCGAACGGATTGTCGAAGCAACAGGTGTCATCGAATCATTGCTATACAAATGGGTGCGTAAAGGAAGACTGCAACCTGCAATGTTCCCTAACCTTGGCTATCCATGTGATGGCTGTGGGAAACTGACGAGCAAAGGAAAGCTATGTGAAAGCTGTGCGACGAATATCCAGAACGATTTGAAAATATTTGAAGCTGTGACAGAATTCAGGGAAGCCATCGTAGAAAAAGACAGGGCAACATACTTTTCAGATCGCAGATCAAGATGATAATGAACCGGTAGTTTTCGGACTAACCGGTTTTTCATACGAAAGACCCTAAACCTTCACGAACTTATGCCGAAATAAAGAATAAGGTAATACAAACCGCATAAGCTATACAATAAAGTGTCAACGAAAGGAGCGAGATCAAATGAAAATCCAAAAGTTTACTATCCCTGCCATTAATCCATACAAAACAAATCAGGTAAAAGCTGAACAGCTAGAAAAAAAATCAAAGATGCTAACGGACAAACTCGAAATTTCATCCGAAGCGAAACAACTATCCGAAGTTTCACCCTTTACCATCGAACGCAAAGAGCGTGTAGAGCAACTAAAAGCAGCAGTCGAATCAGGCACATACAAAGTAGATGCCGAACAGCTCGCTTCCAAACTAGCGAAGTATTATAAACCGTAAAAAAGAATGAAAGCAGGCCAAAAACATGTCCATTACAACGATCTTGACGTCACTCGACAATCTGGGAAAACTGCATAGAAGCTTGTTGCGGATTGCTCATGACAAGACAGCGGTCATCAAAAGCGGGGACATGGAAGGACTCGACCAATTGCTGAAAGAAGAGCAATCCCATTTGGCTGCCATCCTGCAAATGGAAGGTCTGAGGCAGCGGGAAGTAGCGCACTATTTAACTGATCAAGGACGATCAGTACCAGCGAATCCAACTATCGCTGATTTGCTGAAAACCACACCAGAAGCGGACAAGCAAAGCCTTGTGGAGGCGAGGGACCGTCTCCTGCATGCGATTCATGACTTGAAATGGCAAAACGATTTGAACCAGAAGCTGACCTACCAGTCTCTTCAGTTCGTGAATCTATCGCTGGACATGGTCCGCCCGCGCCCAGACTCGACTAACTACTCAAAAACAGAAATCAGCGGACAAAAAGTATCGAAAGAACAAGTCTCTTTCGACTCACAAGCTTAAGGAGGAACACCCTACCATGCGCTCATCATTTATGGGATTAGAAACAAGTAAACGCGGCCTGTTCACACAACAATCCGCACTCTATACAACAGGACATAACATCAGTAACGCTAACACACTCGGCTACTCACGCCAACGCGTTAATATGGAAGCAACGGCGGGATTCCCCGGCGTCGGGCTAAACACTGGCACAATGCCCGGATTCCTCGGAACAGGTGTCCAAGCTAACTCTGTCCAGCGAGTCCGAGACTCTTTCGTCGACCACCAATATAGACAAGAATCTACGAAACTGGGTTATTGGGATACAACATCCAAGGCAATTACGCAAATGGAAGACGTTTTAAACGAACCTTCCCAGTATGGCTTGCAAAAATCACTAAGTGAATTCTGGTCGTCACTACAAACTTTATCTGCCAACCCAGAAAACAGTGGTGCACGTGGAGTTGCTGTCCAGCGTGGGATAGCAGTAGCGGATTCCTTCAACTATATGCATAAATCATTGACGGAAATCCAAACAAACTTGGGCAAAGAAATTGCTATCACAACAAAAGATGTCAATTCAATCCTACAACAAATTGCGAACTTAAATGAGCAAATCACAAAGGTTGAACCAAACGGCTATTTGCCGAATGATTTGTATGATGCGCGCGATGCATTATTGGATCAGCTATCAGCCATTGTTCCAATCGAAACGGAATATGTAAAATCAGGCGGACGTGCACTAGCCATTGCTGAAGGTGCAGTTATCGTGAAGATTAAAACAAAAGGTACAGCGGTAGAAGTTGTCAATGGCACTAGTGTTTCTAAAATGTCTGTTGCATCGGTCAAAACACCAGATGCTGACGGCAACCCAGACGGTGCAGTTACTGGTTTTAAATTTGGCGGAGTAACACTCGACATAAAAGATATGTTAGGAAGCGGAACGATGAGGTCGCTTGTTGATTCATATGGCTATGACGAAGGAATGGGGGCAGGGGAAAAAGGTCTCTATCCAGATATGATTGAAAAATTGAATGAGATGGCAAGAGAATTTGCAGCAGAGTTCAATAGAATTCATGCTGGTGATCCCGCAAATCCTACTAAATATCCAGGTGGTACAGATCTTGATGGGAATCTGGGGAAAGAATTCTTTGTTATCAAAACAAATGACGGAACTGTTATTGATGCCAGTAATATCTATGTCAGTAAGGACATCATTGATAATCCGGGATTGATTGCAGCGTCAGACTCAACGCCAGTTACCCCTCCACTTGGCGGAATAGGTAGTGGTGATGGTGAAGAGGGGAATGGTAAAAATGCATTAAATCTTTCAAATATGCAATTTTCTAAAATATTATCAGGTGGCGCAACAATCCAAAGTCACTTCCAAGGTCTTGTCGGAAAATTAGGTGTAGATGGCCAACAAGCCGAGCGACTTGCTTTCAACACAGCAACATTACTAGGAGCAGTTGAACAACGCCGTGCATCTATTAGCTCCGTCTCACTCGACGAAGAAATGACGGATATGATTCGATTCCAGCAAGCCTATAATGCATCGGCACGTATGATTACCGTTGTCGATGAAACACTAGAGAAGATTATCAACGGCATGGGAGTTGTCGGAAGGTAAGAAGGAGGAACTTAAATGCGCGTTACACAATCGATGCTTTCTAACAATATGCTCCGGAATGTTTCTACGAGCTACAATAAAATGGGGAAGCTACAAGATCAAATTACAACTGGTAAAAAAGTAAATCGTCCATCCGATAACCCCGTTGTCGCTATGAAAGGCATGGGCTATCGGATGACTGTCGACAAAGTTGCCCAGTACCAAGAAAATCTAGGTGAGGTAAACAACTGGCTTGATAGCTCAGACGATGCGCTCGACAAAGTCGGACAGGCGATGCATCGTGCCAGAGAACTTGTTACAAGTGCGGCGAATGGAACAATGACACCTGAAGATAAAAAAAAGGTTCAAAGTGAACTCGATCAATTACGCGAGCATATTCAAAACTTGGCAAATACAAAAGTAGGGGATAAGTATATTTTCAGCGGTACCAAAACGGCAAAACCTTTCCATAATGGCACTGATTATGAACCGGATGCTGCATTTTCGGAGAAAGTAGAAATTGAAGTGTTTGATGGAGTCATGATGATAGTCAATACGGATGTAACGAAGCTTTTTAAAGACATTGATGAAGTATTTAACGAGTTTGGCCCCGACACAGACTTCAGCGCCGCAATTGCAAAAATCGATGCCAATATGGACGAAGTACTAACAACAAGAGCCAACATCGGTGCACGTCAAAACCGCGTTGAAATGATGGGCAACCGCCTAGAATCCCAAGAAGCCGCTGCAAAAAAACAAATGAGTGAAAACGAAGATATCGATTACGAAAAAGTAATCACTGAAATGATCACACAAGAATCAATCCATCGTGCCGCACTTTCCGTTGGTTCACGTATTATCCAGCCGTCTTTAGTAGACTTCTTACGATAAGCACCAATACAAAACTCTGAAAGCGTTTGGACAACCTCCAAACGCTTTCTTTAGAAGGTGACCCATAATGAACATCCCGCAACTCCAAGTAACAACAACAAAAGCACTTCTAGGATTGACGACACAACAACCGAAACAACAAATCGAACAACCAACAGCAACACTAGATCTCCAACAACCACAAGCTGACATGACAATCAATACAACAAAATCAAGATTATCAATAGATACAACAGAAGCCCGAGTAGATATGGACTTAATGAGTTCTGCCCGCCGTACAGAAGAAGTTGCCCAGTATGCCCGTTCAGAAGCCTCCAATGGAATCGCGCGCCGTGCAGAAGACGGCAATGAACTTATGAAGATTGAAAATGGCGGAAATCCAATGCATTCATTTGCTGACAGAGCATTTAGGCAACCCTATAGCAGCTTAAACGTCAAATTCATCCCATCCTATGGCAGTGTTAAAGTTTCCTTTGAGCCAGGTAATGTGGATATCCGAGTTGAGCCACAACAAGTAATTAATAAAAGCTCAGCGAACAAGACGATGCATACATACACACCAGGAAAAGTATCAATCGAGTTACTCCAAAAACCATCCACTCAAATAGACTGGAAAATTTAACTGCATCCCGCTAAAGGAGAAAAAACCATGAAAATCCAATCCATAATCCTAGGAGAAACAGAAGCATCCGAATCCGAAATCCTAACATTCGACAATGGAATGCCAGGCTTCGAAAACGAAAAAAACTTCATTTTACTTCCAATAGAAGGAAATGAAGTTTATCAGATCCTTCAGTCCATAAATTCGAAAGAAGTAGGTTTTATAACTGCCAATCCCTATTTATTCACAGATGAATATAATTTCAATTTGGATGAATCAACAGTTGAAGCCCTCAACATAGAATCCGAAAAAGATATAATCGTCTTAACAATCGTTACCGTCAAAGAACCCTTCAATACTTCAACCGTAAATTTAAAAGCACCTATCATCATCAACACAAAATCCAGAAAAGCAAAACAATGCATTTTGGAAAACGCGGACTATCCAATCAGATATTCCATCGAAACCAACTTGCAGAAAGCCAAGGGGTGACGGAATGCTCGTACTATCTCGAAAAAAAGGTGAATCCATTTGGCTTGATGATCAAACTGAAATTACCATTAGTGAAATAAAAGGCGACCAAGTCAGAATTGCCATCAAAGCACCCAAAAACATCACCATTTTACGTGGCGAACTAAGAAAAGAAATATCAGAGTCCAACACAGAAGCCGTAAAAATAGACAATTTCATAGATTTTCTCAAACACGAAAAAAAATAAACTTCAATCCCGGGTGCCAGTTACCGCCACAATTCACGAACTTCGAATTGTGGCAGCAACTGGCACCCATTTTAAAAAATAAACATTTCTATTAAACATTCTAAAAGACAATCCGATAATAGTATTGTAGCGAGGAAAACGGGGTCCGGCCGGCCCGGTCTCCTCGGTATAAAAAATGTGCTCACAAGGACGTGAGCAACACATTCAAGGAGGAAATTAAAATGAGAATTAATCACAACATCGCGGCGCTTAACACGCACCGTCAACTAGGCTCAGCAACAAGTGCACAAGGTAAGTCAATGGAAAAACTAGCTTCGGGTCTTCGTATTAACCGTGCGGGTGACGATGCAGCCGGTCTTGCAATTTCCGAGAAAATGCGTGGACAAATTCGTGGGTTGGATCAGGCATCTAAGAATGCGCAGGATGGTATCTCAATGATTCAAACAGCTGAAGGCGCGTTAAGCGAGACACATGATATTCTTCAACGTATGCGTGAGCTTGCTAACCAGGCAGCTAACGACACGAATACAGATTCAGATCGTGGAGAAATTCAAAAAGAGGTCAACCAATTAACGTCTGAAATTAATCGTATTGGTAATACTACACAATTTAACACTAAAAACTTACTTAGTGGAGAGCTAAATGTTAAAAACTCTACAACAGCTAAAGTTAGTGGTGGATCAGTTGCTGGTAATGTCGAAATTATTGATACAGCTAAGAATGCAAAGGCAACAGGTTCAGCTTTATCAAATGTCAGCATTTCAGAGGTAGGTGGTAAGACTGTAACCGGGGATGTTACTTATGCTGATCATTCAACAGCCGATAAAGGACCTAAAATTGAGTTGACAGCTGCAACCGTAACGGGTGCTAAACGTACAGATTCAGCTGCTGAAATTTCTTCTTTCTCGGGTACTTCCATCACAGGAACTAAAGCTTATACGACTGCAGGTGCACCTGGAGAGTTTGAAGGTCCCGATGTAGCAGCTGGTAATAATGAAATTCAATTTACATTTAACGGAAGTACTTATACTGCAACACTTGCTGCACATGATTATGATGGTACTGCAGCTAATGGTGCTGCTAAATTTGCAGCGGACTTACAAACTGCTATGCAAACGGCAGCTGCTGCAGATGGAAATGCATCTGATATCACTGTAGCGTTTGGTTCAGATGGTAAAATATCTATTAATGCTACTGATGCAAATAGTAGTACATTAGCGATTAACGGTGGAGGATTGGTTAGTGAACATTTGCTTGCAGCCCCAACCGATACATTACAAAATGCAACAAAGACAGCAAATAACGAGTTAACATTAAATATTGGCGGTACAACTAAAACAATTACATTAGCTAATGCCACATATGATCTTACGCAATCTGGGGGTGCAGGGGATGATCAGGATGAATTCTTAACGGACCTTAACACTAAACTTGATGCTGCTTTTGGACCGGGGAATGTGACGGCAAGTTTTGATGCAGACGATAAGTTAGTGCTAACGAATGCTTCTAAAGGTACTTCAAGTACGATTACTGACATTTCTGGTAGCGCGGCTGCGGCTCTTGGGCTTGATGGAGGAAACGCAACACATTCACAAGGTACGGAGAATAATCAATTGACGGTTACATTGAATGGTAGTACAAAAACAGTGTCCCTTGATGTTAAAAATTATAGTGCAGGTGGCGACGATTCAGCCGATGATTTTTTAGCCGATATCAAAGCTAAAATTCAGGCCCTAGGTGGAGATTTTGCAACAGTAGATGTTAAGTTTGATGCCGATAACAAGATTCAATTTAGCACTGCAAATGATACCGATACGTTCACTATTGATGGCGGTGGGGCTGCTGCATTGGTAGGTACAAACTTCACTGCAGGAACAGAAGGTGCAGGAAATAATGAATTAACGCTTACCATTGGTGGTGTAACTAAGTCAGTTACTTTAGCAAATGGTGACTATGATTTAACGAATGCTGGTGATAAAACAACGTTCCTTACAGATCTTAATGGAAAGCTAGATTCTGCATTCGGAACGGGAAATGTACTTGCAACTATTGAGAATGATAAGCTTGTCATTAAAAATAGTCTAACAGGTGATCAGAGTACTATGGGAGCAATTACTGGAACTGCTTCTGGATCATTAGGTGTGAGTTCTGCAACATTAGAACAAGGACAAAATGCAAATAATACGGGGACAATTAGTATAGATGGTCATAATGTAAACATCAATATAACGGCGGGTTCTTATACGCCGGGTGGCTTAGCGTCTGATCTTCAAACTCAAATCAGAGCGTCGCATACAGATCTTGCAAATGCTAGTGTTAGCTATGTTGATGGGAAATTTGAAATATCCTCTGGTTCTGAAGGTTCAAACGGAACTGTGTCAATTACTGCCGATGATTTGGCAAAGACGCTTAAATTAACAACTGATCAAGGCGCACAAAATGTTGTAGGTTCAGACGCTGTTGATGAAGGGTTAAAATTACAAATTGGGGCAAATGCAGGCCAAAGTATAAACATTGATGTTAATGACATGAGAAGTGCGGCACTTAAAATCAGTGGTGATGCAAATGAGTCAGGAGCAAATGTAACTGCAAAAGACGGAAAAGTTGCATCATATGTTAGCACTGCAAGTGTTACAAATGGAACTGAAAATAATAATAGTGAATATGCATTAGACATTTCTACACACGAAAAGGCAACAGCAGCACTAAGTGTTTTAGATGATGCAATCGCTGCAGTATCAGGTGAAAGATCTAAATTAGGTGCTTTCCAAAATAGATTAGATCACACAATCAATAACCTAGGTACATCTTCAGAAAACCTAACAGCCGCGGAATCACGTATCCGTGACGTTGATTATGCTTTAGCTGCCTAAGCAGTAACAAGCACAGTCGTCCTAGCTGGTAACGGCTAGAGAGTATGATCGGGTGAATTGCTGGAAAACCCTTAGAGCTTTTCTTGCCACAACGTAGTTGGAAACGACAGGCGTGACGGTTCGAAAAAAGAAAAGATTGGGCAATCAGCAGCGAAGCTCCTGTCTTGAAAGAGTGGAGAACGTCCAACGACTAGGATAGACCATCTAAGGCTATTGCTATGATGATGAAATCCATAGGTGAAACAATGTCCATCAGCATTGTGAATCCAAAGCGCCCGACCCCTATCGAGAAATCGAAGGGTGAAGATATAGTCTAGTCATTAGTGAAAGCTAATGTTCGCACGATGGCGAAAGAAATGATGGAGCAAACGAAGAATTCAATTCTTTCTCAAGCAGCACAAGCAATGTTGGCTCAATCCAATCAAATACCTCAAGGTGTCTTACAACTCTTGAGATAATGATTCGAAGGGCGTCTTATCGGGTAACGGATAAGAGTACAACTGGGTGAATTGCTGGAACTTCCTAAAGCCCCATCAACCACAACGTAACTGGAAACGGTCAGCGTGATGGTCTGAAAATGATGAGGATGAAACAATGGACAATCAGCAGCCAAGCTCCTGTGGGGAAACCCTGGAGAAGGTTCAACGACTAGGATATACCGTCTAAGGCAACTGCTATGACGATGAAATCCGTAGGACAAGCAACGCCGTCCGAAGCGCCCAGCCCCAAACAGATCATGCTGTGGGTGAAGATATAGTCTATACCATGATTGAAAGACATGGAGGCATAGCAAGCCAACCAACAACCACAAGGGGTTCTACAACTTCTTCGTTAATATTAAATTATTTGAAAGGGACTCTAGTTTTGCTAGGGTCCCTTTCTATTTAATTGTAGATAATACAAAAAAAGATGGGGGATTGTTCAATGAAATATATGTTTACTGATCCAAATACTCATATAGATTTTGGTTTCGGATTGAATGCGTCGAACTTTCATAGTACAGCTAATTACTTGTGGGAAAATAATCCTGACAGAAATACAATTGGCTTATTACCTAACCTCTACTTATACAGACATTCTATTGAGCTTTATTTAAAATCTCTAATCGTTATCATTCATAAAAAATTAAAATTGGATTACAAGGATGGGGCTGTCCCTTTTGATTCAAGAGAGCCTTTTATCTTATATGAGGATCCCAATGGAAAAAGGAAGTGGAATAAGATGACTAGCAGTCATTTTATTTCCACGTTATATGAATATTTAGAAAAACTAGTTAGAGAACATGAATATAGGCTAAGAGAAGAAGCATCACAGGAACTATCAGTGATTATAAACCCTGATAATAGAAGGATAGTTGACCATATTAAGAAATATGATGATGGTAGCACGTATTTCAGGTACTCTAATCTTGGTGAATCAATTCAAAACACTAAGGAATCGGAAAAAAATTATAATAAAAAGATTGAAATACAGGATCTTCAAAATCATATTGACATTAAAAAGCCATCATCGTTTTTTGTTATTATAAACCCAGATTCGGGAGAAGCAGTTGAAGCGCATAAAGGTATGAGAGAAATGCCTTTGAAGGAACTTGCGGAAGATATGAGGAAGTTGGTTGAGTATCTATCCGGTATACACGCTATGTTTAGAGTATGTCTTTGTAATGGCTATTAAGGCGCTTGGACAGATATCTCAATGATTTTGGGGGACAGGTACTCACACAATTCACCGAGGTAATCCGGACAAAATGAAAGGTGTCAGGGTCTCATACAATCATATCTCAAAAGAATATCCAACAAGCTTAGTTATGGTGACCAATAGCCTTGCATGACAGTAATAAAAAGTAATTAAAACCTTTATAAGTATAATAGTCTATATGATTATACAAAAAAATGCTCCTTCTGTAGAATAGATACTGATAACCAAATCAGTTCCCTACACTACAAATGAAGGAGCATTTCATATGAAAAGTGTAGTCCAAGACACCGTCTTTCGTCAATACTTATCTCTGTTGCCTCGGAGCGTATTGGATTGTCCATCATGTTTCAGTGCCAGTCATCCACACAACTCGGAAACTATTTCGACAATTTAATTGTGACTAATAGGATTAAAGTAAACGCCACTTCCGGTATTGACAAACTACTCCAAAAAAGTTGAATGACACCAAAGTAAACTAGCTGCCAAATCTTTTTGATAATCTATGAACCAAAAGCAATCCTCAATCGTATTCTTCATGCCCTAAAACAATACTCAGCCAGTTGACTAACCGACAATCCAGTCTGCTGGCGTATTCGTGCAAGTGATTCTCTGTGCTTTTCATCAATGACAATTTGATACTCCTTAACATCTCCGACCTCCTTTTTTTCTAGATTGAACAAAGGAAAGATAGTCTGGAGACACACTTCTGTTGTCGAACTGTCAAATAACGTGTGCAGTTTGTTCAGTCTTTCATTAATTTCAGATGTGGGCTTCGATAGCTCATACTTCGCCGGCAAATAGATAGTCGTGCGTGCTGCAATCGAGCGTAATGGTTGTATGGGCATTGCTTTTCTACTCATTGCTGCATGCAACCATGGTGATACAAGGCTAAGAAAATAGATGATTTGAAACTGGTCATAGATGAGCAGACGGTTTTGTCCATCCTTGACAAAGTGTAGTTTGAATTTGTTGAAAAGTATTTCAATCAGCATGTCGTTTTCCACAGTACTGAAATTGTCGGTTGACAAAATAATCTTACAAACAGTTCCGCTAGTTATTTTTAAGTGGCCATCATCCTGATACCACCAGGCTAAAGCCTTTTCGTCCAAAAATTGTTCAATATAGTTGAAAGGGAGCGTCTTTTTTCCGTTTGGATACCAAAGTCTATACAAATCCGTAATCAGCTCATCCGTCCTTGCTTGCACAATATACCTTTCGGAAAATCCGCACTTTAGCCTTTGGTCCATCACTTTCTGGTAAGTGGGGGCTGACAGAGGGATGTGATTTTTCAATTGTTCATAACAGTAAGTGGCCCATCCAACATCCTCAGTACGATGCATGAACTGAAATCGTGGTTTTCTCCCGTTCTGCTTTGTAATGCAACCATCCCCCAATAACTTTCCGCATATAAAATGATTGAAATTATGATAGTCGGTCAAAATTTACTCACTCCTTACGAGGGAACATTCATTCTAAATATAGCAGATTTCTCTCGATAAATCTCTATTTGAATTTGATATTTCAGTGCACAGTCACTCAAACAACTCATTTTCCACAAATTCTATTTCAATATTTCATAATTGAACCGATATAAAAGATATGGAAACGTCACACATTATAAAAAAAATATTGGAGGAACACCTAGATGAAACTTGTTATTGAGCAACAGGAAATAGAATTGAAAAAAGATCCATCATCGGACGAGGTCATTGAGAAAATAAAGGAATTAATAGCGGCAGATGATAACTTTAGCCATTTCATTGCAGATGGAACTGAAGTTTATGAAAACCATGAAGAATATCTGAACCTAAATTTGGACCGAATCTCGAAACTGGAAGTCATCGCAAAGTCAGAAAAGAAATTCATGAATGATGTACTTAACTCGGCAGAAGAATACTTGAGACGTGCTAATTCCGATCTTGTAGCATTATCTCAAGAGTTTCAGAACAGCCCAACAAAGGAAACGTGGGCAAGTTTCGAAATGCTATTGGAGGGGGCACAATGGTTGAATGACATGTTAGTGACTATAGGTGAAAGTAAAGAGCGCCCGGTAAATTGGGAAGCTTATGTTAGTCTAGCGGGTGGAATGCAAGGTGAACTTGCGAAACTTGGACAAGCTGTAGAAAAAGAAAATCATGAGCAGATTGGGGATATCATTCGTGATGGCCTGATTTCGACCTTTGAAGCGTTGGAAGTTGAGATTGGGAAGACGATTGATGCAGAAGGAATTAGAGAATATCTTAATTAATTGGTGGCGGGGGTGTAGAATATTATCTTATTTCCATGATAAGTGACTTTTCACGAATTAGTTTTTTAAGATTGGAAGAAATCCCATAAACGCAACAAAATATGACCAACAAGTAGTACATACTGTTTTCGGAAAATTGGAAGGTGTGAAGAAATGATAGAAAAGACAAGAGAAATCATACTCCCCGAGTACATGACCCAATTTCAATGTATCGGGTCAGCTTGTGAGGATACATGTTGTGCTGGGTGGAAAGTTACTGTTGATAAAGAGACATATAAAAAATATAAAGGTACGAAAAATCCCGAAATGAAAACACTTTTAAATGAAAATGTGAAACGGAATCGCTCGGGTAATTCAGATGACTTATACGCTAAGATAAAAATGAATAACTCAGGTGATTGCACGCTGTTAGATGAAGATCATTTATGCAAGATACAAAAAGAATTGGGTCCCGATTTTTTATCAAATACTTGCGCTGTGTATCCAAGAAATTTGAATCTGGTCGATAATGTAGTCGAAAAAAGCGCGACATTGTCATGTCCTGAAGTGGCAAGACTGGTCCTCTTGAATGAAAAAGGAATTGATTTCATCCAGGATGTGGAGCCGAGTAATACGAAGGGTTTTTTGAAAAAGCATTCGATGTCAAAAGAACAGCAGGAATTATTCTGGAACCTACGAATATTTACTATCAGAACCTTACAGAATAGGAACATATCGATTGAAAATCGACTCATCATTCTAGGACTATTCTATAGGAAGTTCGATAAGCTTAGTTCTGAAGGGAAAAGTGAAAAGGTATTATTGTTGATGCAAGAGTTTGAAAGTAGTATAGACGACGAAAGTTTATTGGATTCTATTAAACAGCTTCCTGGAAATATTTCGTTTCAAGTAAGTATGTGTAAAAGTCTTCTTGAATACCGTTTATCAAGTTCGATAACTAGTCAGCGATATGTAGACTGCTTAAATGAGATGGTTAAAGGGCTTGGTATTGATATTGAATTTTTTGAGGATGATATCAACCAACGCTATAAAGAGGCGTATGAAGTAGATTACAAACCATTCATAGATAAACACGAGTATATTCTAGAAAATTACCTAGTGAATTATGTATTTACGAATTTATTCCCTTTCGACAAAAAAACGGTAACAGACAGTTTCGCAATTCTTATTATTAACTTTTCAATGATAAAGTTGCACTTGATCGGAATGGCCAAATACCACAATGGATTAAATAATGACTTAGTAATTAAGCTTGTTCAATCCTATTCTAAGACAATTGATCATAATAATGCTTATTTGAAAAATGTTGAAAACCTTTTGAAAGGACATGGTTATACGACTCTGGCACATATGGTTGTGCTTGTACGGAGTTAATTCAGCAGGATTTCGGTGCTAGTCACTCGCACAACTCGGAAACGATTCCGTCAATTAAAGTGTGGAGCCTGGCACTCACACAACCACCATATGAAAAAACTAGAACACAGTCTATTCAGCATATGGCTGTGTTCTAGTCTGTTTAGGTGCACAGTCACTCACACAATTTCTATCCCCTAATAATTTTCCGCAAATATAATGATGGGATTCTACTAATCCGGTCATCCCACTGGTCACGAATTTCTCTTCTTATCGCAACAAAATCAACACAGTAAATCCCATTTGAAACTCACAAATTTGAACCGATATAAAGAATAGGAAGTTTAACTATTTTCTCATTGAATTCTAAATCGTGATAGGTGTTGATACTCCGTGCCTAGACACACCTGCATTTATATAAGAAGTTAGTAGCGAGGAGGAAATAAAATGAATCAGAATCAACAACAGAAGGAATCCCTCGAACAACAGCTTCAGTGGACTCGGGAACAGATTCGTATCTTGGACATGATGGACGTGAATCTCCATGAAATGAAAAGGATAGCTGAATACGCTGTAGAACATACGCTTACGGCAATTGAAGGTGAGCGGTTGAACCGTGAGCTGCATGCGTTAAAGGAGGAATTCAGCTCCCTAGAGAAACAATTGTATCCTGTTCTTCATTAATATTTGTGTTTCGGTGCCAGTCACTCACACAATCTAACAAATGATCATTAATTCTTGAGAGGTAATAATGACCCATCACATGATGAACATAATTCTACAAAAGAATGGGAGGGGCGGCAATGAATCTTCAAAACTTTGAACATTATATTGATCAAAAGATAGTAGATAGAGGCCATGAGTATTATATGGATGGGCATGTTATGGCGGTGGGACTTCATGATCATGAATATTGTTTTCAAGTTGTTGGAGTAGATAAGTACGAGGTGCTTGTCACACTAAACAATGATGGCGACATTCTGTCCTCTTATTGTGATTGTCCGTATACATATGGACCAGTTTGTAAGCATGAAGTTGCAGTCTATTTCGAGCTATTAGACATGTTAGATGACGCATCGAGTGAATCGGACGTTATGGAGAAAGGGCAAAGCGGCTTAATTGAGGTACTTAACAATTTATCGAAAGATCAGTTAATCGACATTATTGATGAGTTAGCTGGAAAAGATAAAATCCTGAAAAGTCGTTTAATGCTTACGTATTCGAAAGAGACAACAGGGCAAGAGTTGGCAAGTTTTAAAAGTTGGGTTCATTCTATTGTGAGTAAATATAAGGGAAGAGAAGGTTTTATTTCTTACAGGGAAACGAATGATTTTGCAAGCGAATTGAGTGAGTGCTTAGTGCAAATTGAGGCCTGTTCGGATGCAGTTGTAGCACTAGGGCTTGCTTTTTTATTGGTAGAGGAAGCGATTGAAGCATTTCAATATGCGGATGATTCTGATGGCGATATCGGTTGTTTAGTGGAGGATACGCTAGAAGTGATTGAAATGACGATTACTAATGCACTAGGTTCGGAAGTTGGACAAAAGCAAGAGCTTTTTGAAAAACTTCTCAAGCAATGTGAGCATCCGGTTTTTGAAGGATGGGAAGATTATCAAATTACGTTATTAAAAATCTGTACAAATTTTGCAGATAGCAGCAAGTACAGGGAAGCGCTAAGTCGAAAAGTTGAATCATTGATTGATGAAAATACGTCTCAGCGTTATCAGCATTACCGTAATGAGGCCTTGAATCGACTGTTATTTGAAATGATTGACCAATATGGTACGGAAGAGGAAGCGGATCAATTTATACAGGCTCATCTGCATTATTCGTCATTTAGGGAAGAGCTGATCCAACGATGTATAGTTGAGGGGAATTACAATCGGGTCATCGAGCTGGCAGCAGCGGGAGAACGGTCTGATATGGAGTATTCGGGATTAGTCTCGAAGTGGAAGAAATTTAGATATGAAGCTTACAAAGCGCTATCGCTAAGAAGGGAACAAAAATTATTAGCAAAAGACCTTTTTATGAATGGTGATTTTGATTTTTATCATGAATTGAAGGCGCTTGCCAAGGATTCAGACCAATTTTATGGGCAATTAAAGCAAGAGTTACAAAAGCATTCAGGGTGGCAATCGAGAAGTCTGTTTCAAAGTCTGATTGAGGAAGAAAATGATACAGATGAATTAATGGAGTTTGTGCGAGCATATTCAGAGTGTATTGAACAGTATGCTAGCGATTTGGTAGGAGTCTATAAAGAAGAGGTCCAGCAGGTGTATAAGGAGCATATTGAAATGACGGCCAATCGTGCATCGAATCGCAAAGACTATCAAGGTGTATGCCGAATGATTCGACGGTATGAAAACATAGTGGGAAAACAGCTTCAGCAAGCAATTGTGAATGAGCTTCGAAGTAGTTATAGAAGGAAACCAGCTTTTGTGGATGAATTGAGTAAGATTTGATTATTCGAATTAAAAAGAGCCATTAAATAGTACCTAGCTGACATATAGTCGGGCATCCTTATAACTGAAAACCAGCCCATCCACCGAGTACATATCTCGATGGAATGGCTGGTTTTTATGTTATACTTATATGCTTACGTCTAAACATAAAAACGTATTACCCATACTGAAGAAAATAATCTTTAACTAAGATTAAGAAATTGAGGATTGAATATGTCAAACAATAAAGTGAAAAAAGGAAGTCTTATTGCATTCTTGCCGTTACTTGTTTTCGTACTCCTTTTCATCGGTTCAGGAATTGTGACAAAAGACTTTTCGAATATGCCATTGAACGTTGCGATACTCATTGCTTCGGCGGTGGCGCTAATGATGAATCGGAAAGAAACATTTATTGAAAAAGTTGATATTTTTACCAAGAGTGCAGGTCATCCGAATATTATTTTAATGGCTGTGATCTTTCTTTTGGCGGGTGCATTTGCGGGTGTTGCCAGAGGCATGGGGGCGGTTGAATCGACTGTCAACCTTGGCTTGTCATTGTTACCTGCAAATTTGTTGATGGTCGGCTTGTTTGTCATTGGTTGTTTTATATCGATTTCGATGGGGACATCAATGGGAACGATTGTGGCTTTGGCACCGATTGGTGTGGGGATTGCGGCTCAAACGGATATTCCGGTGGCGTTGGCTATGGCGACGGTGATTGGTGGTGCGATGTTTGGCGACAACTTGTCGATGATTTCGGATACGACGATTGCAGCGGTGCGAACGCAGAACACGAAAATGAAGGATAAGTTTAAGGTGAATTTCTTCATTGTGTTGCCGGGTGCAATTGTCACGATGATTCTTCTTGGCATTTTGACAAGTGGCAATGTAGCGGAGCTTGCTGGTGATCATCCGTATGAGTTCGTGAAAATCCTGCCCTATTTAGCTGTGTTAGTGGCAGCATTGTCAGGCGCTCATGTATTAGTGGTTTTGGTTGGTGGCACGATTTTTGCGGGTGTCATTGGGCTGATGGATGGCTCTTATCAGCTGAGTAGCTTCTTGCAGGCGATTGCTGAAGGGGTAATGGCAATGGAGGATTTGGCCATTGTCTCTATATTAATTGGTGGCATCGTGGGGATTATTCAGTATAATGGCGGAATCGATTACTTATTACGGGTTATCACCAGTAAGATTAAAACGAAAAAAGGTGCTGAGTTTGGCATTGCTGGTTTAGTGAGTGTGGCGGATATTGCAACTGCCAATAATACGATAGCCATTATTATTACAGGGCCAGTCGTCAAGCGAATTGCTGATGAATATGGTGTAGATCCTCGCAAGTCGGCAAGTTTGCTGGATACATTCTCTAGTTGCTGGCAGGGCATTTTGCCTTATGGTGTACAGTTACTCGTAGCTGCGGGATTAGCAGCTATTTCACCAGTGAGCATTATGATGTATTCATTTTACCCGGTTCTTATGGGTATTTGTTGTGTGATAGCGATTTTGATTGGTTATCCGAAATTCAAAGAGGTGGGTTAAGACCCCTTCGCTAGAGTGGAGGAAGAAAAAAACTACCGCACTCCGGTGTCCAGTCGGACGAGTATTAGCCAATCGCCCATTTCATACTAGGTGACAGTTATACTGCTTATGTAGGTGTGTTTAGTTTGTGTAAAAATGATAGCTGGATGTATCTTTTTCGATTGAAGATTGAAACCGAAAACCTGTGTATCCAGTTTTAATTAGTAATAGAAAGAATTACTGTCCAAGCCAGTAAGAAGTGTAGTTGGCCAATATGGAATACTATTCAGTAAAATCACTACCATCATATGAAAAAAACTAGAACACAGTCCAATCAACATATGGCTGTGTTCTAGTTGTATGTTTGGGTTGACATAAAAGCATCACACATAGGCACTCGATCAATCTAATTGCCATACAGCCATCTAACCCCACATCATATCTACATCACTGTACACTCAAAACGAATGATTTCACTTCCCTCTCAAAAACATTAACCAATTGGTCAAGAACTGTTAAATAAACGACTCCATTGCCTTCAAGTTTTGGTGAGAATCCTAGTGGAACAGTTCTTTTGATCAGCTGTGCATAGAGTTCTGGTTCTGAAAGTGGTCGTTGGAAGCGATAATTGACCAAATTTATGATAAGGGCCAGAGCTCCGGAAACATGGGGTGCCGCCATGGAAGTTCCGCTTAGTTTCGCATATTTTCCATTGAGATACGTTGAGAGAATTTCTTCACCTGGTGCGACGACATCAATTTCGTTGTGAGAGTTGCTAAATCTGGAAGGGTGCCGTTTGTCATTAATCGAACCTACGGAAATGACTTCGTTGTAATAGCCTGGATAGGCGAATTCATCGGTTGATTCGTCTTTATCTCCTTCATTGCCGGCAGCGCACACGACAAGGATATTGTGAGCGATTGCTTTTTTGATCGCTTCGTGAAGTTCGGGTGCATCGATTGGCCCCCCTAGCGACATGGAGATAATATCCGCTTTTTGTTCAATTGCGTAATGGATGCCGCTGATAATCCACTCATATTTGCCCGCGCCGTTTCTATTCAATACCTTTACAATCAGCAAATTTGCCTCGGGCGCTACGCCGACTACGCCTTTATTGTCCTGTTGGGCAGCGATTGTGCCGGCAACGTGGGTTCCATGTCCATTGTAATCGAGAAATGTAGTTGGATCGCTATCATCGTCATCCGTAAAATTTCGGCCGCCTATAATCCGTTGTTGTAAATCGGGGTGATCATGATCGCAACCCGTATCCAGGACGGCTACCGTAATCCCTTTTCCTTTTGTTTCATGCCAAATCTTTGGTGCCTGTATCAAATCTACACCTGCCGGAACTTCATTGGCCTGCGCTATTTCAGCTATCACATCATATGGAATTACATGAGCAAAATTCTCCACATTATACCTCCTCATGGTATTGTTCGCTACCTATCCATTCTGGGTCCTGATGAAAGAACGTTTTTTGCCTGTAATCACTGCTGTAGGAGAGATGCCAAAGGAAATGCTTCTATTACTAGTACTTCCTGCATATTATAGGAGACTGTAACTGATTGATAGAGTCGTGGTGTACTTAATTGACCCAACCCATTGTAATGATCAGTTAAATTAGGATGCAATTCAAATTTGAAAAGTGATTCTACACTTCTATTAAAAAATCATCATATAATAGAAAACGTAACATACAATAAAAAGGGATTGGGCGTTTGAGCAATCAGTCCTACATCAGTAAACAGGATGACAGATTCAGGGATGATTTTGCACAGCGTACGACCGTGAAAATCATTGGGCAAAAAAAGCAGTTAGCCGAGAGAGCAGAAGTAATTGTCCACACTTTTGCCGAGGGAAGACAATTACTTCTTTCTCGAAAAGAAAAAAACGACTGACAACAACACTGTGATAGCGGCAATCCATCCACTAGATAGCTGGAGGAGTAAGCTTAGTGTTTGGTACGTTGTCATGGATTTTCACCTCCCTTCAATTAGGAATACCTAGAAAAACGTCGTGCATTTTCTGTAAATCAACTGACTTTGAGGTGTAATTCTTACAAAAAATGAATAGGATAGGTAGCGTTTCTATAATGTATATGTGCAATAAAAATGGTATATGTCAAAAGCCTACAAATAATGATTGGAAGTTTCGATAAAAAAGGCACAGGCACAATACAGTAATAGGAAAAACAGACAAACGCCATTCTTACCCTAAAGATAGGGGAGAAAGGCGTTTTATTAGGATATTGGGATTAGGCATGAATCTTCCATAGGAATGGGTAGACCTGGAGCCAAAAGATATGGGATAGCCCTTGCATTTTCTTTTCTGCGTGCTGCGGAATATAGCGGTTGACGGAGAGGGAACCGAGTTGATAAAAATTTGACTTCGATTAGTTTAATACCGTCATATGATAAAAAACTCATTCGATTAACATGTCAAGAAACTTCATCTGACAATAAAAATAAAACCCGCTACTGACACGAAGTCAGAAACGGGCATTAGCAATTTTTAAACTTTAAAGCGATTCACCGCATTACTCAATTCCTCACTCAGCTCCGTCAGTGTCTCCGCTGCATCCGTCACAGACTGAATCGCACGAAGTTGTTCGTCCGTCGAGGCACTAACTTCTTCACAAGCGGCGGCAGTTTCTTGAGATGTTGCTGCCATTGTTTGAATGGTTTCTGACACATCTTCTTTATGAGCCGAAACTTGCTGAATTTCTGTATAGACGGCATCAATGGAATCTTGCATATCTGCCATCAATGTCGAGATTTCTCCGAAAGTGATTTCCGTATCATTAACGACGCTTCCTTGACGTTGGAAGTTTTCGCGCGTGTCGTTCATTTGCTGTGTAACGAGTCTGGATTCTGCTTGCAGTTCTTGGACAGTTATTTTGACTTCTTCTGTTGAGCGTGCGGATTGTTCAGCAAGTTTCCGTACTTCATCAGCCACGACGGCGAAGCCTTTACCGTGTTCACCCGCACGTGCAGCTTCGATGCTGGCGTTTAGTGCTAGTAGATTTGTTTGTGATGAAATCTCGGTGATCGTTTCCATGACACCGCCAATTGCTTTTACTTTTGTTTCAAGTGTGCTGATGACTTCGGACATGGATTGTAAATTGGTTTCCCAGTCTTCGAATGATTGTTTTAATTGCTTCATTTGGCCTTGTCCGTTGGTATTCATAACCCCTGCTTTGGTTGCGATATCAGACATGACACCAGCTTTACTGGTGATTTCGTTAATTTGCTGACCAAGTAGATCTGCACGTTCTGTGACGATTTCTGCATCTTGGGCCGATCTTGATGCACCATGCGCAATTTCACTAACCGCATTTGCAACTTCTTCACTAGATGCATTGGTTTCTTCAGCGACAGCACTTAAGCTTTCGGAGCTGGCACGAACGTTTGATGCGGATTCGTTGACGACAGTGATGATGGCGTTCATATTGTCAATCATCGTGTTGAAGTTCCGACCGAGCTCCCCGATTTCATCCTTTGTTTTGATGTTAGAGCGAACGGTCAAATCACCTTGAGAGACAGAATCCATGAGCGTGTTGACGTGGCCAAGTGGTTTGATGGTCCGGCTAATTATAATATACAAGGCGACGAAAATAACGAGCAACGTGATAAGTGCAACGGTTACCATTGAGATGCGTAAATCATTTGCCATTGCGTTTATATTTTTTGCGTCATAGACGGCTAATACTTTCCAACCGAATTTTGGGATAGTAGAGTAAATCAGTACTTTTGGGACATTCTCATATACATAATGAATAGCGTCACGTTCAGTATCATCTTTGTACATTTCAGCGATAAAAGGGAGATTCATTAAATTTTCTCCCTGTAATGTTGGATGGGCAATGGCTGTTCCTTTCATATCGAATACTGCAGGATAGCCGTTATAGCCAATCTCACTTGCTGAGATTTTATCGGTTAATGCAGAAAGTTGGACATCGAGTGCCACAACACCGAGAATATGCCCATTGGATTGTACGGCTTTTGAAGCACTAATGACAAATTCTCCAGTTGCTTGGTCAATATAAGGACTTGTCCATTGCACCACGTCGGGATTAGCAATTGCTTGGGTGTACCATTCACGTGTGGTTGGATCGAAATCAGAGCCGAGATTTGTGTTCGGCATAATAATCGTTTGTTTAGTTGGTAATGAAAGATAGACAGCTGACGAGTTCTCAAAAGGTTCAAGGAAATTTTCGAATGTAGTACGAAGAGCTTGTTGTGAATCATTGCCTACGTCTGCACGTACTGTGGCAAATTCAATTACTTCAGTGGAGCTAGATAATTGGGTGAGCCCTTTTTCATATTGTCCCAAGAAGTTCTCAATGGCAAAGCCAATCTCATTAACAAGCGTGCCGCTAGAGCTAATGATATTGTCTTCTGTATTTCTTTTCACTTGTGTACTACTAATTGCGGTCATAATGGAGACGCCGATTAGGAACAGTAACATGACCGTCAAAATGATTTTTGTTTTGATAGATTTGAACATTAAACCAGCACCTACGCTTTCTATTTTTATTAGTTCTACTATATGAATTTCGGTCTATTTGTTCAGTTGTTTAGAAAAAATGAAGAGGGAAAGATTGCTAGTTATTGTACAGTACCCGAATTAACCGGAAAAAAAACCCGCCAGACACGATAATGCTATGGCAAGTTTATTAGATTATTAAACTGTAAATCGATTCACTGCTAAACTCAATTCTTCACTCAAGCCAGTCAGTATTTCAGCAGCATCTGTTACAGATTGGATAGCGCGAAGTTGTTCGTCCGTTGAGGCACTAACTTCTTCACAAGCGGCTGCAGTTTCTTGGGAAGTGGCTGCCATTGTTTGAATGGTTGCTGACACATCCTCTTTGTGAGCCGAAACTTTCTGGATTTCTGTATAGACAGCGTCAATGGAATCTTGCATATCTGCCATCAAAGTAGAGATTTCTCCGAAAGTCCTTTCCGTGTCGTTAACGACAGTTCCTTGACGCTGGAAGTTCACACGCGTGTCGTTCATCTGCTGGGTAACGAGTCTGGATTCTTCTTGCAGTTCTTGAACGGTTACTTTTACTTGTTCTGTTGAGCGTGCGGATTGTTCAGCAAGCTTGCGCACTTCATCAGCCACGACGGCGAAGCCTTTACCGTGCTCGCCGGCACGTGCAGCTTCAATGCTAGCGTTTAAGGCTAGCAGATTCGTTTGTGATGAAATTTGGGTGATGGTTTCCATGACGCCACCGATTGCTTTTACTTTTGTTTCAAGCGTACCGATGACCTCTGACATGGATTGTAAATTCGTTTCCCAATCGCCAAAGGATCGCTTTAACTGCTGCATTTGACCTTGTCCATTGGTATTCATAACACCAGCTTTTGTTGCGATATCAGACATGACACCTGCTTTGCTGGTTATGTCGTTAATTTGTTGACCGAGAAGATCGGCACGTTCCGTGACGATTTCCGCATCCTCGGCGGATCTGGAAGCGCCAAGTGCAATTTCACTTACCGCATTTGCAACTTCTTCGCTTGAGGCATTGGTTTCTTCGGCAACAACACTCAAGTTTTCTGAACTGGCACGAACATGTGAGGCGGAGTCGTTGACGACAGTGATAATGGCGTTCATGTTGTCAATCATCGTGTTGAAGTTATTGCCAAGCTCACCAATTTCGTCTTTCGACTGAATATCGGAATGGACGGTTAAATCCCCTTTGGATACAGAATCCATTAATTTGTTTAATTGCCCGAGCGGTTTAATGGTACGGCTAATGATGAAATACAATGCGACAAAGATAACGAGCAATATGGCAAGTGCAATAACGATCATGGAGGTACGTAATTTAGTAGCTATCGCATTTATATTTTTTTCCTGATAGATTGCGGAAATCTTCCAACCCAAGCCAGGCAATGTCGTATGAACATTTACATAATCTACACCTTCGTAGCCGTAGTAGGAAATATTGGTGTCGTTCCCTTCCTTGTACATGGCTGCGATGAAGGGCATTTTCATAAAATTCTCTCCGTTGCTATAGGGGTGGGCAATCACAGTACCTTCCGTATCGAGTACCATTGGGAAGCCGCCATAGCCAACATCACTAGCTTCTATTGCATTTGCTAATGCAGTCAGTTGAATGTCAAGACCGAGAACGCCAATGATTTTGCCGTTTGATTGAACGGCTTTAGATACCGCGATAACCAATTCTCCTGTTGCGGAGTCAGTGAACGGTTTAGACCATTGAATAGTGTCTGGTTGTGCCATTGCATTTTGATACCATTCTCGCGAGATTGGGTTAAAATCACTACCGAGATCAGCTTGTGGCCTAATGACAAATTCCTTTGTAGGAAGAGCGAAATAGACAGATGTGGCATCTTTATAGAAGCTGAGGAAATTGCTGAATTCTTTTTCAAGGGCAGGGACGGGGTTGATTTCACTAGGGATTGTGAAGTTTGTCATTGTCGGTGACGTGGATAGCTGTCCAATGCCTTTGTTGTATTGACCCAAGAAGTTCTCAATAGAATAGCTAATTTCAGTCAAGAGAGCGGCACTGGATTCGGTGGCGCTTTTCCCAGTTGTATTTTTGACTTGTGTACTGCTGATGGCAGTCATCGTAGTGATTCCAATTAGAAATAACACCAAGACTGTCAGGATGATTTTTGTTTTAACGGATCTAAACATGTATAGTTTGCACCTTCTCTTTCAATTTCATAAAGTAGCTTTACTATGGGTATTTCGGTTTTTATAGCAAATTGTTTAGCTCTAGGTGAAAAGTACTAAATTTCTGAATACAATATTTATGTGTAGACGAATTAGGTAGTATCCATAGTTTTGTTAGCAGTTTACTACTTTATATTCCCAATTGACTTAACTTCCTTTTAGCCTTGCCGATATAAATCATAAGTAAGTGCTGAAGAGCAGGGAGGTTTAGGAATGGTAGGACGTATAGATGGAAGTACCACGATGCATCGAGCGAATATTTCTGTAGAAAAAGCGGTACCAGACATGGAAGTCTCAGAAGTGCAAGTACAAACAGTTGCGGAGAAAGCACAGCCGCAAGCTGACCAAGAACAACGGCTACCAGCAGACAAAGCCAAGCAACTAACGGACAGCATGAACACATTTTTGGCAAGTGCGAATACGCAGTTACGTTTCAAGTTTCATGACAAGCTCAATGAGTACTATGTAACGATTGTCGATTCGAAAACGGATGAAGTCATTCGGGAAATTCCATCAAAAAAACTGTTGGACTTCCATGCGGCTATGCGCGAATTTGTCGGCATGCTTGTCGATCGGAAAATTTAAGGAAGGCGTGATTTAAAATGCGAATTAGCGGACTAGCCTCTGGTTTTGATACGGAGAAAATGGTAAGTGATTTAATGAAGGCACACCGTATACCACTCGATAAAATTACTCAAAAAAAACAATACTTAGAATGGCAGTTAGATGATTACCGTGCGACAAACCGCCAATTGTTTGATTTCAGTAAAAAGACGTTTGATACGATGATATTATCCACTTCATTTGCAGCGAAGACGGTGAGCGTTTCTTCGCCTGATAATGTAGCGATAAGGAATATGGGGTCTACTAGTGATTTTTCGGGGACGCTTAAAATTGATCAATTAGCGAAAAATGCAACTTTGCAGGGCGGTAAAAGTATTAAGTTTGAAGAGAAAGAAATTGGAGATCCACCGAAAAAGGTAATTCAATCGGTAAACTCAACGCTAAAAGACTTAGGTATTAATGGAACAGAGTTACTAATAAATACAATCGACGCAAACGGTAAGATGACAACAGAAAAAAAGCCATTAGTGTTCAAAGAGACTGATACATTAAAAACGGTTTTAGATACAATTAATAAAGAAACAGGCGTAAGTGCGTTTTTTGATTCTCACACCGGCAAAATTTCTATGACTGCTAAAAATAGCGGAGCGGGGAATATTGAAGTGTCGGGGGATTTGGGAGAGTCTTTAGGATTAGTTAGAGAACCTCTGTCTTTTGATACTTCAGGATTAGACCCATCTAAAATAAATGAAATGAAGATTACAATTCGTGTAAATGGAGTAGACGAAGTACTAAGTTTTGATGCGAATGCAGCTGATCCCTGGGAAGAAATGAAGAGTCAAATCAATGTACCAAATAAGGGCCTGAAAGCAGAATACGATGGAAATACAGGGGAATTTACCATCAACATTCTAAATAACGATGAAGGAAGCAAAATAGAAAGTGTTGCAATCGCCAATGGTTCAGATATTTCCCTAGCTACAAGCAATCGAACCGCAGGTCAAAACGCAATATTCACTATCAATGGACTAAAAACAGAGCGCTCTTCCAACACATTCCAAATCAACGGATTTGAATTCAGTTTAAAGCAGGTAACGGCAGTAGACGCAGCACCTATTACCTTCAGTTCCGCACCAGACACCGATAAAATCTTCGACTCCGTCGTTAAATTCGTAGACGAGTACAACAAACTTATCGAAAGTTTGAACAAACAAATCCGCGAGCCTAAATATCGTGATTTCCAGCCCCTTTCAGCTGAACAGAAAAAGGATATGAAGGAAAAGGATATCGAACAGTGGGAAGAAAAAGCGAAGAGTGGTACGCTTCGGAATGACTCCACCATTTCCAGTATGCTGACGCAGATGAGGACAGCGCTTATGGGGACTGTAGGTAGCGATACATTAAAAAGTCTTGGTATTACAACTTCCAATGATTATTCAGCTAATGGTAAGCTTGTTATTGATGAAACTGTATTAAAGAAAGCAATCAGTGATGATCCGAATAAAGTGCATGAGCTGTTCTCAAAAGACGGAAAGACTGTTGCCGAGCAAGGGTTTGCACGTAAACTAAGAACAATAGTCGATAATACTCAAAAGTCGATAGCTGACCGTGCAGGTAAAGTGGGGTCTGTAAACGATTCATTTTCACTAGGGCGCTCATTGAAAGATATGAACAGCCAGATTGATCGTTTTGAAGGACGCTTGAAAGCGATGGAAAACCGTTACTGGAAGCAATTCACTGCAATGGAAACCGCCATTAATCGTGCAAACTCACAGTCAGTCAGCTTAATGAATGCGTTTAGTAACTCATAACTACAGCAGTTACCTATATAAAAGGAGATAAATCATAAATGGCTATCAACAATCCCTATGCAAAATATCAAAACAATACGGTTAACACGTCAACTCCTGGCGAACTCACACTCATGCTTTACAACGGCTGTTTGAAATTTATTCAACAGGCAAAAAGAGCGATGAATGACAACAATATTGAAGAAAAAAACCAATCTGTCCAAAAAGCACAGGCCATTATTTCTGAACTTATGTTGACGCTCGATACGTCTTATCCAGTGGCTAAAAATATGCTAGTTCTCTATGAGTTTGCCAATAGCCGCCTCATTGATGGCAATATCAAAAATGATAGTGCGCTATTCGATGAAGCATCCGCAATCATTACAGAGTTCCGTGATACGTGGAAGCAGGTTATTCAAATTAATCGGCAGAAGCAATATGCGAATGTGGATGAAATATGATTCGGCCTGCGATGATTGCTTGGCGTGAAGTGACAGAGAAATTGATAGCATTGACGACCAGTGAGACTTCAGAAGAACAGCGAGATGCTGTGATTTCGAGTATTGAAGGTTTCTTGGATAGTCGGGACAAGCTTCAACCGCATATAGCTGCGCCGTTTACAAGCGAAGAAGAAGCATTTGGTAATGAGCTCATCGCGCTAGAGGTGGATGTCGAGAAGAAGCTTGCGTTGTTTACAAAACAAATTAAGATGAATCTTTCAGAGAGCCAATCGAAAAAAGATCATATGAAAAACTACATTAATCCTTATAGCAATGTAGCGCGTGATGGTACGTTTTACGATACGAAACAGTAATAGAAGCTCGATTGGAGATAAATTCTCTGATCGAGTTTTTTTATAGCTTAGGAAACGAAAAAAATTCTCGTACTGTGGATAAGTTATGACAAAGCGATTACACGTCTAGACTTCGGGCGCCAGATGCTCGGGTCATAAGCCACATTGGCTACGAGGCAAAACCGCCTCTTGGGCCAACAGGATGTTGGTCATGCAGTTGTTGCCGCAGGACGCGGCGTTTTTAAACTGCCTTCCTTTATCCGTCTTATACCTGTCGCATCTAAGCAGGCGCGCTGAGCTTTTGTTATTAATATTTGAATAATTAGTAAGTTTCGCCCATATGAATGATGATTCATCAATGATACATTTTACATATTGGTGTTTATGAGGATTATGACATGTTTAGTGCTAGGAGAGCTATTTTGTTTAAAAGAGATTACTGTCTGTCTAGGTGAGGCGGTGGGGAAATCGCGTTAAACTGGGTGTATCTCCGTTCGAATTTTGAGCCATTCTTAAGGGGGAACATGAATGAACAATGTAGAGACGATTAGACAGAAGGAATTTGCAAATAAGAACTTCATTTTATTCGTAACGCTTGGTGGTTCGAGTTTTATTGGATTGATTTTTTATTTTGCGATGGGTCTGGGGACGCTAAAGACGGTTAGTATGGCGATACCAGTTGTCATTACGTTGTTGTTTTACGTACTTTCGAGAAAGGTTGCTGTTGTTGAAAATTTGTTTCCGTGGATTGTTCTTGGTTTGACGGCATTTGCGGCACTCATGAATGGTGTCGTTGGAGAACCTTCGATTGCGACAGCAGGTATTGCCTTTTTTATCGCCGGCATTGCGAGCGTGCATTTGTCGATGAGGATTATGACATACGGATTTGTGCTATCACTTGCAGTTTTAGGTGTATTTGTTATGAATTATCCTTTTCAGGAGCAGATTGCAGATAGTAAGGGCAGTTTGGTGCTTGTTCTCGTTTTGATGGGAGTAGGACTTTTCATCCAAATAAAACAGACGAAAAAGTTAGAAGAGCAAGTGGATTTATTCACAGCGGAGCAGGCGACTTATGCGCTTGAAGAAGCCAATAAGCACCGTACGCTCAATGCGAATGTTGAACAGGTTGCAGATGATTTGACTGCAATTGGAGAGACAGCCATGCGCCATTTGATAGCACAGAAAGAATTGCTGGAAATTATGGAAAGTGTTGCAGCGGGAGTCGAGCAGGAAGCATCGCAAATTGCAAAAATTGCTGATAATGCGGAGCGAACGCAAGGTGACGTCATCGAGATGCATAAGGAAACGCAGACGATGAATGAAGATACAGCCCAATTGCGCCTGGAATCTGGTGAAATCGTTGATTTGATGCAAAATTTACGCAGTGGTATGAAAGAAGTACAGTCATTATTGGATGATTTGAATGGCTCTTTTGATACGCTTACGGAAAATATCGACAAGACCAATAGCCTCGCTAAGTCAATTGCGACGATTACAGAGCAAACGAATCTTCTTGCATTGAATGCATCCATTGAAGCAGCGAGAGCAGGAGAGAATGGCAAAGGATTTGCAGTTGTGGCCGATGAAATCCGCAAACTTGCGGGACTGACAGCTGTTACGCTAACTGAAATTAATGGCAACTTGGCAGATGTAAATGCCATGAATGAGCGTTCACGCGATAATTTGACGTGCAGTACAGGGAGACTCGTGACGCAGGCGGCATTGACGGTCGATGTTGAAGCGAAAATTGGTCTGATGCACAATACATTAAGTGATCTTTATCGAAAGTTTGGAATATTTGACAATAAGATGGCATCCATTACGAAGGACACGACAGCTATCGGACAAATGACGGGAACGTTTGCAAATTTGTTGACAGAATCAAGTGCTTCACTCGAAGAAGTCAATGCGACCATACATACAACTGTTGCGGATAATGCACAAATTGTGGCAACGTTGGATGGGACGATGAGACGTACAAAACGTTTGGCTGATGTTCGATGATATAGGGCTTCTCTGATATAATAGAATAAATAGATTGTAGTTTCGTAGAGTGGGGTGTTAACAATGCTGTATAAACGCAATGAATATTTTAGATACACTTTTGGCAATCCTCTAGAGGGAGAATTTAGGATTGTTATCGATGACGATCAAGGCGAAGAATCGAGCCCGGGTGACTGTCAGCTCATCGATATTAGTCCAGGCGGAGCAAAAATTTTTGCGAAGTTTAATATTCCAGTGGAGCATAGATCTGTTCGCTTGCATGTCAAATTCACACTTTTTGAAGAAGTGATTGAAGTTCTAGGCGTAATTGTATGGAGGAAGCCATATACTGGCGGGTATATGTATGGTTTTGATTTTGATGAAGATGCTACGTTGGAACAAATAATTGTGAAGGAACTTAAGCTTCGTAGGCGTTCTGAAAAAAATTAAATGAAGTTTAACGGCGTTATGATGCAGATTCGTCACAAATCGACAAATTTTTAAAATTAATAATGTTTTTAGAAGGACTTTAAAGGGAAGATGTAGAAGAGTACTATATGGTCAAATAAAGGAGGAGTTCATATGTTAAACTTCAACATCCGCGGTGAAAATATTGAGGTGACTCCGGCGATTCGTGAACACGTCGAGAAGAAGGTTCAAAAACTCGAAAGGTACTTTACGGAAGAAACAATCGCAACTGCAACAGCCAATGTAAATTTAAAAGTGTATAACGACAAACAAACAAAAGTGGAAATTACAATTCCGATGAAAAATTTGACACTTCGCGCTGAAGAGCGTCATAACGATTTATATGCAGCTATTGACTTAATTGTCGATAAGCTCGAGCGTCAAATTCGTAAATACAAAACAAAAGTAAATCGTAAGTTCCGCGAACGCGAAGGCGTCGCTGCATTCTTCGCATCTGTCAATAAAAGTGAAGATAAAATTGGAGACGTGGCAATCGATGAGGACAATGAGTTCCCAATCGTTCGCACAAAGCAATTCGATTTGAAGCCGATGGACCAGGAAGAAGCTATCCTTCAAATGAACATGCTTGGCCATAATTTCTTCATCTTCACGGATGCAGAATCCGACGGCACACATATTGTTTATAAGCGTAAAGATGGTAAGTACGGTTTAATCGAAACAAATTAAATGATTGAATCAGTTGAACCCCTAAGTGCACGCTGCTTAGGGGTTTTTGCTTACGTGCAAACGTGCTTGCCACACGCGCATAAAAGCATTCCCACGCATAAAATAGCACACGCAAGCATTTAAAATAAATTCTCCTTAAACAGTTTGGACTAGACCATTTGCACCTAGCATTTTACAATGTTAAAATGAAGAGTGAACCTAATGAGGATGTGACCTGAATGCTTGGCGTATTGAATAAAGTGTTTGATATGAATAAACGAGATTTGAAACGTCTCGACAAGATTGCGGACAAGGTTGAAAAACTTGCTACACAAATGGAGCAGTTGACGGATGATCAATTGACTGCGAAGACGGATGAATTCAAGGAGCGCTATGTCAAAGGCGAAACACTGGATGATCTTCAAGTGGAGGCATTTGCAGTTGTCCGTGAGGCGTCTCGTCGCGTGCTCGGCATGTATCCATTCCGTGTGCAAATTATTGGTGCGGCCGCTTTACATGAAGGTAATATTTCTGAGATGAAAACAGGTGAAGGGAAAACGTTGACCTCCACGCTGTCCGTTTACTTGAATGCGTTGGCTGGTAAAGGCGCGCATGTTGTGACGGTTAACGAATACCTAGCCAGTCGTGATGCTGTGGAAATGGGCCAACTGTATGAGTTTTTAGGGATGACAGTCGGTTTGAACTTGAATAGTTTATCGAAAGATGAGAAGCGCGAAGCGTACAGTGCAGACATTACGTACAGTACGAATAACGAGCTTGGTTTCGACTATTTGCGTGATAACATGGTGCTTTATAATGAGCATAAAGTGCAACGCCCGTTGTTTTACGCGGTTATTGATGAGGTTGACTCAATTTTAATTGATGAAGCACGTACACCGCTAATCATTTCGGGGCAGGCAGCGAAGGCGGCTGAGTTATATCGCTTGGCAAATATGTTTACAAGGTCGCTCAAAAATGAAGAAGATTATTCATATGATGAGTCGACAAAAGGTGTTGTCCTGACAGAAAGTGGTATTGAGAAAGCGGAAGCGGCGTTCAGTATTGACAACTTGTTTGACTTGCAGCATGTGACGTTGAATCATGCGATCAATCAATCGTTGAAGGCGCATGCAAGTATGCATAATGATGTCGATTATGTTGTGCAAGAAGGCGAAGTTATCATTGTCGATTCATTCACAGGGCGTTTGATGAAAGGGCGTCGTTATAGCGATGGCCTACACCAAGCGATTGAGGCTAAAGAAGGTCTTGAAGTTCAGAATGAAACGATGACGCTTGCGACGATTACGTTCCAGAACTTCTTCCGTATGTATGAAAAGCTTTCCGGTATGACGGGTACAGCGAAAACTGAGGAAGAGGAATTCCGTAATATTTATAATATGAATGTGATTGCGATTCCTACAAATCGTCCGATTGCGCGCGATGACCGTGCGGATTTGATTTATTCCACAATGGAAGGTAAGTACAAAGCGGTTGCGGAAGATATTAAAGAACGCAATGCGAAAGGTCAGCCGGTGTTGGTTGGTACAGTGGCGATTGAAACGTCTGAAATCATTTCGAAGTATTTGACGAAGTATGGTGTGAAACATAATGTGTTGAATGCGAAAAACCATAGTCGTGAAGCGGAAATTATTTTGGAAGCGGGTCAAAAAGGCTCTGTAACGATTGCGACGAATATGGCTGGACGTGGTACGGATATTAAATTGGGTGAAGGTGTCCAGGAGCTTGGCGGTCTTGCAGTTCTCGGTACGGAACGACATGAGTCACGCCGTATTGATAATCAGCTACGTGGTCGTTCTGGTCGTCAAGGTGATCCGGGTGTGACGCAGTTCTATTTATCCCTTGAGGATGAATTGATGCGCCGTTTTGGTTCGGATCAAATGAAGTCGATGATGACGAAACTTGGGATGGATGATACGACGCCGATTCAGTCGAAGATGGTGTCTCGTTCGGTTGAATCTGCCCAGAAACGGGTAGAGGGCAATAACTTCGATGCGCGGAAACGTTTGTTGCAGTATGATGATGTGTTGCGTCAACAACGCGAAATCATCTACAAAGAGCGTAACGAAGTGTTGGAGTCAGCTAATATTCGTGAAGTATTGGAAAATATGTTGATGAATATTGTCGATCAATCGGTTGCGCTTCATACGACGGAGGAAAGTCAAGAGGATTGGAACTTAAAAGGACTTGAAGATTTCCTTGGGGCTAATTTATTGCCGGAAGATCGCTTGACAGTTGCGGATATGGAAGGTAAATCGGTGGAAGAGTTGACGGCATTCATTCAACAGGCGGTCATGGAGCGCTATGATGAGAAAGAAGCGGAAATGTCGGAAGAGCGCATGCGTGAATTCGAAAAAGTTGTCTTGCTTCGTGCCATTGATTCGAAGTGGATGGACCATATTGATGCGATGGACCAATTGCGTCATGGGATACATTTACGTGCCTACGGTCAAACAGATCCGTTGCGCGAATATCAGTCTGAAGGATTTGCCATGTTTGAGGAGATGCTGTCGTCCATTGAAGCAGATGCATCCAAGTATGTCATGAAGGCGGAAATCCGCAATAATCTTGAGCGTGAAGAAGTTGTCAAAGCGCAGGCCGTTAATCCGAAAGAGGATGGCGAAAAAGTAACAAAGAAACCAGTGCGTCGTTCAGTAAGCATCGGACGAAATGATCCATGTACTTGCGGTAGCGGGAAGAAGTATAAAAACTGTCACGGCAAAGTGTAAGCGGCCGGGCAACCCAAATTCAGGAGGAATTAATAATGATGGAATTATCCGATGTACGTAATGAGCTTGACAAATCAGCTAAGAAATTAGCGGACTTTAGGGGGTCTCTTTGACTTAGAAAACAAAGAGGCACGAATTCAAGAGTTTGATGAAATGATGCTGGACCCAGATTTTTGGAATGATCAGGATAGTGCGCAGAAGGTAATTTCTGAATCGAAGGCGTTAAAAGACGTTGTTGGAGACTATACAGAGCTGACGGATGAGCAAGAAAACTTGGAAATGACGCTCGAATTATTGCGTGAAGAATTCGATGCGGACATGCAAGAAGAGCTTGGCGCAGAGTTGAAAGAATTCAAAATGAAGCTTGAGGCGTTTGAATTGCAAATGCTGTTAAGTGATGAATTCGATAAAAACAGTGCGATTCTTGAATTGCATTCGGGTGCAGGTGGTACGGAGTCTCAGGACTGGGCATCTATGCTGTTGCGTATGTATACACGTTGGGCAGAGCATCGCGGCTTTAAAGTCGAGACGCTTGATTACCAGGCGGGTGACGAAGCTGGCGTTAAATCGGTGACGTTGTCCATAAAAGGGCATAATGCTTATGGTTATTTGAAAGCAGAAAAAGGTGTTCACCGCCTTGTTCGAATTTCACCGTTCGACTCATCAGGCCGCCGTCATACGTCATTTTCTTCCATTGAAGTCATGCCGGAATTTGAAGGTGACGTTGACGTGGAAATCAAAATGGAGGATGTTAAAATTGACACATACCGTTCAAGTGGTGCGGGTGGTCAGCACGTCAATACAACGGATTCCGCGGTACGTATGACGCATATACCTACGGGAGCGATTGTAACGTGTCAGACGGAACGTTCACAGATCAAAAACCGTGAGCGTGCGTTGAATTTATTGAAAGCGAAAATCTACCAGATCAAAGTTGAGGAAGAGGAAGCACGTCTTCTTGAAATCCGAGGCGATCAAAAGGAAATTGGTTGGGGCAGCCAGATCCGCTCGTACGTTTTCCATCCGTATTCAATGGTGAAAGATCACCGAACAAGTGCGGAAACAGGTAACGTCGGTGCAGTGATGGATGGCGAAATCGATTTATTCATCAATGCGTATTTACGTTCACGCATTTCATAATAGCAAGATGAAAAGGGAAGTACACTTTGCGGTGTGCTTCTTTTTTTAATGAACAACGGTTTAGAAATGTGAAAAAGGGTATAGTATACGATAGAGGCATGAAAGAAGCGTTTTACTATTGCATTATAGGATAAATTATCGTGTTCACAAATTTGGAACAATTTATGAACCCTTGATTTGGCTACGTTTCTCATGATTTTATGCTGTAAATGGGTCCTTCAAGTGCGGAAGTTTTTTGAATCCGCGGATAGTTTTGGTATACTTATATATGCAATGTATCAATTTACTGAGGAGGAAGAAAATGAAGAGAAAACTTTTAGCGGCCATATTTGGAGCTGTACTTGTCCTTGGGGCATGTGGTGGCAATAAGGCAGAAAAAACACCGGATACAGGTGGAGAAACTGCAACTGCTGACGCAGAAGCAATTGTAAACAAGAGCTGTATCGCGTGTCATGGTAGTAACCTTGAAGGACAAGGGAATGCACCTGCACTAAATGATGTTGGCGCACGTATGTCTGAGGCTGAAATTCATGCAGTCATTGAAAAAGGACAAGGCGGAATGCCAGGTGGAATTATTAAAGGTGAAGAAGCAACTGCTGTTGCGAAATGGCTAGCTGAGAAAAAATAAGTCAAACGATAAACCGCTATCAGGCATATATGTCTGATAGCGGTTTATTTATTTATAGGGGAGTTTGTGGATTTACCGGCAGGTTGCGAAGCTCAATTGATACACAACTGTAATGCTTACATAGTTTATTCATGCTATAATAAATATGTTGGATAAAAAGAGGGAAATTACTTTTCAGGTGGTCTTAACATGATTGTGATGAAAAATGTATACAAGAAGTATCCGAACGGTGTAGTAGCAGCAAATGGCATTAATATTGAAATTAACAGAGGCGAGTTCGTCTATGTTGTTGGGCCGAGTGGTGCCGGGAAGTCGACGTTCATCAAAATGATGTATCGTGAAGAAACTTCGACAAGCGGAGATATCATCATCAATGGCATTAATTTGGCGACATTGCGCAATAAGCGTGTGCCTTATTTACGTAGGCAGATAGGCGTTGTTTTCCAAGATTTTAAACTATTACCGAAATTGAATGTTTACGAGAATGTGGCGTTTGCCCTTGAAGTAATTGAAGAATCGCCATCACAAATTAGAAAAAAAGTAAATGATGTCCTTGCACTAGTAGGACTAACACAAAAAGCGCGGATGTTTCCGACTGAATTATCAGGCGGAGAGCAGCAACGTGTGTCGATTGCAAGGTCAATTGTCAATGTTCCAAAAGTTGTAATTGCGGACGAGCCGACAGGAAACCTGGACCCTGAAACATCATGGGAGATCATGAGGATTTTCGAACAGATTAATGCCCGTGGTACGACAATTGTCATGGCCACCCATAATAGGGAAATCGTAAACACAATGAGGCATCGTGTCATCGTTGTGGAAGGCGGACTAATCACCCGTGATGAATACGGAGGTGATTACGGTTATGAAGGCTAGAACATTTGGACGGCATATACGCGAAAGTTTAAAAAGCCTTCGCCGGAATAGCTGGATGACGTTTGCATCGGTGAGTGCCGTAACGGTTACACTTTTACTTGTTGGTGTGTTCATCGTGATTATGATGAATCTAAATCAATTGGCAGATAGCATTGAAAATGATGTTGAAATTAAAGTAGTTGCAGACCCTGCGGCGGATGAAGCAGCGGTTAAGGAGCTACAAAAAAAAGTTAGTGCAACAGCGGGCGTCCTTGAAGTCGTTTATGCATCAAGAGACGAAGAATTAGATAAGATGATTCAGTCATTTGGAGATGAACTGAGTTTATATAAACAAAGTAATCCACTCGGCGATGCATTGTATGTGAAAGCGCAGGATCCACAGCAAACTGCAGCAATTGCCAATAAAATTAATACATATGATTACACATATGAAGTTGTCTACGGTGAAGATAAGGTTGAAAAGCTTTTCAAAGTACTGAATGCGAGCCGTAACGTAGGTCTTGTTTTAATATTGGCGTTGTTATTCACGGCAATGTTCCTGATTTCCAATACAATTCGCATTACAATCGTTGCAAGAAGAAAAGAAATTGAAATTATGAAATTGGTAGGTGCAACGAATAATTTTGTTCGTGTTCCATTTTTATTGGAAGGGATTTGGCTTGGTATTTTAGGCGCAGCCATCCCGATGCTTCTCATTTCCATATCTTATTACAATCTATATGAATATTGGGAACCGAAATTAAAGGGAGAACTATTTCAGTTATTGAATACGACACCATTTATACTCCAACTGAATGGATTGATTTTATTCATGGGGATTTTTATTGGTGTTTGGGGTAGTTTTATGTCGGTTCGTAAGTTTCTTAAAGTTTAAGAGAGAAAGAAAGGGGAACGGGGAGTTGATGAGAACGAAGTGGTTGCTATCAAGTACAATCGCCATTCTTTTTCTGTCCACGATTTTAGGTGGGGCGGGTGTTTTAGCAAGCCCGTTGAGTGATTTAAAGCAAGAGCAAAAAGAAGCGGGACAGAAGAAAAATCAGTTGAATAAAGGTATCAAACAAAAAACAGCCGAAATTAAAGTAAATGAATCGACCATCGATAGAATTTTCAAACAAATTTCGGTGCTGAATGGCAAAATTAGTGATACGAATACGAATATTAACCGGGTCATTGATCAAATCAATCAGACAACGGTAGAGATTGACGAGTTACGCGTTTCGATTGCAAATCTTGAAAAGAAAATTGCAGAACGCGATGAGGTATTGCGAGACCGCGTTCGTGCGATGCAAGTCAAAGGTGGACAAGTTAATTATTTAGATGTTCTTCTTGGTGCGAATAGTTTCGCGGACTTTATCGACCGATTTTCTGCCGTCAATACGCTGATGGATGCTGACCGTAAAATTATGAAACAGCAGGCTGAGGACATTGAGCAATTGGAGAATGACAAAGTTCTTGTTGAACAAAAGTTAGCCAAACAAGAAGTGAGTAAGGCAGAGCTTGAAGGCTTGAAGGCTTCTTTATTGTCGCAGAAGAAGGATAAGGACAAGCTGATTGATCAGTTGGAAATTGAGCAAGCAAAGTTGAAAGATGAAAAGGACCATCTTGAAACTGAGCTTGATGAGGTCGTAGAGGTAGAAGCGGAGCTTCAGCGTAAAATTGCAACAGAGCAAAAAAGGCTTGCTGAAGTTGCGAAGCGGGCAGCAGAAAAGAAAGCTGCTGAAGAACGTGCGAGGCGAGAAGCTGCAGCGAAAAATAATGCAAGTCAAAGCATTCCAGCTGTGTCGAGTGGGAATTGGACGACACCAGCAAATGGACGATTTACGTCGTCATTCGCTTGGCGTTCGCTCGGTGGCATAAGTCGTCAGCACCGTGGTGTGGATATTGCCAATTCGGTTGGGACACCAATCGTATCTGCTGCAGATGGCGTTGTTTCATATGCGGGGACGCTAGGCTCATATGGTAATCTTGTCATGGTGACACATTATATTGAAGGCCAGACGTTTACAACCGTCTATGGACATCTATCTTCCATTGGTGTGAGTGTAGGTACGGAAGTTGAAAAAGGACAGTATATCGCCGCGATGGGCAATACAGGCCGTTCAACAGGACCACACTTACATTTCGAAATCCATGTTGGCAACTGGACGGCAAGTGGTCCAAGTGCCGTCAATCCATTACGTTATGTGTCATTTTGATAAAGAAGGTCCGTCTAACGATGACGGACCTTTTTATTTTCGTTGGTGGGGCAAAAAAGTCGCCTTTGAACTTCATATCGACTAGCATATAAGGTATACATAGTAGAAGGGGCAGGACATTTATGCTTGTGACACATTATTTTACGATAGGAAATGTATCCGTCTCGTCTTCTTGGATTGCGCTCATTGTGGCGTTCGTTGTTGCATATAGTGCAGTCCGGGTTCGTTATGGGAAAAAATATGCAGAAGCCCTATCGGACGCGTTTTTTTATTTGATCATTGTGTGGAAATTAAGTATTGTCATTACTGATGTTAGCTCGGTTATCCGGTCGCCGCTGTCGCTGATTTATTTCGATGGAGGGGTTGTTGGGTTTTACCTTGGTCTTGCGTTTGTTGCTGGTAAGGTTTTATGGGATAGCAAAAAAGAACGGTTGACCGTAGAGGGAGTTCAAGCCCTTTTTACAGGCGCAGTCGCTGTTCAGGCAGTGTTTCAGGTGATGATGGTTTTGTTGAATGAAGGACAGTTGGTTGTGCAGGTGGTGACTGTAGTCGCTTTCGCATTGTTTGCGTTATTTTATTGGATAAAAGGTGATGGGTCCCTGCCATTTGTCTGGTTGTTCATGGCAGTACATGCTTTTGTAGCAGCCTGGCAGCCGGCGGGGCTTGTGGGTACGTCGTTTATTACGACTGTTCTAATAGGAATTATTGTTATGGTTGTAGATCGGAGGAACAGATGTGAATAAGAAAATAATTGGCTATGCGATTGCGATATTGTTGGTAGGTTCAATGGTTGTGATGATGGTGAAGACGAGTTTGGATAAAACGGAACCGATTGATGAGTACTTGATTGCGACTGAAGAGGTGCCTGGATTGGAAAAGGGTGCTACGCCGCCTGATTTTGAGTTGACGACGCTTGCAGGTGATGTTGTGAAACTGTCGGATTTGAAGGGCAAGAAAGTCGTCTTGAATTTCTGGGCGTCGTGGTGTGGCCCTTGTAAGGCGGAAATGCCGCATATGCAGAAGTATTATAAGAAAAATAAAGCAAAAGAAAATGTCGAAATTGTTGCTGTTAATTTGACGACTGCGGAGAAAATGGGCATTGAAGGTGTTGAAAAATTCATTGATGCCTATGGATTGACGTTCCCAATTCCGATGGACAGGGACGGTATTGTGATGGATCAGTACCAGGTCATGACGATTCCGACGACGTATATGATTGGAACAGATGGCACCATCGCTCATAAAATTGTTGGACCGATGGATGAGAAGAAATTGAAAGAGCTTGTGAATAATCTAAAATGAAGAAAGCCGGCTATCTGCTGTCGTAATGTTGCTTTGCCGTTCATATAGTGGACGGAGGAGGGGACATTGCGTTATGCAAAGAAGCCGGTTTTTGTTATTCGTAATTTTAACAGTTATGGCAATAGGTGTATTTCTGTTGCTGGATGGTTGTTCAGGGAATGGAGAGCAGGGGGCAGGGACGGCGAGTACGTTCCCAGTCATAGACGAGGCGCTCGATGTGATTAAGGCAAAAGGGGTTTATCCGGTTGATCAGGATAAGTTGATTGAAGGGGCGCTACGCGGAATGGCGGATGTGATTGGCGATCCTTACTCGACGTATTTATCGCAGGAAGAGGCGGCAGCACATCGGGAATCTCTTGCGGGTGAGCGGATTGGCATTGGGGCAGAAGTGACGAGATCGAATGGGAAATTCATCATCGTCGCACCGGTGAAGGGTTCTCCTTCTGAAAAAGCTGGATTGCAACCTTATGACGAGATTGTTCGTATTGACGGTGAGCGTTTGGATGGTGATTCATTGCAGGATGTTGTTCAGCGTATTCGGGGCAAGCAAGGGACAACGGTGAAGATGACGATTTACAGACCCGATTTGAATAAACATCTTGAAGTGTCGGTTGTACGCGATGCGATTCCGGTGAAAACGGTATCCGCAGAAATCATGGAAGTGCGTGGCGAGAAGATTGGTTACATATCACTGACGAAATTTGCGGAAGAAAGTGCGAAAGAGTGGGAGAAAGCGACCAATAAACTTATTAAAGAGGGTGCGCAGGCATTAATTATTGACGTGCGCGGTAATCCCGGGGGCTATTTGCATACGGTCGGCGACATTGCGGGCAGTTTATTGCCAGAGGATACGGTTTTTGCCTATATGCAAAATGCGCAAGGGGCATTGACGCCGCTTGTGACGGAGAAGTCCGAGAAATATACGTATGATGAACAATTGAGAAAAATGCCGGTTGTCTTGTTGCAGGATAAAGGAAGTGCATCGGCGAGTGAAGTGTTGAGCGGTGCGTTGAAGGATTTAAATAGAGGCTTTATTACAGGGACGACGAGCTTTGGCAAAGGGACAGTCCAGGATATCACGGAATTATCGAACGGCGGGGAGATGAAGTTGTCGACCCATAAGTGGCTGACACCGAAAGAACAGTGGATCCACGGTAAAGGCGTGAAGACGGACCTTGAAGTTGCCCAAAATAAACTGTTCAGTGAGCATATTCGGCTTGTTGCGGAAGTTTATAAAGATGGGGATTTCCATGATGATATTGCGTATGGACAACGATTGCTAGAGGGCCTTGGTTATAGTGTCGGTCGGGCAGACGGCTATTTTGATGAATCAACTGCGCGTGCCGTTCATGATTTCCGCGTCGATGCGAAGGTGAAAGCGGATGAAAGTATGGATCGAGTGTTTTTCACGGCATTGAAAGACAATGTGGAGGCATTCCGCAAGGACCGTCAAAATGATGACCAGCTGCAAATGGCGCTCGGTTATATCCATCATAAGGTGACGGAGAATTAAAAAGTGGAACTCCTGGCGTGATGCTGGGAGTTCTTTGTATGGGGATTGTGCTTTTCGTTAGTGAGTTTGCGCTGGCAGTTTCCTGCTTTCCCCTTACAGTTCCTAGATTTATCCTGACAGTTCGGCTTTCCTTGACAGTCCCCAACCTCCCGCTTACAGTTTCAAAGATTCTTTTTACATTTCTTTTCAATATTTTGATACAATGAAGAGAAAAGAGGTTATGGGAGATTGGATGGTGACGGTTCGTGTCCGAGAACATACTGTTTGATGTGTTACAGGCGGTTGTACTATTTTTCTTGAATCCTTTATTGCTTGGGGCGCTTGTCATTGCTGTTGCTTTGGGGTATTTCCGCGTGAAACGTGAGCGTCGGAGCTTTAAAGTCCGGTTGTTACCGGGGCTGACGGAGTTGAAGCGACTACTTTCCGAGTCATGGCTGTATGCATTGGTGTTATCTCTAGTGATTTCTGGGGCTGGGTTGATGGTTGATCCAGGGTGGCTTGTGTTATTTTCTGCTGTTGCATTTGTTGGACTTGTTTCATTTTATTATAAAATTGCTTCGCCTATTTATGTTGTAGCAACAGCTTTTTTCGCTCTTTATTTTATAGGGCAATATGCGGGCGCGTTCACATTTCGTGGCTGGAGTCCGGGACAAGTGGACTTACTTGGTGAATTGGCCGTCACGATTCCGGTTATTGCAGGGTTGCTGCTAGTGGTGGAAGGGCTACTCATTCGCCGCCATGCCGCGAAGTATGCGTCACCCTATTTAATGGAGACGAATCGCGGGCTTCAGGCGGCAGCATTTAAGGTAAAGCGACTTTGGCTGTTGCCGATTGTATTTGTCATTCCAGGGGATATGATTTCGGCTTACGTACCGTATTGGCCACAGTTTACGCTTGGCGGAAATGCGTTCAGCTTTCTTCCGATTCCGTTAGTTATCGGATTTTCGCAAGTGGCGCGTTCGATGTATCCAGATGTATTATTTCCGAGAATAGGACGTGCAGTCGGTTGGACGGGCATTATTGTGATCTGTGTAGGCCTCACAGCAATGTGGCTACCGATTTTAGGTTGGACGGCCCTATTGATTGGCGTAAGTGGGCGGGCGCTTATTTCCATTGTTGTATCGATTCGTGAGCGGCAAGGTGCGTTTATGGTTGCCCCTCATACGGCGGGGGTTGTCATTGCGGGTATTTTACCAGATTCACCAGGGGAGAAAATGGGGCTTGTCCCTGGCGAGTGCATCCGCTCTGTCAATGGTCTTCAAGTGAACAACGAAAAAGAGCTATATGATGCCATTCAAGTCAATGCGGCCCACTGTCGCTTGCAGGTAATCGACCGCAATGGAGAAGTGCGGCTGATGCAACAAGTTATTTACAGGCATGATCATCATCGATTGGGTCTTCTCGTCGTACGATAAGCTTGTACTTTGGAAGGAATGTTTACCATGGATTCATTTGAAACAAAATTGATGCTAGCCCTTTTGATGCCTGGGCTTCTTGTTATATTTTTTACGCGGGTGACTTTTCACCATATCGTCGGCCTAATTTTGACAGTTGCACTCATTGCAGCGTCGGTCTATGCGGGCTATACGCATAATTGGCTGTTGTACGTGGCGGATGCGCTGTCATTAACGGTAGGCTTCTGGTATGCGACCCGTATGGTGAATAAAGCCCGGCAACATGCTAAAGGTGAATAAAATACAGAACCGCTCCTTTTTTAAAGGGAGCGGTTTTATTGTCCTACATAAACAAACTATACACAGCAAGCACACCAATTGTACCAAGAACGACGGGCATGACGCCGCCTCCCAGAATCGCAATCAAAAACGCAACCCCTGCACCAATGAGGCCAAATAATAGATTGCCTTCCTGTACGAATAACACGGCCGGGAAAATAAGTGCGCCGAGGACGGCATAAGGAATATTACGCAAGACACCTGATACGATTGGGGGTAATTCTTTGCCATCCAAAAACGTCAACGGAATCATACGAGGTATGTATGTCACGAGTGCCATGCCTAATAGCATCCACCAATAAGTTGCTCCCATCAAGCTCCCTCCTTTTGACTAACCATCGTTGCTTTACCACGTTTTGCGTAAACCATTTCGATTGAAATAGAAGAGACTAATGTTGCGATTAAAATGGACCAACCCGTTGATACACCAATGAAATAGAGTAGGCAATGCGCGACAGCTGCCAGACTTGCCAGCATGACGACTTTGCGGTTGCCTTTCATAGAAGGGACGAGCAGTCCAATGAACATGGCATAGAGTGCGATGGACATGGCAGCTTGTAAAAAGAGCGGTAGATTGGCGCCAATGACATGCCCAATACCGGTGAAAATAACCCAGCTCCCATAGGCGATGAGCGCAACACCAAATGCAAAGGCTGTTGGAATCTTACCTTTTTTACTTGTCGCGAGCACGGAAAATGATTCGTCCGTAATACCGAAAGCGTAGACCGCTTTGACCCACTTCTTGGCGGGTTGCATCTTTTCATTCAGCGAAGCCGTCATAAGAAAATGGCGAATGTTAACGACAAATGTATTCATAATAATTAACAAAGGATCGACGCCATATGTAATTAAGCTAAGCGACATGTATTGTGCCGCGCCGGCATAGACGAAAATACTCATCGCCGTTGCTTCGACGATGGACAAACCTGCTGTTTTTGCAAGGAGTCCAAATGTGAGGGCAACGGGGAAGTAGCCGATGGCGATACTGGTGCCGGCTTTTAATCCGGCTGAAAATTGGTTATTCTCCATATTGTCACATCCTTCTAAAGGTTTCCTGTGATTATACTATAATTCTGTGTTTTAATGGGGATATATAAGGGGAAATTCTAAGTATGAAGAAATTGTATTTAATTGTGCAGATGATTGGATATAATGGTGGATGGTGAAATATGTTTTTGTGAGGATGTTTCGGATGAATGAATGGCTAGATGTAGATAAAATTGTTGAATTGGCACAAAACTATAAAGCATTAGGACCGTTCATTGGACTGTTATTGCCATTTGTCGAATCTTTTTTACCATTCCTTCCGTTGTTCGTATTCGTTTTCGCAAATGCGAGCGCGTATGGTCTTTGGTATGGATTTATATTGTCATGGGCGGGAACCGTTGTCGGTTCATATGCAGTATTTTTGATTATCCGGAAATATGGTCGCAATCGTTTGTTAGAATTTTTGACGAAGAAACCACGTGTGCAGAAATTAATTAAATGGGTGGATAGTCGTGGTTTTGGTCCATTGTTTCTGTTGCTTTGCTTTCCGTTTACGCCATCAGCTCTTGTCAATCTCGTTGCGGCGTTATCGAATATGAGAAAAACGTATTATTTGATGACATTGATGGCTGGAAAACTGGTGATGATTTTCACGATTAGTTTCATTGGCTATGACTTAAAAGCGTTGCTGACGCAGCCCATTCGAACGGTAATTGTTGTGCTCATCATTATTTTGTTATGGCTTGTCGGAAAAGCCTTTGAAAATCGCTTGAATGCCAAAGTGGAAGCTGATTTCCGGGCAGTGGCCAATCATGTGGATGAAAAACGATAGGTTGTTCTCTTAATCGCTATCCTTTGTTATTTTCCGCGAGTTGGAAAATGATTTAGGATAGTTTTTTGTTTGAGTGAGTGGTTAGTAGTTCAGTTTTGGGAATAGGTAGTCCAGTTCTCTATATTCGTTGTCCAGTTTCCCCGAGGTAGTTCAGTTTGCTGATAAGGTAGTTCAGTTTTGGTAATAGGTAGTCCAGTTCTCTATATTCGTTGTCCAGTTTCTCCGGGGTAGTTCAGTTTACTGATTAGGTAGTTCAGTTTTGGTAATAGGTAGTCCAGTTCACCATATTCGTAGACCAGTTTCCCCAAGGTAGTTCAGTTTCGATATCGGTAGTCGAGTTTCTCTTAAAATCAAAAAATCGAAGCAACCCAGTTAGGTTGCTCCGATGATTACGAAAAACTCACTCCTTACCAAGCTCTTTCCCCATCCCCTTAAGGAAATCGAGTCCGAATTTGGCGGCACGGTTAATGTCGGGGTCATTTAAGGCCATCATAAACTGATAAACGCCCACTTTCTCTCCATTACCCCTGTACAATTCTGCTTCATCGAGCCCTTTTTTGATGCCGATGGCGAGCTTCTCTGTCACGGCAGGATCGATGGATGACATGACGCCGGATGCCTTTAAGACATGGTTGATGATGTTGGTGACCGGTTCCCGCGAAGCCTGGTCAACTGCAATTTTTGCGAGACTTTCCTTCGCTTTCACCATAGCTTTTAGTGCGTCGAAGATTCCAGCGTCATCTAGCTCACCAGTGATCTCCAGTATTTTATTGAGCGCCTGATCTTGTTCAGCAATCAATGCTTGTAGTTCTGCTAATTTCTGCTGTTTGATTTCTTCTGGTGACAATTCTTTCTTTTTAATAGAAGTAATCGGTATCGCCATTGATTATCACCTTTCCTTCCCGTATTTAAATCAATTACGCCTTGGCGTAATTGCGTCCAAATTTTGAATTGCGCTTGAGGCCTACAGGATGTAGGTCATGCAGTCGTTGCGAATCGAACAGCGAAGGGTTAGATTTGCCGTATTTCTGCGTACTTTGCGGAAATTAAGGCACTTTCTGACGTCGCGAACTTAGACTGCCATCTTTGATTCCTTCCAAAATTTGTGACATCCGCCGGAGGCATAACTTAATTCAGCAGGGGGCTTCTGCTGAATTAAGTTAAATGTACATAGCCAGGGCGTGCCCATTTGCGTTCCACTTCCACACCGTTTTGCGGGTGGCGCTTTTTATTGCGCGGATTAGAAGCAGGTAGTGGGTTTTTTCCGTCCTTTTGAAGCACTTCCATCCGTACCATCGTCTGTTTATAAGCCGGTGTATTCGTGCGCTGATCGACGGCAGGTCCGGTTAGGAAATTAATGGCCGATTCTTTTTCCACTGAGTTCATAGGCAAGAATAATTCGTTGTCCTTTACTCGGTCTGTGACGAGTGCCGGCAGTTTCAATGCACCGTATGGCGAGACGAGTCGGACCAGTGAACCACTTAACACGCCACGTTCTTTGGCAAGTTCAGGTGACACTTCAACGAAAATTCCTGGCACTTTCTCTTGAATACCTTGTGATTTATTCGTTAGATTACCTTCATGGAAATGCTCTAGCAAGCGCCCGTTATTAATATGAAGATCATATTCGACCGGGAATTCAACAGGTTCAACCCAGTCAGATAATGCGAAACGCGCTTTTTTATCCGGGAAATTAAAACCGTCCACATAGAGCAGTGACGTGCTTGAGCCATCCAAATTGCCCCATAAGAAACTACCCCAATCTTCCAGCACACGATAGTCGGCTTGACTAAACAGAGGCGAAAGACTAGCCATCTCCGCAAAAATATCCCCTGGATGACTGTAGTTCCAGTTTTGACCGAGTCGGTTCGCCACTTCTTGAATAATCCACCAGTCTGCCTTGGCATCACCAAGCTCTGGAAGTGCTTGGTACAGGCGTTGTACACGTCTTTCTGTATTGGTAAAGGTACCGTCTTTTTCAAGCGATGGCACAGCCGGTAAAATGACATCGGCATATTGTGCTGTTCTAGAAAAGAAAATATCTTGCACAACAAGGAAGTCGAGCTTCGCTAATACGTCGTGCACATAGTTGGCATTGGAATCGACAAGCGCCATATCTTCACCGACAATATACATTGCTTTCATAATACCTTCATCGATGGAATGCAGCATTTGAATATTATCGAGCCCAGGCTTATCGCCGATTGTCACGCCGTATGCCTGTTCAAATTTCTGACGCGCCGCATCGTTTGTGACATGCTGATAACCTGGCAGCCAGCCTGGTAAAGTTCCCATATCGCAAGCACCTTGGACGTTATTATGTCCACGAAGTGGATAGGCACCAGCGCCAGGACGACGATAGTTACCCGTTGCCAGCAGCAAGTTGGAGATGGCGGCAGATGTATCCGAGCCACCTGTGTTTTGCGTTACTCCCATGCCCCATAAAATACAAGTGCCATCCGCATCGCGAATCAATTCAGCGGTTTTAATCAGCATGTCTTTGGATACGTTACAGATTTTTTCAGCATAGTCGAGTGTATATGTTGAAAGAACGTCTTTGAAATCTTCTAAGTAGTGGACGTTGTCATCAATAAACGATTGATCATGCCAGCCCTGATCGATGATATATTTTGTCACTGCCATCAGCCATACTTGGTCCGTACCCTGCTTTGGACTGATAAAGATATCAGAGCGTTCGGCCATTTCATTTTTCCGTAAATCAGCGACAATAAGCTTTTGACCATGTAGCTTATGTGCACGTTTGACGCGTGTCGCGAGAACGGGATGCCCTTCGGCCGGGTTCGCTCCGATAATAATGACAAGACCTGCTTTAGCAATATCTTGAATGGTTCCAGCATCTCCACCCATACCGACTGTACGGAACAATCCGTCTGTCGCTGGAGACTGACAATAGCGTGAACAATTATCGACGTTATTTGTTTCAAACACTTGGCGAGCGAGCTTTTGGATGACGTAGTTTTCTTCATTGGTAATTTTTGAAGAGGAAATAATCCCAACAGCATCTTTGCCATGCTCTTTTTTAATCGTCCCAAGTTTGAGCGCCACAAGTTCAAGTGCTTCTTGCCATGAGGCTTCGACAAAAGCATCTCCTTTGCGAATAAGAGGTGTCGTTAACCTTTTGTCACTGTTGACGAAATCCCAACCAAATTTACCTTTAACACAAGTCGAAATCGCATTGACGGGAGCATCGGAAACCGGTTGGATTTTTAAAATTTTACGATCTTTTGTCCACACTTCGAATGAACAGCCAACCCCACAGAATGTACAAACTGTTTTCGTTTTTTTCGTCCGCGTATCACGCATTGCCGATTCCGCATCTGAAATCGCCATAATACCGCTGTATCCCGGCTCGACGTTTTTGACAAGATCTATCATTGGCGTTAGAATTTCCTCTTTTAGTCCAGTCATAAAGCCAGCTTCACCAAGCATTGATTTTTCCATTAACGCATTACATGGACAAGCCGTAACACATTGACCGCAGCCGACACAGGAAGAGTCATTAATTTTCGCACCGCCATCCCATAACACAATAGGCCGATCTCTTTCCCAATCGATGGACAAGGTTTCATTGACTTGTAAGTTTTGACATACTTCTACGCATTGGCCACAAGCGATACATTGGTTCGGATCGTAGCGATAAAATGGATGAGTAAAATCAACTTCATTTGTCGAGCATTTTGGTTCGTACGGGTATTTTTGGTGCTCAATTTCCATCAAATCCACTGTATTATGTATTTTGCAGTTGCCGTTATTGTTGTCGCATACAGTACAATACAGCAGGTGATTTTCAAGAATGCGGTCCATTGCTTCTGTTTGCGCTGCCTTGGCGCGCTTAGAAGAAAGTTGAACCTCCATCCCTGCCACAGCCTTTGTTGAACATGCCCGCATCAGTTCGCCATTCACTTCGACGATGCATGTGTCACATGTCTCAATCGGGTCGACTTCTGGTAAATGACAAATTTGCGGATGGGAAAATTGATATTGATTGATCACTTCAATGAGCGTTTTACCTTCATCAAAGTCAAAACTGGCACCGTTAATCTTTATGGCCACGGAGGCACCTCCTTTTTTTCGATAAAAAAACCACTATGAAAAAAATACACCGACTTGACAAGTGCACTTTCATAGTGGAATAGTCTTCTAACAGGACTTGTTAAATTACCAATCCATAATTCTAATCTACGCTCGATAACATCGGGGCAGAACCTACCACAATGCCAACATTAGTTACTAGTATAGTTGATTTTGTTTGAATAAACAATCTATTTTTGAGCTATTGAAATATTTCATTGTACTGTCAAAAGGGGAGTTAATCTATGTCGAAAAAAATTCATGCTTTTAATGATATTATCAGAAAGCTACGCAAAGATTTATTCGGTAAGGGGCCAGAACGCATCCATACGGTTATCGTGGACAATATGATTATTTCCACACTGTATGGCAACTTGACGCCGACTGAAAAGTTTATTGCAGGAACGCCAGAAGGCAAAGAAATGGTGCATACTGCGCGAACTCGAATGATTCAGCAAGTTTATGAAAAGGCACCACCAGAGGGGATGGAAGAACTCGTCGGCGCAAAATTTGTCCGTCTTTTCTCAGACATCAAATTGGAAGATGACATTGCTGTATCAGTGTTTCTATTCGACAGACCAATTGAGGATAAGGGAGGAAGGGATGATGGAACAAGATAAACAGCGGACCGTTTTTCGTTACATGAATGGTCAGTTTGTGGAAAAAGAAGATCGTGTCGTTGTCGAACATCCGGTTACGATTAAAATCAACGACCGGGAATTCGCAACGATTGTTTGCTCGCCGGAGTACATAGAGGACATGGCGGTCGGTTTTTTGGCATCAGAAGGTGTCATTCCAAAGTATAAGGACATTAAAAATATTTTGGTTCAGGAAGAATTAGGAATCGTCCATATCGAAACCGATAAAATGTATCCATTCTACGAAAAATTATTGAATAAACGCTATATCACCTCCTGTTGTGGCATGAGCCGACAAGGTTTTGTTTTTGCGAATGATGCGCTGACAGCCAAAAGGATGACGGAAACCCATGTGACATTGACCCCACAAGATTGTTTTTTCTTGATGAAGCAGATGGATCAAACGGCAGATATGTTTCACCAAACAGGTGGCGTCCATAATGCTGCACTTTGTGATGCAAATGGAATTGTATTGTCAAGAATGGATATCGGTAGACATAATGCATTGGATAAAATTTATGGTCATTGCTTGAAGCATCAAATTTCGGTCCGGGATAAAGTCATTGTGTTCAGCGGTAGAATTTCATCAGAGATTTTATTGAAAGTAGCAAAAATCGGCTGTGGAATTGTGCTTTCGAAGTCGGCCCCTACGGAGTTAGCATTGACATTAGCGGAAGAATTAGGGATTACGACTGTCGGATTTATTCGCCAGCAGTCCTTTAACTTATATACACATCCCGAGCGAATTATATTTGATGGACAATGAATGCATATAGTTGCTGTCAAGCTGCATATACTATCGATAACAGGACATATAGGGAGTTCCTGTGAGCAGTAGCCGGTGATGATTAGGCACCGTAAAAAAGTGAAATGCTTACCAGACTTCGGGTGCTGGGCGTTAGCGGGCAACTTAAAAAAAGTGATCCACTTACCGGACTTCGGGTGCCGGATGTAGGTTAGTCACCTAATCAGATAGGGAAGAAGAGAGCGAGTAGTCATACTACGCTCTTTTTTTGTTGTTTATGAACGTTGAATAGTTTACTTCATGGAACGTTGTCTAGTTTGGTGAAAACGTTGTCTAGTTTCCCAAGAACGTTGCATAGTTTGAGTAAAACGTTGCCTAGCTCCGCGATTATGTTGTTTACTTCATGGAACGTTGTCTAGTTTGGTGGAAACGTTGTTTAGTTTCCCGAGAACGTTGGATAGTTTGAGTAAAACGTTGCCTAGCTCCTCGATTATGTTGTTTACTTCATGGAACGTTGTCTAGTTTGGTGAAAACGTTGTCTAGTTTCCCGAGAACGTTGCATAGTTTGAGTAAAACGTTGCCTAGCTCCGCGATTATGTTGTTTACTTCATGGAACGTTGTCTAGTTAGGTGGAAACGTTGTTTAGTTTCCCAAGAACGTTGCATAGTTTGAGTAAAACGTTGCCTAGCTCCTCGATTATGTTGTTTACTTCATGGAACGTTGTCTAGTTTGGTGAAAACGTTGTCTAGTTTCCCAAGAACGTTGCATACAAGAAGTTAAAATTCCATCAAGTAATCAGTACCTACCACCCCAAACTTTCTGTACAATAGAAGGAAAGGCTGACAGGTATACATATATCTTTGATAAAAAAGGAGGGACTAGCATGTCACTACGTTTTATAACTGGTCGATCAGGTGCCGGAAAAACGACGTTCATCAAGCAGGAAATCGCCAAGGAACTCGAACAAAATCCCGTAGGTGCACCCATTATTGTCATCGTGCCTGATCAGATGTCGTTTGCGATGGAGCATAGCTTAGCTGTCGATTATGGCTTACAAGGGATCATCCGGGCGCAAGTATTGACGTTTAAGCGGCTGGCATGGCGCGTGTTGCAGGAAACGGGGGGCATTACGCGTAAGGAAGTGGATGGCTTCGGTTATCGGATGCTTGTACGCAGCGTGTTGGAAGATAATCGGGACGAGTTCAAGCTGTTTCGCCAAGCGGCGAGTAAACGAGGATTTACGGAAATGATTGGCGATTTGTTGAAGGAGTTTAGCCGCTATTGCTTGGATCACCAAACGATGGGTAATCTTTACGACGAGCTAGTAGCTGCCAATGCACCGCGTACGTTACTCGACAAAGCGAGTGATTTATCGCTGTTGCTGACGAAGATTGAGGACAAGCTGGGGACAACTTTTGTCGATAGTGAAGGCCATCTTGCCCTTCTTGCTGCGCAAATTAACCACTCGGAGCTGTTACAAGGTGCTGACATTTATTTGGATGGCTTTGAAAACTTTACGACGAGGGAATACGAAATCGTTTCGGAACTGATGAAGCATGCGAAGAACGTAACAGTTGTATTGCCGATGGAAGGTGCTCACGCTGGCTTTGCAGACCATGAACTTTTTTATAATCCGGTCAAGACGTCACTAAAGTTACGTGAATTAGCGCGTGCAGAATCAGTTGATGTGGAAGAAGATGTGCATCTCGCACAAGCACAACGTTTTCACAACGGCGACCTTCAACATTTTGAAGCGGAATTCGATCATTATCCAGCGCAAGTTAAACAGTCGGAAGGCCATGTTGTGCTAATTGAAGCGGCGAATCGTCGTGCAGAAATTCGTGCGGTAGCACGTCAGATTAGGGCATTGATGTTAGCGGGGAAACGCTATAAGGATATTGCGATTTTATATCGCCAGCCTGAAAAATATGATGAGCTCATTGAAACGATTTTTCCGCAGTATGACATACCGGTGTTTATCAGCCAGAAAAAGCCGATGCTACATCATCCACTCATCGAATTTTCACGTTCTATTTTAGAAACGGTGACGTCGGGTTGGTCATATGAGTCGGTATTTCGTGCGGTAAAGACGGATCTCTTTTTCCCGCACCGTGAAAATAAACTGCTGTGGCGTGACCGAGCAGATCGCCTGGAAAATTACGTTTTGGCGCACGGAATCTACGGTCAGCGCTGGTTCGATGACAGCCGTTGGCGCGTGAAAAAGTATCGTGGGTTGGAATTATATAGCGATGTACAAACCGATGAAGAGCGTGCGATGGAGAAGGAATTGCATGTTATTCGCGATGAAATTCGCGAGCCGCTTGCTGCGTTTGACAAGCGCTTGAAGGGGTCGACAAGTGGTCGCGATGTAGCAGAAGCATTGTTTTTATTGATGGAAAAGCTGCATGTGTATGATAAAATTATCGATTTGCGTGCTGAAGAAGAGCGGGCAGGACGTTTGTTGCGTGCAACTGAGCATGAACAGGCATGGAATGGCTGGATCAATGTACTCGATCAGTTCGTGTTGATGTTTGGCGACAAAGATATGCATCCAAAGGAAGCTGCGCGTATTTTAGATGAAGGCTTCGATTCGCTCGAATTTGCTCGCATTCCGCCGGCGCTTGATCAAGTGACGGTGTCGAATGTCGAAGTGTCTAATTTAATGGATATCGATGCGGTATTTGTCGTTGGGGTCAATGATGGCGTTATGCCAAAGCGTGTTGATAATGAAGGATTGTTATCCGATGCGGACCGTGAGTGGTTTACGGATATTGGCTTTGAGCTGGCACCGACTTCGAAAATGAAATTGATGGACGAAACATATATGGCTTACCGGGCATTTACCTCGCCACGCGAAAAACTCTTTGTATCTTATCCGGTTGCGGATGAAGAAGGGAAAGCTCTCCTTCCTTCATTATATAGCGCAAGAATCCAACAGCTATTGCCGGGTACACACACGATATTTGCGGTAACAGATCCATCGGAATTACCGCTTGAAGCAGATCCATTTGATTATATTAGCCATCCCCGTGCGGCATTGCCGTATGCTTCGATGAAATTAAAAGAAGCACAAAGCACCGGTGTCGTGGAACGCGAATGGCGTGCAGTCATGGCCTATTACGAGGAAGATCCGTATTGGTCTTCCGTATTTAGTCATATTATTCGTCCGATGAATGCTAAGAACGAAACCGAGCGTCTACGTCCTGAGTTGACGACCGGATTGTACGGGGAATCATTTGTTTCCAGTGTGTCACGTATTGAGTCATATTATAGTTGTCCGTTCCAGCACTATGCGTCATTTGGCTTGGGCTTGCGTGAACGCACCGAATTCACATTGGAGGCACCGGCTATCGGGGATTTATTCCACGCGGCGCTGAAATGGGTGTCTGATGAAACGATGCGTCTGGGGAAATCATGGGCAGAGTTGTCGCGCGAAGAGTGCTGGCAGCTGGCGAGGGCGGCAGTGGAAGATATTTCACCGTATTTTTTCAATCGGATTTTATTGTCAACGAGCCGTTATGTTTATATTAAGCGCAAGCTGATGCATATCATCCAGCGCACGATTTATTCGTTGAGTACGCAGGCAAAAGCGACAGTGTTTAGACCTGTTGCCATTGAAGCAGGATTTGGACCGGGCGAACAATTGCCAGCGCTTGAAATTCCTTTACGCCATGGTGATTCGATGAAATTACGCGGTCGCATTGACCGGGTGGATGCCTCGGAAATTGGCGGCAAAAACTATGTGCGCGTTGTTGATTATAAATCATCGGCACGTAGCCTTGATTTGACGGAAGTGTATTATGGCTTGTCGCTACAAATGATGACGTACCTAGACGTGGCGCTTGAGAATGCCGATGAATGGCTCGGATTCCACGCGGATCCAGCAGGGGTGCTCTATATGCATATCCATAATCCAATGATTCGTTCTGGTTCTGAATTAACACCTGCGCTACTGGAAGCCGAAATTGCAAAATCGTATAAGATGAGAGGCTATTTGCTGGATAATCAGGAAGTGGTTATCGGCATGGATGCGGATATTGGTAGGTCATCTGCCATCGTGCCGGCTTCTATTAAAACGGATGGTACCTTTGCGAAAACGTCAAAAGTATTGTCTTCTGATGATTTACAGATGATGCGCTCTTATGTGCGAACGCGTCACCAGAAGGCAGGAGATGCCATGCTGGCGGGGGACACGCGTGTTTATCCCTATAAATTACGAGATAAGATGCCTTGCCAATTTTGTTCGTATCGTTCCGTTTGTCAATTCGATCCAACAGATCCAGCACAGCAACACCGAGCGTATGCCGAAATGGATACTGAATCGTCACTTGAAAAAATGCGTAAGGAGGTCACTGACGATGCACATACCCGTGAAACCTGAGGGACTGACATTTACGGATGCCCAGTGGAAAGCCATTTGGGCTAAGGGCAAGGATATTCTTGTTTCCGCTGCGGCCGGTTCGGGCAAGACGAAAGTATTGATCACCCGAATGATTGAAAAAGTTTTGGATGAAAAAAATCCGATTGACGTTGATGAACTGCTAGTTGTGACGTTTACGAACGCTTCTGCTGCGGAAATGCGACATCGTATGGCGGAGGCATTAGAAGAAGCGATCGCTGAAAGACCGGGGTCTGTTCATTTGCGCAGGCAGTTGAATTTATTGAATAAAGCACAGATTTCTACCTTGCATTCATTCTGTTTAAATGTCGTAAGACAGTATGCTTATTTACTCGATATTGACCCTGGCTTCCGCATTGCTGATAGTACGGAAGCGGCATTATTGCGTGATGATACGATAGGAGATGTATTAGAGGAAGCGTATGGCGCAGAGAATCCTGATGCGATGTACAGGTTGGCGGATAGTTTTACGTCGGATCGTAACGATCAATCGATTGAAACGCTCATTGACCGGCTGTACGACTATTCCCGCGTCCACCCGTCGCCGGAACAATGGTTACGTCTCATTCCACAGCAATATGACATTGATGAGACGACTACGATTGACGATTTACCCTTTATGGAACCTCTCAAGTTGGCTATCCGCCATTCACTGGAGGAAGCGGCGGCATTGACGGGCGATATGAAACAGATTGCACTGATGCCCGATGGACCAGAACCACTTGCCGCTACGGCGGAAGCTGATTTGTTGTGGATACATGAAGCCATGCGACGCATGTCAGAAAGTACATGGCAGGAAACCTATGAGTTTTTCGGCTCGTTGAAGTGGGCAAAGGCGGGTACCATTCGCAAAGATTCGTGTGATGAAGAACTGGCGAAACGAGCGAAAGCGCTGCGTGATGCGGTGAAAAAGATCATTAACACAGTGAAAGAATCCTATTTCACCAGAACGCCTGCCCGTTTGCTGGATGAAATTCGCTTGATGGCACCGACGATGCATACGTTGATTGAACTAGTTGTCGACTTCGGTCAACGTTACGAGCAGTTGAAAATTGACCGAGGCATTGTCGATTTCTCTGACTTGGAGCATTACGCATTGCGTATTTTATCGCAGCAACAACATGGTCAGCTAGTCGCATCTGATATCGCTGAGGATTACCGCAAGCGTTTTGAGGAAGTGCTAGTCGATGAGTATCAAGATGTGAACTTGTTGCAGGAGACGATTATTCAGCTCATTAAACGCGGTGGTGAGCAAGACGGTAATCTATTTATGGTGGGCGATGTGAAGCAGTCGATTTACCGTTTTCGTCTGGCAGAACCGATGTTATTTCTCGGGAAATATAATCGATTTACCGAGAATGACGGCGATCAAGGCTTGAAAATCGATTTGAACGCCAATTTCCGCAGTCGAAAAGAAGTACTCGATGCCACAAATTTCATCTTTGCACAAGTGATGGGCGCGCGTGTTGGGGAAATCGATTATGATGATGCAGCGGCGCTGAAATATGGAGCGAAGTATCCGGATAAGGCTGTAACGGCAGGCTTGACGCTGCTGTATGATGAAGAGGAAGAAGAGTCAGAGGAAGTCGGGCAAAGCTTAAAAAGTTCGCAAGCAGAAGCACGCTTCATGATTAAACGAATTCAAGATTTATTAGCGTCAGGTGCTGAAGTAGCCGATGCATTTAGTGGTGAAAAACGTCCACTAGAATACCGAGATATTGTTATTTTAATGCGGTCGATGACGTGGTCGGGTGAAATTGCGGAAGAGTTTAAGTTGGCGGGTATTCCAATTTACGCGGAATTGTCGCGCGGTTATTTCGATGCACTTGAAGTGATGATTATGTTGAACACCTTGCGTGTCATCGACAATCCGTATCAGGATATTCCGCTGGCTTCTGTACTGCGTGCGCCATTTATTGGCATGACGGAAAATGAGTTGGCGCAAATTCGCATGGCTGGGAAAAACGAGCCGTTTTTTGAAGCATTGAAGCGTTTTGTGAGGACAGGTGGCGCCGGGATGGCGAGTGACACGCAGGAGAAATTACAGCGCTTTTTCATTCAGTTTGAAGAGTGGCGTAACTTGGCACGACGCGGTTCTTTGTCCGAATTAATTTGGCAGGTCTATGCAGATACCCATTATTATGAAATGGTCGGTGCGATGCCGAATGGCAAACAACGCCAAGCCAATTTACGTGCACTGCATGATCGTTCCATTGATTATGAAAAAACGTCGTTCCGTGGATTATTCCGTTTCTTGCGTTTTGTGGATCGGATGACGAAGCGGGGAGATGATCTGGGTGCTGCCCGTTCGATGAGCGACAAGGAAAATGTCGTGCGTATTATGACGATTCATTCATCGAAAGGATTGGAGTTCCCGTATGTGTTCATCGCTGGGGCGGGACGAAAATTTAATAAGATGGATTTCAATGAACCATATTTGTTTGACCAACATTTCGGGCTTGCGGTGAAAGCCATTGACCCAGATAATCGCATAACGTATACGTCGTTGCCATTTTTGGCGATGAAAGAACAGAAAGAACTTGAAATGCGTTCGGAAGAGATGCGCGTACTCTATGTTGCGATGACGCGGGCCAAGGAACATCTTGAAATCATTGCGTCCGTCAAGGATATTGAGATATCGATTGGCAAATGGCAGGATGCACAGTTAATAGATCCCGAGCTAATGTTGCCGGAATATACACGGTCACGAGCGAATGGTTATTTGGAGTGGATTGGTCCGGCTGTTGCGAGACATCAGGCATTCGCGAAGTTTGGCGCTATTCCAGGTGGACAATTAATGGATGATCCATCTGTTTGGCGCATTGATGCGTTACCGGTTTCTTCATTGTTTTCGGAAGAAGAGGACGTGGGCAAGGAGACTGAAGTACCGCTGGATATTCTGCCGAATGAAGAAGTGGATGCTGATTTACTAGCGGAAGTGAAACGTCGTTTTGATGCAAAGTATCTTTTCGAGGCTTCCATTTCGAAAAAATCTAAGCAAACGGTGAGTGAATTGAAGCGTTTGGCCATTCTTGAGCAACAGGCAGATGATACAGCTGTTGTGAAAAGTGATGAAGTAAGTATGGCCTACTTGCATGAGCGTCCAGCATTCATGCAGTCGCGGGCATTGTCTGCCGCGGAAATCGGGACGGCTATGCATACCATTATGCAGCATGTTGATATCGGAACAGCATGTACGGCTGCAGATATCGAGCAATTGGTTATGGAATTGGCGGAGCGCCAGTTGCTGACGGCTGAAGAGGCGAAGAAGGTCGATATCCAATCTGTTGCACATTTCTTCCAGCTACCAATTGCTTCAAGATTGCAACATGCCAAGCAGGTGTCGCGTGAATTGCCATTTACCTATGCGCATAGTGATGCAGATGGCGACTTCCAAATTTTACAAGGTATCGCGGATTGTTTATTCGAAGATCAGGATGGTTGGGTTTTACTGGATTATAAAACCGATAAAGTTCGCGAACGCTTTAGCTCTGATGAAGAAGTGGATGCTGAGATGCAGCAGCGTTACGGTATCCAGTTGAATTTGTATAAAAAAGCAATTGAAGCGATTTTAAAAATCGATATTAAAGAAATGGTCCTTTATTTATTTGATGGGCAAAGGACTGTCATAATTCAGGAGGAATAAATTTGAATGTAACACCAACAACACTTGGCAATCGTGTGGAAGTACTCGATTTACTAAGAGGCTTTGCATTGCTAGGCGTGTTTATAGCGAATATGATTCATTTCCAATCACCTTATTTGTATATGGATCCGTACACTTGGTTTAGTAGTCCAAGTGATGCAGCGACATTTAAGGTGATTGATATTTTTGTAGAAGGTAGTTTTTACCCGATTTTTGCGATGTTATTTGGTTATGGGCTGAATATGCAATATGAAAAGACTTTAGCGAATGGGTCAGCTTTTGCGCCGATGATGGCGCGTCGGCTAGCGATTTTGCTCGGTTTTGGATTGATTCATGCATTGCTCATTTGGTCGGGGGATGTGTTGTTCACCTATGCGGCGATGGGCTTTATCATGATAGCGGTTGTTAAAATCCCTAAAAAGTGGATTTTGCCGATTGCAGCTATTTTGTATATCATTCCCAATGCTATCTTTTATGCAGGGACCAGTTATTTAGAAAAGGCGAGCCCAAACTCAGTGCTGTCAGGCTATGCAGATATCCAGCAAATTGAGCTGGCGATTAGCGCTTATGGTCTTGGTTCTTATGGGGAAATATTTAGCTTCCGTTTTGTAGAATGGCTTCCGTTTGGTTTCTTAGGCGTATTTTTGGCAGTCGTTATGATTTTGCCACTCCTTATGATAGGGGCAGGCCTGTCAAAGTGGAAAGTATTTGAACGTGCCGGGGAGATGAAAGGGCGTATCGTAGTTATTACTGTAATGGCATTGGCGGCTGGACTTTGGTTGAAGGCCGTTCCATTTACGGGGGAACCGACTTTGGCTGCACAAATGCTGCAATCAGTATTTGGAGGACCTATCTTGGCTGCAGGCTATGTCGGTCTGTTATTGCTACTCAGCCAAATCCCGTTATTCCGTACGGTTTTCCGCCCTGTTTCTAAGGCGGGCAGAATGTCGCTAACAACGTACATTACGCAATCGATTGTTGCGACTACCATCTTCTATTCTTACGGTTTTGGCATGTATGGAAAAATCGACTTGGAAACGGGTGTCTGGATTGCGCTAGGTGTATTTATTATCCAAGTCATCTTTGCGGAATTGTGGTTTATGAAATTTAGCATGGGGCCACTTGAATGGCTGTGGCGAAAAGCAACATACGGAAAAAAATTGACGAATAAAGAGGGAAAAGGTCATCGCTTGTCGTAACAATAAAGGATAAGGGAAACACTTACTGAAGGGATGGGTTAGCAGATGAAACTATTGTCGTTCCGTTACGAGGGTCAGACATTATTTGGTCCGAAGGTGAAGAAGGAAGATGCGGTATGGGATATGTTAGCTATCGCACAAGCGTACGGAGACACCGATTTTCCACAAACCATTACAGAAGGAATCGCGCATGGATTGGATTTTGTTGAACGAGTCAGAAAACTTGCGGAACAAGCACGAACAGATGATAATCCTAGTCGCTTTAAATATGCATTTACAGCTATCGAATGGTTGGCGCCAATTCCAAGAACACCTAAAAATGTCCTGTGTGTCGGCAAAAACTACGCAGAACATGCAGCAGAAATGGGCGCGGAAGCACCACCTGAAAAGCTGATGATATTCACAAAATCCCCAACTGCCATCGCAGCGGATGAGCAAGATTTACCAATTCATGAAGATGTAACAGATAGCTTGGATTACGAAGGAGAATTGGCAGTTGTCATCGGTAAGAAGGGACGTAATATCCCGAAACAGCTGGCATATGATTACGTTTTCGGTTACACAATCGCTAATGACGTGACAGCACGGGACGTCCAAGCCGCTCACGGTCAATTTTTCCTTGGTAAGAGCTTAGATGGTTCTTGTCCAATGGGACCTTATATTGTGACGAAAAATGAAATCCCACATGCACATAACTTATCTATTGTAACGAAAGTCAATGACGCAGTTAGACAGAATGGTAATACAGCTTCTATGATTTTTAAAATTGATGACCTCATTGCGGAAATTTCTCGTTTTGTAACACTTGAACCGGGGGATGTCATCTTAACAGGTACACCTGCTGGCGTAGGTAAAGGAATGACGCCACCGACGTTTTTGAAAAAAGGTGATACTGTGAAAATTTCGATTGAGGGAATTGGTACGTTGGTGAATACGTTTAATTGATTATAGAATTAGGTGTCAGGCATTCGCGAGATTAGCGAGTGTCTGGCACTATTTTTTACAGTGTTAAATGCCCAAGCTAGACTTGTTGCAACTCTACTATTCTACTTGCACCTTTCGACTGGAGCGTGGGGCAGGCACTGCACAATTCGAAGAATACGATTTGTATCAAGGTTTGTCCTTTGTCCAAGTTATCATCCATATAATCTAGCGAAGGCGCATTACAGATGTATCCTCTAAGCTCCGAAGTGGTTCAGAGATCTGTAATTGCAACTCCACGATTCTAATTGCAAACATAACTTGCCATAGGAATTTCAAGCAATCCCCAACTACATATCTCCCATAAGCCAGATTTCTACCCAGTCGATTTATATTATGGTACGATTATTTAGGTACAATATTATAATGAGGTGACTATTTTGGAAGTATTAGCAAGTACAACACATTTTCATATTCTCACATGGGTTGCAGGAATTATTATTTTCATTGTAACGTCAGGATTGGAAAGTGGAACAAAAGGTAAAAAAATCGCTCATATGGTGACACGTCTATTTTACGTGTTAATCATACTATCTGGATTCTTGTTATTTATGAAATACTCTAGTATCAACGCAGCGCTTTACGGCGTTAAGTTCTTACTCGGACTGCTAACAATTGGCATGATGGAAATGGTTCTTGTTCGTTCTGCAAAAAACAAAAGCGTCAAAGTATTTTGGATCCTGTTTTTCGTCTTCGTGTTAGCAACACTATTCCTCGGATTTTCAATTGGCATCGGATTTAATTTCTTCGCATGATAAAATAAGGGAGGCAAGAGGATGGAAACGAGTATCGGGCCGATTTTACTTATCGTTGTGTTGATGCTGATGGCACTCTTTGCCATCTCCGTCTTCGTTCTTTCGAGAAGAAAGACCTCCATGCAAGATGACGATATGTATGAACAATGAAACCTGCTGGTTAATGAGCCAGCAGGTTTTTCATTGTCTAGGCTTTGTGCGCTTCGCTTATTGTTCAGGCTTCTAAAAATTTATTCACAATATAGACCTATTTAAAGATGAAGGTTTTCAAATTCAATTTGAAACTATGGCAGTCCGGTGTTTCGTTTGGTAAAGTGAAGGGTGACAGCTTATTTTGTGCAGCGGATGACACGGATTTTTTTGGAGGAGGCTTTTTTTGTGAGAGTGAAGAAATGGTTTGGATTAGTTGTGACTTCACTGCTTCTTGTATCTACCCTATTTCCAGCTGGGGTTTTTGCACAGGCAGAACGGACAATAGAGGACGAAAGTATATATGATTTGCTGGTCGATCGTTATAACAACGGTGACGGGCTTAACGATTATAATGTCGATACACAGAATTTAAGTGCATTCAACGGTGGAGATTTTACCGGTATTGGTACACGATTAGAGCATATTGCTGCAATGGGCTTTACGGTTATTTCACTTGGTCCGGTATTTGCGACGGAATCCTATGATGGTAGCAAGGTGCTTGATTATACAAAGCTTGAGCCGCATTTTGGTACGGACAAGGAATTTAGTGAGATGATCAAAGCCGTCCACAAAAGGGATATTGCCGTTATTGCTGACTTCCCATTTGCAGGCGTCAGTGCCAATCATGTATGGGCGCAAGAAGGGAAGTTTGAGGCAATCCCTGCTACTGATGGAACAATCGATTGGGATCATTCGGATGTAGCCGTGCAGCAAGCGCTAAAAGAGGCAGTTGTAGATTTTGTAGAAACTTATAAATTGGATGGTATCCGCTTAACGAAGATTGAGAAATTCGATACAGCTTTTGTCAATGAAGTGATTGAGGCTGTCAAAGCAGTAAATCCTGATGCCTATGTGTTGACGAATGAAGCGAGTGATGCAAACTTTGATGGTTCGCTAAATATGGACAAGATGAATGCTTTGAGAAAATCATTTGTAACACCTGATGCAGATGCCGCTTCCTTATCGCTATTCACCGATATGTCTACCAAAGGATTAGTTCAATTCGATGATTTAACGGGACCGCGTTACACATACGATATTGTAGAGGCAAGAATGTTCCCGCCTACAAGGTGGAAACTAGCGGCGACAGCTCTATTTAGCATGCCGGGGACGCCCCTTGTGCCTTACGGGACTGAAATTGCGGTAAATGGTAAGGCTGCTCCAGAAAGTCACCCGCTTATGAATTATAAGATTGACCAGGAATTAGTGGAGTACATTGGTGATTTGAACAAATTACGCAACCAATCTGAAACATTCCGCAGTGGTGATTTTGAAATTTTGTATAATGAAGATGGATTTTCCGTATTTAAACGTTCGTCTGATAAAGAAACGTGGATTATTGCTTTGAATAATACGACGCAGACATCGAATTTCGCTATCCCGAAAGAAGTTATCGGTGCCAATAAAAAATTACGTGGTGTACTCGATAACGATTTAGTACGCGAAAGTAAAGATGGCATGTTCCGTGTCGTACTTGAACGTGAAGTAGCTGAAATCTATATTGCTGATGAAGATACAGGCTTTAATATCCCATATTTAATCGCATCGATTTTAATCTACGTCACTTTCCTTGGCTTCCTCTTTATGGTTTGGAAAAGGGGTAAGCGAGGTAGAAAAGAAGATAACGCAAAATAATAGAAAAAACACCAGAATGCCCAATGGCTCTGGTGTTTTTTTAATTAAGGTTGTTTATTCAAGAAAAAGATGGCGACTGTACCGGGGCCTGTGTGGGCACCAATGGTAGAGCCAATCATATGAACTTCAATCTTTTTGGGACGGAATAATTCATCCACCAAGCCTTGCAGTTCAAGTGCAATATTTTCATCATCCGCATGGCTAATGGCAATCGTTTGTTCAGCTAGGTGATCGCCGCGTTCTGCCATTAGCTCCGTCATGCGGCGCAATACTTTTTTGCGACCACGGTGTTTTTCAATTGGCACAAGTTTACCTGCTTCAACGTGAAGAAGTGGTTTAATATTGAGCAACCCACCGATGAACGCGCTCGCTTTTGACACGCGTCCACCACGTGCCATATAGTCCAAATCTTCCACAGTGAATAAATGCTCCATATGCTCCGCCATGAAGCGGATTTTTTCCTCGATAGACTGGAGATCTTCCCCTGCTTCACGTAGACGAACCGCCTCCTTCACAAGAAGACCGTAGCCTAGCGAAGCGCATTTTGAATCTAAAATGACGAGATTCATGGCGGGATTTGTTTCTAGTACTTGCTTGCTAATCATGACGGCTGTGTCATGTGTTCCTGATAATTCAGACGAAAAGGCGATATAGATACCTTCTTCACCAGACGCCGCAAGTTCTTGCCACTTTTCAAGAAATAATTCTGGAGAAACTTGTGAGGTTTTTGGCTGTTTGCCATTCCGGATAGCATCGTATACTTCTTTTGGTTTAATAGCTAAGATGTCTTCATATTCGTTGTCATCAATGAGGACATGCAATGGAAAAAGTGTTACATCATTATCTTGAAAAAATGATTTGGGTAGATCACAAGCACTATCCGCAAAAATTCTCATAAAAATCCCTCCAATGGATAATTGTTGTTAGCCCAAGTGTAACCTCTCTTGAAGCACCTGCGCAATACCATCTTCGTTATTCGTAGCGGTTACTTCATCCGCAATCGATTTTAAGCGATCAATAGCGTTACCCATTGCAACACCAACACCTGCATAGTCAATCATTTCAAGGTCATTATCTTCATCGCCAAATGCGATAATCCGTTCTTGTGGGATGTCCATCCATTTAGCAACATGTGAAATCCCGACTGCTTTATGTAAGCCGTGTCGAATGACTTCAATGACATGCCAAGGAGCGCCCCAGCGTCGATGGTCAATGACTTCTGCATGTACTTCACCAAGGTGACGGCGAATGGCATCGACGGACTGTTCTTCTGCTTGGATAAGCAAGCTTGTTGGATTGACTTGCAAATGATTGCGGATATCTCCTTTCATAATATGTGGATTACCATAACTAAAAATGTCGAGTAGTTTTTCATCATGGTAATGCATGTAAACATCATCCATGACTTCTGCAACGATGTTTCGGATTGGAAATTGCTGTAGGGCATCCACTACTTCTTTGACGACTGGCAGTGAAATCGTCTCATGAATCGTTTGCCAAGATTGATTATCAGGGTGGTGAACAAATGCGCCATTAAAATTGACAATTGGCGTTTGAAGTCCAAGTTGACGGTAATAGACTTCACTAGCACGGTAAGGCCTACCGGTTGCAATCATCACATGATGGCCCTGCTCCTCAGCCTTTTTCAGCGTGAGCGCGGTTTTATCGGAAATGATTTTTTCGTCAGTGAGTAATGTCCCGTCAAGATCAAGGACAATTAGATGTGGTTTCAAAAAAACGCCTCCTTCTCTTTAAATAGTCTATCGTTAATAGGTGAATCAAGTCAAAAAATCCATCCAAACAAACGAAACCCCAAGATGCGGTGATTTTATGGTCTATTATTTCGTGTTTTATCTTCGAATTGCTCGTGAATTACAAATGTATAACCAAGGATTTTTCATATTAGGAAAATTAGTGAGGAACTGGTTAATTGCTATAATAATGGCGCATAAATAAATAAATAAATAAATAAATAATAGTATAAAAATCTATGGTATGAATGTAGGTTAAGAAAAAAATAACTTGAAAATAGAAAATTATTATTGTGTAGTTCTATTGTTCTATTATATGATAAAAAAAGATAGGAAAGGTCAAAAAACTACAAGTTTCGCGAGTAGCTTTTTCGATGAAAGTAAATTTATTGAAAATTACTTTATAGGAGGAAATTATGGAGTGCGAATCAAGAACCATAGTGATAGAGATCAAACCATTTCATTTTGAGCTCTATGTATCTACTAGAAAAAAAGTCGAATCTTAGGGGTGGGTGTCGGGCATATAGAAGCATGGTGGGAAGCGAAAATTGGGAAAAGTTCTGCTAGGAAATATGAAAACTATGCCCGGATTTAGTAACGATGGAAATAATCTTACTAAAATGGACAACAGAGAAGCAAAGGTTATCATGTGTTCGTCAATGGAAAAAAAGAGTAAGGTGTTAGTAATAATGGGGGACTTACATTTTGATGTAGAACCCTTTTTTATAAAGGACTACAAACTATCATATAAATAGATCAACCAAGTGTATTGATTAACCCTGAAAAGTCGAAATATTACAAAAAAGAATACTGTATTCCCGAATTTGATTCAAAAGTTACTTTCACAGTGAAGCGTATTTCAGTTGCTTTCATCTACTTCTACGGTCAATATCTGTTAATGATAAAAAAGATTGGGGCGGATAGCACTTTGATAGACACTGCAATCAATTGTATCGATAGATCAGCAAGCTAAAGGTTAGCGATTTAATAATAATGAATTTGGAGCTGATTAGATGAAAACGATAGCCTATCGAATAAAAATCTTTGCAATTATTCTAGCAATGATCCTATCTTCTTTTCAATTTAGCGCATTGAGTTATGCGGAAGAAAGCGGGTTAGTTGTCGGAACTGGAAAAACTAAAGAGGAGTTAGCTAGTAAAATTTTGGGACAAGGAGTAGAAGTCTCGAATATTACATTAACTGGCGCTGCTCACGCCTTTGGAGAGTTTAGTGGAGGTAAAGATATTATTGGCTTCGAGGAAGGGATTATCCTTAGTACAGGTAAGGCTGCGGATGTGATTGGACCAAATAATAGTGTGGGTAAATCTACGGTTAATGGGGTTCCTGGAGATGCAAACTTGGGCAGTATTACCAATGGTTTGGGAACTTATGATGCAGCCATATTGGAATTTGACTTTGTTCCATTGGGCGATCATATTTCCTTTCAATATGTATTTTCATCTGAGGAATATAATGAAAATGCGAACAGTGAATTTAACGATGTTTTTGCCTTTTTTGTAAATGGTCAGAATGCTGCTCTACTTCCCGAAACAAATACTTCTGTTTCGATTAATACAGTGAATGGTGGATATCCATTGGGTATAAATGCAAAAAATCCGAAGTATTTTATAAACAACGATGATGCCCACTTGAATACACAAATGGATGGCCTTACGGTTGTTATGTCGGTTTCCGTAGCGGTTAATCCAGGAATAATGAATCATATCAAACTAGCGATTGCTGATGGTTTTGACGGATTTTTAGACTCAAACGTATTTATTAAAGCGGGAAGCTTAAATGATCATGCTGTTCAAGCAGGAGTTTTAGAAGTTACAACAAAAGAAACTGTTGATGATGGGTACGATATTCATATTCTAAGAAAAGATGGAAGCGATGGAACTGTATCTGTCGACTGGCAGGCTAAAGATGAGAATGGTAATATACTTGCTTCGGGCACACTCGTTATTAATGATGGAGAGACAAATCAATCGATTACGGTCCCCCAAAATACTTATTTAATCGAATTAAGCAATACAACTGGTGGTGTCCAAATTAGCAATGATAGCAAATCGAAAAACATAAATGACATTCCTTACGTTGAAGGACCAATCACTCCATCCGCCCCAAGTGTAACCGCGGATGATGTGACGAACATGATTGTAGGCATTGACGCTACGATGGAATATCAAATCGATGGAGGAGTATGGACGGTATATAATTCGTCAACTCCACCAGATTTAAGTGGAAATAAAACGGTGAGAGTAAGAATCGCAGCCAATGCGGAAACAGGTGCACCAGCTGGAGCCGAAACTACTTTAACGTTTTCAATTAATAATGACGAAATGGTTGTTATTTTTGATGCTCAAGGCGGTAGCGTAGTAGAAAGCAAAACAGCAATCTATAATACAGCAATCACAGCACCAACAGTACCAACAAAAGCGGGTTACACATTCGATGGTTGGTACAAAGAAGTAGGACTGACGAATGCATGGGATTTCACAGAAGATACAGTAACATCGGCAACAACGCTTTACGCAAAATGGACAATCAATAATTACACGGTCACATTTGATTCCCAAGGCGGAAGCGCAGTAAGTGATAAAACAACAAACTACAACACAGCAATCACAGCACCAACAGCACCAACAAAAGTGGGTTACACATTCGATGGTTGGTACAAAGAAGT